>CAITXU010000015.1 GCA_903896505.1 uncultured Verrucomicrobiota bacterium | reverse complement strand
GTGATGATCGAGAGCCATCTCCACGAAGGCAATCAACCCATCCCGTCCGATCTCACCCAATTGAAATACGGCGTGTCTCTGACCGACGCCTGCCTCGGCTGGGAGGTCACCGAACGCATGCTCCGCCACGGTGCGGAACGTCTCCGGGCCGCCCGTTCGACACCTGTCACCGCTGCACAACCCTTGCCGGCTGCATGATTCCGCCCGCACTCCAAAGCGGCCTCGCCCTCGCCGGACTCGCGGCTGGGGCAATCCTCGGGGTAATCGTGGTCTGGAAGATCACCAAGTCCCTGATCAAGCTTCTGCTGTGGTGCGCGGTGCTGGCGGTGCTGGTCTTCGGACTGTTGATGCTGCTCGCACCGGCAGTCTGATTCCCGTTTCTTGTCTCAATCGCCGAACCAGTGGTGCGCCCGTCCGGCAAGTTGTATCGTCCCCGGAGCCATCCTGATGTCGCAAAAGGGCTCCCCGACACCCGCCGGCTTCACCAAGCTCGGCACGATGAAAGCCGAGTATAATCCGGTCAAAAGCACTCCCAAGGAGGTAGTGGTACATTTTGAAATTCAGCCGAGCAAAGCGATCAGTTCGTCCAAACTCCAAACGTGATCGGAAACTCCGGCCGCCATCGAAGGGGTGATCCGGAGCGTCTGATGTATCCGGCAAAAGTTGTAGTGCATGAAGTGGAGTGCAATCGCTGCTTCGTGGTTCTCCAGCTTCTTCGAGAACGCGTTGGTCAAACGGGTAAACCGGCGCATCGACATCCGCATTGTGAGGTTGGCCCGCTCCGCGTGGCTCGTTGAAACGTGCCGGAAGTCAGGGCTGCCAGCGACGACGGCTTTCTTGGCTCCCATGCACTGAGCGGGAGAGTAGCGAACCTCAGGGCCTTCGGGGGCGTTGCCGTAGATTTTCACAAGCTGGGCGAAATCAATGTCCGCACCGAAAGCGTCCTCAACCGCCGACAGGTAGGCTTTGTGACCGTCTGTGGTGAGTTGCACCCGATTCCCGAGGCGGCCGGCCAAGTCGTGCATGAAGTGCCAAGCCGCTCCGGCGTCACGGCCACCGATGAACCAGCAGGGAACGAGTTTGGTTTCGGAGTCGATAGCGGTCCAAGTCCAGCAATCGCCCCACCCGGTCTTTTTCTGCTCCTTGGAGGCGTTCTTCTCCTTGGCTCCGACGAAGGACCAAATCTCGTCGCACTGGATGCGGCGCAGCTTGAGGTTGCGAAACACCTTGTCTTGGTAGGCGGAACAAGCGGCACCGAGTTCGACCAAGAGGCGTTGAATCGTGGTGCGGTGAACGCCGGTCATCCGGACCGTAGCGCGGAGGCTGTTACCCTCCACCAAGCAGGCAACCACCTTGGTGCGGTCCTCGTTCGTCAGCTTGTTCATGGGCACACAGTGTGCCTCTATGCTTGAGCGGTCAAGTATAAGTTTGTTGAAGATATTTTTGGATTAGGGATTGTTTTGCAGATGCCAAGAACGCTGCCGAAGGTCCGCGTGCACTTTGGTCTGTACACTCGGTTCATGGAAACCGATAAACAGATTGAGTCAGAAAGGATTGCGCTTGTTCAGCACCCCAAGAGGGACAACGGCCTTGGAACCTCCGTTATTTCCCCTCATCCGACCGCTAAGATCGATGGAAAGATGGGGTTTGAAATAGAAGTGTGCCTTCTTAACCCAAAGAAATACAAAATGAGGCTGTGGGCGGTCTTCTTCGGAGATGGGCCTTGTTTTCGGTTT
>CAITXU010000014.1 GCA_903896505.1 uncultured Verrucomicrobiota bacterium | reverse complement strand
GCCTACATTGACCTCAATCCGATTCGAGCCCGATTGACTGATGACCCCAAGGAGTATCGCTGGAGTGGGTATGCCGCTGCGGTGGCAGGGGTGCGAGTGGCCAAGGAGGGGATTCGGGGCATTATCAACCCGAGTGACCGGGAAGACCGCAATCTCACTGAGGCGATGGCCCGGTATCGGTTGTTTGTGTTTGGAGAAGGGATGACCGAGGGGGTGCAGGGACCTGATAGACCGGCCATTCGGGGGGGAATCTCACCTGAGAAGGTCCAGGAAGTGTTTGCCCAGAAGGGGAAGTTGGGATGGGGAGATTATGTTCGGTGTCGGGTGCGGTACTTTACGGATGGCGCGGTGATTGGGAGTCGGGGCTGGGTGAATCAGGTGTTTGAGGACCATCGCCAGCGGTTTGGACCCAAGCGCAAGGATGGGGCGAGGCGGTTCAAGTTTCTGAACGACTCAACGATCTTTGGGTTGAGGGACCTGCGGGTGGAGCCGCTTGCGTTTGACCGAAGTGGTTGTTAAAATCAAATTTCACGCTGTGGTGCTCGCTCCATAGGACAAAAACAGGCCAAACTTGAGAGCTTTTGGGGAGGAATGAGGGTCTAAGGAAAAAGAAACGATATCCAATATCCAACTTTCATGATGAAACCATTGATTCGATTAATTTCACTGCTCTCGGTGTGTTCAGCCCTTGCGGTAACGCCTATTCCACCGGGCACGGCGTTTACCTTCCAGGGGCAGTTGAATGACGGGGCGAACGCCGCCAACGGGAGTTATGACCTGGTTTTCTCGTTGTACGCGAGCAGTGCTGGGGGTGTCCCGGTTTCCACTCCGATTACCAACAACGCCTCGGGCATTACAAACGGCCTTTTCACCGTCACATTGGATTTTGGAGGTCGGTTTTCGGGCGAGGACCGCTGGCTGGAAATTGCGGTGCGGACCAATGGGCATGGAGCGTTCATCCCGCTGACACCCCGGCAGGCTTTGACTCCCACGCCCTATGCCATCTTTGCTGGGAACGCCTCAAGCGCTGCCTTCGCCGGGAGTGCCGTGAGCCTAAGCGGAACGATTCCGACGGCGCAACTGACCGGAAAAATTCTGAACGCCTCACTGCCGACCAATGCAAGCTTTGCCGGGACGGTAACGGCCGCCACCGGTTTTATAGGGGACGGAGCCAAGATAACGAACGTGGATGCGACGACGTTGAATGGACTTACCAGCGGGAGCTTTTGGAAAAGCGGCGGCAATGCGGGTGCCGACCCGTTAATCGGCGCCTATCTCGGTACATCGGACAATCTACCGTTGGAATTAAGAGTGAATGGCCAGCGGGCGTTGCGAATCGAGGACGCATCCCTGAGCCCCAATCTGATTGGCGCCTTTTACCAGCACCGCCAACAATCAATTCCTGGTCCATGCTTCCGGTGGGGTGGGGATTGGAACGGCCCAGCCCAATGCCGGTTTGCATGTATATTCGGACAACAACCCGACCGTGGTCCGCATTCAGTCGACCGGGGCACCCGGATTTGGACGGGTTGAATTTGTCAGCAATCCACAAGGGGACGCCGGGGAGTGGCGACCGGGCTATATTCAATCCACAGACAATGGGGGCTTCACCGGCGGGTTGGCATTTTTCGTCAACGGCTCTGGTTTTTCTTCCAGATTCGGCAGCATCGAGGCGATGAGACTGGTGAATGGAAACGTGGGCATTGGCACTGCGACACCCGCTTCGAGCCTTCATGTCCTGTCAACCGGACCCGATTGCGAGATCAGCATCCAGAGCCCCGACCAATTTGATCCTGCTGGCGCGGAAAACAGCCCGCCCCGCCCCGGACATCGCTGGACGTTGCAGAGCAGTTCGCCCATCGCGCAGGGACACCTGGCTGCCAGTTTTCAGATCATTGACCGGACGCTGGGGGTCTCGCGCATGCTCATTGACGCCGGTGGCAACGTCGGCATAGGCACGACTTCACCCTCCAGAGCGCTGGAGGTCACGGGGGATATCCTGGCGAGTGGGACAGTGACTGGATCGAGCGACCGGAATGTTAAGGAGCACTTTTCGACGATCGATTCTGCCGAGGTTTTGGACAAGGTCGCGTCGCTACCCATCTCCGCATGGAACTACAAGGCCGATGCGGGAAGCCCCCGCCACATCGGACCGATGGCCCAGGACTTTTATGCGGCCTTTGGGGTGGGGCAGGACGACCGACACATCAGCATGGTGGACGCTGATGGAGTCGCACTGGCTGCCATTCAGGGATTGAACCGAAAGCTGGAGGAGCAGAAAAAGGAGCGCGACACGGAGATCGAAACCTTGAAGAAACGCAACAGCTCACTCGAGCAGCGATTGATCGCGTTGGAAGAACGGTTGAATGCCCTCGCCGGGAGTCGCGCGAAACCTTGACCCGCCCGCCCGTCAGCGCGGGCTTACGTCCCGCGACTACAGAACTACGGCCCATAGTTTGCGGACTCAAACCTACATTCCCCGTTCCTCTGCCTCGATCCGCGCTCGAATATCGGCGTAGGCATCGCCGATGAGCTTCGTGAGTGCCACCCGGTCGATCGGCGTCCCAGATCGAAGCTTCACATGAAGCATGAATTTGCCGGAACCCACCACAAGCCGCCCCGGGTCTGGTAGTTCGGAACCGTGGAAGAATCCGACATTGACGTGGGCGGCAAAGGCGTTGACGTAACCAAAGGCGGCGTCCCCCACGCAGGCCGTCGGATGACCATCATGCAATAATTCACGGACGTCCCCGCCGCACTGGCGCATCACTTCAAACCAGTACCGAGCGACGTCCCCGAGTTCACCACGATGCGCCGCCAGCCAGGCGTCGACCGCCGGGTCCCTGCGGATGGCACCTGGGAGAAGAAAGAGTCGATTCATCGTCATTGCAAAATCAATGGTTGAGACTCTGCCGTACCCGTCAGGCGAGTTCAACGGAGAGCTGCCGCTTTGGTCCAAAGCTCGACCAGGGCTAGAAAACCGGGATTGCCAATGGGGTGAGAATATGAATCCTGCCGCTCTTGATTTCCGCTACTGAATTGGTATCCTCAAAAGGGGATAATTTAACTAAACTGGTCAGTTAGGTGGGTCGGTCGCCTTCGGTTCCTCGAGCAGGACAGGTTAGGTGTTTGGACCGATCGAGGTCAAACAATAGGGCATCCACACTGACCAAGATTCCCGGGTTCAACTCCTATGGTCCCTCAATCGCAGTACGACGCCGCTTTGACGGCGCTAAAGGACTATTACCGGCAGCAGGTGCGGGACATGGTTCACGAACTCATTGTCCACCGGGATGACTTTGACGGCGGCGACACACGGGCGGCGGAAGAAATCGTCGCAAAGCACGCCGATCGTCTCAAGAATTTACGGACTGTCTACAGCGATATCGCCCGCTTTGTGGCCTCCGAATTGCCGCACGGGACTGAACCATTGGGCAAGGACGAGTTCAGGTGTTTTTCCTGCGGTTACGTCATTCAGCGAACAGGTGAAAAATGCGAACTTTGCGGTTGGACATGGAGATGAGACCATCAGCCCCATTGACCTGCCTGAAGGTCCACTGCGTTGCCGTCCGCACTTCGAAGGGCGGTCTATTTGTGGACACGAAGGCGCGAAAATCAAAGGATCAGCCACCATGCTTTGGACTTTACTCCTCGGTCGGCTGGCGCTGATTTCATCCGCATCACATCACTGAGTCTTAATGTGCGCCCCACCTTAAGGTCAGCACCCTTTTCGGTGAACTTCAGGGCTGGCGCGGCCCGAGAAGCGTTCGCTCGGCTTCGGTGATCGCCTGGTCGTTGATGCTGGCGTAGCGCTTTGCCATATAGCCGTGTTCGTCGAATTCCCAGTTCTCATTCCCATGGCTGCGCCACCATTGGCCGGAGGAATCGTGCCATTCGTATTCGAAGCGAACGGCGATGCGGTTTGACGTAAAGGCCCAAAGTGTCTTGCGCAGCCGGTAGTCCTGCTCCCTGGCCCACTTGCGACGCAGGAACTCAACGACTTGCTCGCGTCCGGTGATAAAGTCAGCGCGATTGCGCCACTCCGTGTCGGGTGTGTAAGCGAGAGCGACGCGCTCAGGGTCCCGCGAGTTCCAGGCGTCTTCGGCGAGCTGCACTTTCTGACGTGCGGTTTCCTCGGTGAAAGGCGGAAGCGGTGGCCTGGGGTTGATGTTGGATGTGTTCATCTTGAGTGAGGGTGAATGGGGTGTACCGGAGATGGGAAGCGTCGGAGCGCAGACGGGACCATTCCCGTCCGCGCTGCGTGGACGATGGACAGGCATTTAAGCAAAGAACGGCGAACGCACGGCCCGTGAAGCCTCGCCTACGAGCGAGGCGTCGAAGAGTCGCGTGGTGTAGGCGACATTGAGACCGGCGGTTTCCGTTGGGAAGTAGTCGGTCACAAATCGCGTGGCATTCGCCAAGGTGTCGAAGGCGTAGAAGCCGCCGACCGAATTCGTATGGACACCACTGAGCCAGGTCTTGTGCAACAGGCCGGGTTGCGCCTTGAGGACAGGGTTCATCGTGGCCCACGGAGCCTGTGCGAACGGGACGGAAATCTGCGCCTCAGTGTAAACGAAGGCCCCGGGTTCCTGGCCCCGGGTTCCGCCAAAGTGCAGCGAGTTCAAGTAACGGCTGGCTTCCTCGACGACCGAGCCGTCAAAAACCCGTGTGGTCTGCGCCACGCCATATTTGGCCGCTTCCGCCGGGAAATAGCCGGTCACAAACCGCTTTGCGTTTTCGATCGAGTCGAATTCGTAGAATCCTCCCAGCGAGTGATTGCCCACGCCGGCGAGCCAGGTTTTGTTGCGAAAGCCCGGTTGCTTGAGGATCTCGGGATTGATCTCGCGCCACGGTGCTTGGGCGAAGGGGAGGGAGATTTGCAGTTCCGTATAAACGAAGGATTTCATGATGATATCGGTTGGATTTGTCGTGGATGTTGGATGGGAGCCCCGACCGCCGCAGTGCCGGAATGGCGGCGGCGGCGAGACGCTTTGAATTCAGTCGTGGCGTTGACCGACGGCCTTGCACGAACCCGTCGCCACAGGCTCGGGTTCGCCCGGTTTCACTTCCGGGAAGTCAATGACGGTGCGGGCGACGTTGTTCACGTAGTTC
>CAITXU010000013.1 GCA_903896505.1 uncultured Verrucomicrobiota bacterium | reverse complement strand
GGTCCCGGTGCTGTAATTATGCCAGGCCGGGTTTGAACCAAGGTCGGTAGTCGTCTGCAAGGTCCAACCGCTGATCGAGGCGGGCCATGCCAGTTGAATCCCTCCCGGAGTGAGTTGCGTGCTGATGACCGGTGGAGGAGCTGGAATCCCAGCCTGAATCGGAGCTTCAGGCACAGGATTGTAAGCGTAGTCCACCACGGCAAACGGGGTTTTGACCTTCAGGTCCGGGCGGCTCATGTGCAGCCAGCCATAATGACGACCGTCCGACAGGGTCAGAACAAAGCCGACGTAGATGTTGGTGAATTTGTTGCCTGCAAAATCGTCGTTGGCGTATCCGTATTGCCAACCGCCGGGTCCGTTGTAGGCACCATAATCTGTTACATCAATGCCTGGTCTATACCCGGCTGCCGGAGCAGATATCATATGTCCATATTTGTAAAAGGTAGTTGTCGGTGAAGGGGCAGGCAGCGCCGAATGCGAGCTTGGAAAAAGTTGGTAGAACACGCTATATGCATTTGGGTGTGTAGCATCTAATTCAGTTGTAAGAAGATAAGATATGTCCGTCGTACCATCCCCATCGAAATCGATGTCTGCAATCGGCCCGGAGGTTGGAATGCCTTGATCGCAGCAATTACCGTTTTGAGCGTAAGCAGGGATTAAGACAAAAAACAATGCCAGAAATATAAGTCCTATTTTGCGCCTATTCATAGATATTGATCATAAACCGATTTACTGCCCAGGAACTCTTGGCACGAGTACAAAGCCTCGACTATAAAAGCCATTTATACCATTACCGATAATCCAGTTCTTGGAATTAATTCCGACGGCGGACTGCAGAGTCCATCCCGAAGCTCCATATAAAAAGTGACGATCGTTGAGGTCAATCATGGAAGATCCCAAGCCGCGCGCCAAGACAGCCCGCTGAACGGTCACTCCACTGCCCGACCAGCCAACCGCCCAGTTTCCATCGTTGATAGATAACGCTTCGCTTTTTGCGTCAGGAACAAGAGTTACGGGATTTTGCCAAATTCCTGCATCCAGCGCTGTAGAATTTGTCGTTCCTGTACTGCGTGCTAACCAAAAAGCAGCTAACGGCGTTCGGGAATCAACCAGGTAATATCCGACCGCAACTCCCAACGAATTGACCGAAAGAGGAACCGTCAGGATATTGGTGTAACTAAGGGGAGCCAAAAGAACATCACCGGAACTGGATTGGATGGAAGCGGGTAAAGTTGAGTTGGCCACCGTTCGAAAGCCTTGGACAGCGGTAATTTTGTTGCTAACCGGACCAAATGTCTGCTCGTAGATGCCCACCACGACGTTACTGAAATTAATACCATAAGCAGCGCCGGACCGAGTCGTATTTCCGATTTCACCCAAATCGGTTGCATTCCCGGACGAGCCCCAATAGACAGGGCGATTGGTGGTCCCATTGAATGAATAGCCCACGGTAAAGGTGCCATTGGGGTTGATGGCATTGGCTCCCGCTCCATAGGTACTGATGCCGTTGATCGACGGCAGGGTGACGGTGGACCCATTACTGCTTCCCCGGAAGGCGCGATACACCCCTGAGCCGCTGGGCAACTGCCATCCCACCATGACTCCCGAATCGTCCTCCGAGAATGGTATCCGGTTGTAGCCGGAGTAATACAGGTTGGTGCCGCTACAAATGGACGAAGACGCGAGGATACCAGATGGCTCAGTGTAGGAGCCACTCCACCAGGCACCGGCTGTTCCAAAGGTAGTGAAGCAGGTCACCAGATTGGATAGAACTCCGGCTATCCGGGGCGTTGTGGCGTTGTTGATGGCGTAGGCCGTCGTCTCGAGAGGATCGGCATTGGGATCAAAGTTGAGCGTCGCTCCCAAGGGGTAAAGGCTCCAATACGGGCCATCATAGATGTAGACGTCAGCGGTGGAGGCCGCCCCAATGGCGTAGCCGGAATCCGGGTTCAGAATGACCCGGACCACATTGGCCTCGGTCAGGTTGTCGGCCTTGGGCGCAATGTCCACGATGGCCTCGGCACTTCCCGCCGGGATGGTCAGCGTACTGGTGCCCCCGGGGTTTATAGTGCCCAGGGAGGCCCCACCGGTAGCAATGAGGGAGTAGTCGCCGTTCCCTACTAAGCCATAGGTGGCGATCAAATTGCGATTATCTACCGGACTGGCCAATCCGCTTGTCGGCAATAGAAACGAGACCGTGAGGGAATTGGTCGGATTTCCTGTCCGGGTAAAGTGCAATTTGGCTCGTTTGGCGGTGATGGTGTTCTTGTCGTCGCCCACGTCGGGAGTGGCCGTCAGTGATACCACCGTCCCCAAACTCAGATCGAGCGAGGCCCAGGCACTTCGGTTTGTATCGGCGGCGTTATCCAGGAACGCCCGTAACCGGCAAAATCCCGTTGTATTCGGCAGGCTCAACCGGAAATTGGCCATGCTCGTGGATGAGGTCACCAGGGATACGGCCAGGGGCCGTTGGTTCGTTCCCAGAGCCAGGCGAAGTCCTTGTTGCCGCGGGCGTCCCAACCATTCCCGTACACATCAAACCAGTTGTGCACCTCCGGGCCGGTCCGCGGGTCCTGCCACTTGTGGATTTCCACATGGCCGTCCACAAAGGAAACGGGACCCCGCCGTCGATGCCGGGTCGACGGCCAGTGGCCAGGCCAGTAGGCCTCGGGACCATTGAGCCAGACCAATGGGAATGCCGGGCTGTCGATGGTTCCCTCATGCTCATCAATGAACACCCAGATGTGGGAGGTCGATACCCGATTGAAGTCCGCCAGTTTGACAAAGGCTGTTGGGAAGTAGAACGTATTTTGTCCATCATACGCCACACCTCCGTCGCCCAGGCCCATCTGCATGTTCATGGAATAGCTTCGCGTTCGCAGCGGGCCAACTCTTGAAAACACATTGCTGGTGCTGTGATCGCTGGGGCAGTGATAAATTTCGGGAGTTCGGGTATAGGGACTCAAACGGCCGATGCCCGGCTCCATCATCAACTTCTGGTCCGTCGACTGACCGTCACTGACACTAAAGGGGCTCAGCCAACCGTTCACCCATCTCGGCGCCTCCGGCTCGGAGTACAGGAGGTAGGCGACCGCGATCTTCCCATTGTTGTCATCGGTGTAGGTCTGCCACGCCAACTGGAGTTGTTTGAGGTTGTTTAGGCAGACCATGGACTGGGCCTGGTCCCGGGCTCGGGTCAGGGCCGGCAGCAACAAGGTCGCCAGAATGGCGATGATGGCGATCACCACCAGCAACTCAACCAAGGTAAACCCCAAGGAAGGACGTTTTACTCTCAACTCCATTGCGACCCTTGATTTCCTGACTACGGCTTGACCAGCCTGAAATAGCGCCGGGTTTCGGTTAAAGGGACAAGCAGGTTGGTGGTCCCGGTGCTGTAATTATGCCAGGCCGGGTTTGAACCAAGGTCGGTAGTCGTCTGCAAGGTCCAACCGCTGATCGAGGCGGGCCATGCCAGTTGAATCCCTCCCGGAGTGAGTTGCGTGCTGATG
>CAITXU010000012.1 GCA_903896505.1 uncultured Verrucomicrobiota bacterium | reverse complement strand
CTATCGACGTAAACAATTGAACTCCAGCCACATTGGTAGTGCACGGTTGTCACTGAACCTTGATGGTCCGGACTACGCCAATTCTACGCGCATGCATCCAATCCGGGGGCCAGAGCGGCGGGACGCCGCTGCCACTCTGCTGCGCTTCGCTCCGCGATTTCGTTCGAGAGAAGCCAAATGGCCACCCGCAGGACCGAGGCTGCCGACGAGCTGCGGTGGACAAGACTAGGCCAATTTTTAACGCGCATCCAATCGGGAGACGAAAGCGGCGGGACGCCGCTGCCACTCTGCTTCGCAATTTCGTCCGAGAGAAGCCGGAGCCGCGGCAGGATAAGGGTGTCGCCCGGGGTCTTGCGGGGTCCGCCTCGCCCGCTCGGCTCCCCCCTCCAGACACCCAATCGACACCCTTATCCTGCCGGCTGTCCTTTTGCTGGACCAATCGCCTGACCTGCCGCGAGACGAAAGCCGATGTTGTCGAACCCGCCGCCCGGGCCGAGCTCGACCCGGCAGGCCGACCGGCAGTACCGGGCATAGTTCCAGCAGGAACCGCCGCGCAGCGCGCGCCCCGCTTTACCCAACGGTCCAACGGGGTTCACTTCTGATCGGTCATCGTAGGTGCGACGCCCATCGAAGCACCATTCCCAAACATTTCCATGCATGTCGTGAAAGCCCCACGCATTGGCTGCTTTCTCGCCCACGGGATGGGTCTGTAGTTTACTGTTCTCATCAAACCAACCCAATCGGCGAAGGGCCGGGTCGTTGCCTTGAGGAACGGTGCACGAAGAACCATCGTTGAACGCGCTGGGGGTCCCGGCCCGGCAGGCGTATTCCCACTCGGCTTCGGTGGGAAGGCGGAAGCTCCAATCCTCAGGCAACAAACCTTGGCTATGGGCTGTATGGTTCAGTGCATCGCAATATTTAACCGCCTCATACCAGGTTAGACCCGCGACCGGCCTGGAACCGCCTTTAAAGTGACTGGGATTACTTCCGGTCACTCTTTCAAATTGGTCCTGAGTGACAGGAAAGCGTCCCAGCCAATAGCCGCTGGTCAGCGTCACCGGATGCTGCGGCCCCTCGTTATTGTCGCGTCCACTTTCATCGTTGGGTGAACCCATAAGAAAGGTCCCTGCCGGAACCCAGATCATCTCGATTCCCAGCAGGTCCTTGACCAATCCCTTCCAACTGGGGTCTTCAACCGAACTCACGCCCCGGAGATCCACCGCAGCTGCTTTTGATTTGGGAAGGCCATCGATGATAAAGCGCCGCGTGACCGCCGTGGCCTGAAAACCACTGTTGGCAAATGAAAATTCTCCCTTCAGCAACGCTCGGGCGACAAGGAATTCCTGGAAGGTGCTGTGGGCGAATTGAAACTCAAAACGAGTGGTCCGATTGAGCAGCGAACGGGCTTCGATCTTAAACCGGGCGAACGTTTCCAAACCGGGCACCTTGGATAACTCCTCTTGTGGCAACCGGCGGCGGTCGGCCTTCGTCAGATAAACCGCCAATGCGGTGGCCACTTTCCAACCCTGCTCCAGGTTCAGCCCGAGGTGCTTGTTATTCTCACATTCGCGCTGAAGCCATTTGGTCACGAGGTGTTCGTAGACATCGTAACGATTGCGGTGATCAATTCGCTGGGTCTCTTCGCCGTCGACAAAGTCTTCAATGTAACTCAGCAACAGCGGACGCATGCGCAGGGAATCCATGGCCTTCGTCGCGGCGCGGGCCGTTTCCAGCCGGTCCACCTGACCTCCCCATTGGAAGCGTTTGAAAACGGATTCGAACACGCTGGGTGGAAACTTCCGGCGCAAATAGGCCTCGACTTGATCGTCACTGAATAAAGAAAGGTATTTCAACGGGCAACTGTAGTCCGACATCGAGAACCAGCCGGGACGGTCGGTCAAATGGGGTGAGGTTTCGGGAAAAAACTGAGTGCGGCAGGTGATGACCACCCGGAAGAACGGTTTGAGTCGGGGCAGTAACTGACGCAGTCGTCCGGTGGCACCGTCCTCATAGCGGTGCGCCTCGGGGTCTTCGTCCAGGGAATCGACCAACAGGAGGGTACGAATGGGGTCGGCAATCGCGGCGATTCGGGCCAGCGTCTCATTGCCTAATTTCATTAGCTCGCATCGATAGCCGTCTCGGAGCGGTTTGACCATGTCTCGTCCCTTGAGCCGCAGGAGAAGGGAGGTCTTTCCCATCCCCGCGTCGGCCAGGATGAACAGGATTCGGGCACCGGTTTCGTCGGTGATATCCCGGGATAGAAATCGGTTAAACCACTGAAAAACGCCTTCGCTCGACGCCACCTGACCCGGATGATTGGCCTCATCGGGAGGGTTGATATCCTGAAGATTGGGCTCGACATAGACGCGTTCCAGAACTCCCAGATCGACGCCAAATTCACTTTGTATAACCTCAATAGGCGTTGGTGTAATTGAGGTTTTTTGGCCAGAATTCTGCTTGGACGAGTCCTCCCGGCAGGCTGCGACAAGGCGAGCGTAGGCCGGATCGTCCCAAGATGTAGTCCATGGGATTCGTTTAAACGGCCCAAGGGTCCCCGGCGGCTGGCTACCGTCCAGAGCCAGAATGACCAACTGTCCCTGAGTGTTATCCGGATCGCGCATCCGGACGGTATTGACCTCGGCCATAACCCATTTCGAGGCCAAAGCTCTTGCCGAAAGACAGAAGACCACGCCACGAGACCTATCCAGGGCTTTGTCGATCTCGGACGGAATGCTTTGACCGTCGCGAATATCCGACTCGTCGAACCAGACCCTCAGGCCCTCGTTTTGAAGGCGCAGGACGATGGGTCGCACGACCGCATTGTCAGCGGAAGCGTGACTGATAAAGACGTCGTAGAGGTAATAGTCGCCCATGAATCGTGTGAGCAATTAAATCGAGGGGCGTTTTAAAGGCAAGGAATGGAAGGCGGCGCGACGTAGCGCAGGTTTCCGAACCTTCCTGGCAACAGCTTTTCTTACCAACTACAGGATCCAATTGCACCCTGTTGAACAAGAGCCACATCGGTAGGGCGAGGCTCTCGTCGAGCCGCGGTGGTTCGGACTACGCCCGCCCCGCAAGGATTCCCCAGCCTGACCCCGGAGCATCACGGGTAGGGTTCTGCTGTTCTACATGCCTCCAGGCCTGCCGGTCGACGGGTGAGCCGGATATAAATGGGGCTGAGTCGCGTGACGGGCATGGCTTAGACCGCCCCAACGGGGCAAAATGTGATAGCCCAGGATGAAGTCCTGGGATACCGGTCCCAAAGACCCAATCAGCCCTGAAAGGGCGAAATCCAATGCCCTATGTCGGCATACCGAACCATCGAACGTTCTACCTACCTAATCGACCGTCTCAGGTTGGGTCATGCCCTTTCAGGGCAGGAAATACCTTGGGGTGCCGGACCCAGGGCTCGCGCCCTGGGCTGTCACATTTGACCCCTTTGGGGTCGCCGGACAACAACTGACCTGTCCCTTAGTCGTCAGCGTCGACTTCGATGAGTGCCCACCGGACTCATTGCCCCGTCCTCCTTTCTTTGTGTTCTCCGCGATCTGTGGATGATCCTCAAGATAGTATGCGAGAGTCCAACCTCAGAGTGCACAGAGAGCTCACAGAGCCACGGGTCAAAGTGGTAGCGGCGTCCCGCCGCTCTCTGGCCCACCCCTGACCCCAAAGTCACAAGGGCGGGAGTTTCCATCCCGAAGGAGATGGACCGTCATTTCGCTGGTGGCTGTCGCCTGTCCTCGGAGCCCTGATGACGCCGATCTCTCCGATGACGGGTACCAGCCGGGCAGAGTTAGCGCCGACTTACGTGCGGCGACTACAAAATCCCTCGATTCCACGGGGTGTTCGGACCGCCGCGGCTCACCAGGAGGTTCGCCCTACCATGGCTTTGCGACCTATCGACGTAAACAATTGAACTCCAGCCACATTGGTAGTGCACGGTTGTCACTGAACCTTGATGGTCCGGACTACGCCAATTCTACGCGCATGCATCCAATCCGGGGGCCAGAGCGGCGGGACGCCGCTGCCACTCTGCT
>CAITXU010000011.1 GCA_903896505.1 uncultured Verrucomicrobiota bacterium | reverse complement strand
TGGTCGGGCGGTTGCAGTGAGGACAGGGGAACAGTTTGTTTTCGACGACGAGCATAGGGGTATGGGGCCAGTTCAGGCCGGTTGATGTTTTTGCTCTGAAACCCCTTTCTCACCCGTCACCCAGGCCGGGGACGCCTCCCGCAGCACCGCAGCGGTCAAATCAACGGGCGCATTCAGCCGTCGGGCGGCCTCGATGGCACCGCGCTTGTAGAGGCAAACGCAGATCAACTGATCCTGGGCATCCATGACTGCCCAATAACGGGTCTGGCGGTATCGACTGACGGTAACCTGGGGCTCCATGCAATGAGCCTCGTAAGCGGTCCGCCGCCCCTCGGTACAGGGCGAATCAGTTCGTCACGGTGGTTTCCCACTGATCCATCCGCTCGTTGAGGGTATGGAGCTGTTTTAGAACCTCGTCCTCCTCCTCTTTCAATCGGGTTTCGATGACGTCGACCGGATGCCCGACCAGCGACGGGGCAACCCGACGTTCCCACACCGACACCCCGCTCGTACCGCTCGGGACAGTGGTGCACGTGGTCACTTCGACGACCGGACTGGCATTGGCCCCACTCGACTAGTCATTGATCGCTGTCCCGGAGGGGGATATCGGTCCACCGGTCGGAGACGATACGGTCATGGACTTTTCAACTGACTTTTGCAAAATCCGACAGAAGTGTATGGACAGTGTGAAAACCGAATACGTCCGCCAACTGGTTAGGGCATTGATAGTCGCCCTGGCCATGGGCTCCCCGGCCAACGCATCCGTCCACCTGTATCACGCAGGAAATGGAAATGCACCGTTGATGCTCAAAGGGCAGACTGGCAAACTCAGCTGGCAGGAACAAGGAGCCGGAAGCCTGACGACCGCGGTTGAAGGATGGCTGCTGGTCGATTTTGACGGCACTTCGATCCAATTCATGCCGGGGAGCCAAATCACCTTCTCTCAGACCAATTTATGCCAACCAGGGAGACACGGACTGTCGGACAAGAAGCCATCCGCCTTTGGCGGGAAATTCACTGATGGTTCGGGACTTTTCGCCAGGCGTGAATTCTTCGCGGTAAGGAATTTAACGTTAAATCTGGCCAGTGAACGAATCCCAGTGACCAAGGGCGACCTGAACTATTTTGCGACCCGCTTCGACTCGTCCAAAATCCGATTCACAGTTCCACCCGGGTTTAATGCAAGGCTCGACCATTTTTATAGCGGCTTGGTTCTTTCCGAAGGAAGTTTGCCATTGGAAGGGAAAGCCATCTCGAATGATTCCGGTCTGGGCGGCCAACCTGCTGTCGGAATTCCCGAAATCGAGTCATGGAGAATGCCATTAGACCTGTTACTCGTTATGCCTGGAACTTTCGGAGGAGAGACGAAAATGGAGTTGATGGGCGAAATTGGATTTGGCCTAAACCTCATCGATCCGTGGGCTCTCGTGGTCCTTATCAACTATCCCGCAATTCCCGATCGGGTGACCTTGATCTGGGACCCACAACTTCACCTTTTGCGCAGCCCGAGCCTTAGATTACCAAAGTGGACCGCCGTCGATGTCCAGCCGCCACTTGATATTCAGTTGAATGATGCGGCGGGATTCTATCAGACAACCTATTGAGATGGCGTCAACGATTCCGTACACCTCGCGCCATCCTCCTTCCGCCATTGGAACGTCTGGATGCCAGCCTCGTGTTTCCGATATAAAACGGATGACCATGCCCAAAGTCCAAGGAACCCCGCAGCCCAAATGGTCGCTGTCGTCGGTTCCGGCACCGCCGTTGGCGATGGCAGCAGCTTCAGTGACCCGATATGCGCCTGACCACCCGTGTACTCGATGATTCCGAAATTGATGTAGCAGATGCGGGTGAGATCGACCGGATGTCCCGGATCATTCAATTCCATCGCCGACAACGGAAAATCGATATGTCCGCCGTTAATCACCGGGGTTATGTCAAACGAAAGGCTCTCCCCATGGTAGCTTTGGTCCGAGATTCCAAGGTAAACAAAAATGCGGCCTTCCGTCGTCACGTTGTCGAGGCGGAACGCCGAGAAGCGTCCGAGATCGAGACTGAATCCCTTTGGATACCCAACATCCCCATAGGATGCACCACCCCATCCCCAACTGCCCGCAGACACCTCCAAGGTAAATCCGGGAGCTCCGTTGTTTACGGTGACCGTCGCGGAAGCGATGGGGGGCTGGTCGTGAGTGACCACGAATAGCTGGCGGTATGCTCCGGGGACTCCCGCAATGGGTACCGTGGAACCGTTGAAACCTTCTCCCACAGACGGAAGGGTCGTGATGGACGTGCCACCCACCGGTTGATCAAAAGCGTCCACGACGACCGTTTGGGCAAACGTCGTGGGTGTCATGGCGAGCGCACAGAGGGTTGTTAAATGCCGCGGGCACCAGTGCCGGTATTGAGTCATCCAGGAATAGTCCGAACCACGGAGAAGCTTGGCAATGCGGTTCTCACCCCATATTCATGCCGACCCTCCGGTAGACTTACAGAGGTAATGGGGGACGTCGATGGCTTGGCATGGATGGTGGGGGCTTTGAGCCTCTTTTCATTAGTCTTATTTCAGGACGGAGGCAAAATCATTCCACAGTTGATGGGTAAACCGGGGAGAGCGGCGGGACGCCACTGCCACTTTGTTGCCCTGCCTCAGTGTCCTGGCACAGATATTGCTGCGCGTGATTTTGCCCTTGCGGTTTCCGCTACTGTACCTGAAAGATATCTAATAGATTTATGCGGCTGTTACGAAACAAGAAACCTATTCTGGCTGTTCCATTCCGGGTTCCATCGTCCGAAGCATCGTGCCGTAATCCCTTCCAAGGCCACCGCCCATTCTGGTGGGCCACCTCCTGGCTGCGCAGCTTCGTTGCGACTTTCGGCATGGCCTACCTCCTCCTGGCCGGGACCATGAGCAGCCTCCGCGCCGGTACCTGGACGCCCCTGGCCCACGCCGCCCCCGGTGATGTCCATTTGATGCTCCTGCTACCCGATGGCACGGTGATGGCCGCCGATGGTGATGTTTCGTGGTTCCGTCTCACTCCCGACCGGCGCGGCAGCTATGTCAACGGCACCTGGACCACTCTGGCCTCGATGCATGATTCCCGATTGTATTTTTCCTCTCAAGTGCTGCCCGATGGCCGGGTGTTCGTGGCCGGAGGTGAATACGGCACCGGAAATGGTTCAGCAGAGGTCTATGACCCGGCCACCGACACCTGGACCTATGCCCCCGTGTCCGGTCAGGGCTTTTCGGATTCCATCTCGGAATTGCTCCCCAATGGCGATGTGTTGATCGCTCCGGTGTCGCCCAGCCGACCGGGCCTGACCGTCATCTACGATTCTATCGCCAATGCGTGGCGGGCGGGTCCAACACTCTATCGCGGCTCCTATCAGGACGAGGCGAGCTGGGTGAAACTGCCGGATGACAGCATCCTCACCATCGACCCGTTCGGCACCAATTCCGAGCGATACATCCCCGCCCTCAATCGGTGGATCAATGACGCGAACGTACCCGTCAAACTCTACGACCCCGTCGGCTCAGAAATCGGTCCCGGGCTGCTCCTGGCGGATGGTCGCGCGTTCTTCTTTGGCTCCACCGGCCACACCGCCTACTACACCCCCAGCGGCACGACCAATGCGGGCGTCTGGACGGCCGGTCCGGACATTCCCGGCGGCCAAGGCACACCCGACGCGCCTGCCGCCAGCCTCATCAATGGGAAAATTTCGGTCGCCGTTTCGCCAGTTCCCTCCACGGGAAACAGTTTCCCGACCCCGACGAAGCTCTACGAGTTTGACCCGGTGGCCAAAACCTTTACGTCCGCCAGCACCCTCAACGGCCCCAATTTGAACGGGGAGTCACAAGCCCGCACCTTCCTGGACCTGCCGGACGGCTCGGTGTTGTATTCCGGTCAGGACAGTAAACTTTTTGTTTATCGGCCGACGGGGTCCCCGCTGCCTGCCGCCCGGCCGAATATCTCCAGTATTACTCAAAACCCGGACGGCAGCTTTCATCTCACGGGCACTCTTCTGAACGGTCTCTGGGATGGGGCCGCGTACGGTGATGATTTTCAGATGAACAGCAATTATCCGCTGGTCCGCCTGACCGATGGCGCCGGGAACATCCATTACGCGCGGACCTACAATTGGAGCAGCACGGGCGTTCACACCGGCGACCAGGTGCTCTCCACGGAGTTCAGTCTGCCGCCGGGTCTCCCCGCCGGCCCCGTTTCGCTGGTGGCAGTGGCCAACGGAATTGCTTCCACCGCCGTCCAGTTCGCCGTTCCGGCCCTACAACTTTCGCCCGGCAACGGATTCTCCGCCGTTGGTCCGGTCGGCGGCCCCTTCGTCCCGGCTCATCAAACCTATGTCCTGACCAACAACAGTTCCGTCGCCGTGTCATGGTCGGCCACGACCTCGGTCAACTGGCTGGGGGTGTCGGTGACCCACGGCACCCTGGTAGCGGGAGGGTCGGCGGCAACGGTGACCGTGAACCTGCTTCTGGCGGCGGCACAATTGGCTCCCGGAAGTTACCCAGCCACGTTGACTTTCACCGATGGACAGTCCGGTCAGAGTCTGGAGCGCACCTTCCACCTGACGGTCCAGAACACGAACTCCAACCCAGCGTACCTGGACACGGTTCAGGCGTTGAATCCGGCCGGTTATTGGCGACTCAACGAAATCTCCCAACCTCCCGTGGGCGGAACCGCCACCAATCTGGGCACTCTTGGCAGCATCGGAGATGGAGCGTACCACGGAGTTCCGGGTTGGTTGGGCGGCGCTTTGGCAGGAGATGCAGACACCGCCGCGTTGTTCATCGGTGGCCATGTATCGGTGCCGTTCAGCAGCGCCTTGAGCCTGGCGGCATCCTTCACCATTGAAGCCTGGGCTCAACCCGGGACCCGCCTCACTCCGGGCGACTTCAACTGCGTCCTGGCCTGCGGAGAATTCGCCAGCCCGCGTTCTGGTTGGCTCATTTATCAGAGCGCGACCGGATGGGACCTGCGGATGTACAACCAGAATGGAATCACATTCTCCCTCAGCCTGGAAACCGGTGATGTGCCCGTTCCAGGACAGTGGTATCACCTCGCGGCCGTCTATGATGGAATTGACGCCAGCATGTATGTCAATGGGGCTGGAGTCACGGACACACCCACCGGCTTCGTCCCCAACGTGGACGGTCCCCTGACCCTTGGCATCCGGAGTGATGAGAGTTTTCCCTTTCGAGGTTCCCTGGATGAGGTGGCTGTTTACGGCACTGCGCTCTCCGACGAGACCATTCTCGGCCATTACCAAGCCGGGACCAATGCCTCGCCGACCACCCCTTATTCCCAACTTGTTCTGGCCGACCAACCGCTGTGCTACTATCGACTCAATCAACCCAAGGCACTCCCCGCCGCGACCAATCTCGGACAGTTGGGTACGGTCGCCGATGGGCAATACGAGCCGGGTTCCCTACCGGGCGCAGACGGACCACCTTACCCGGCATTCGGCCCGAACCCCCACGGCTGTCGGCTGAACGGGCTCGCCGGTTTCGTGAATATTTCAGGAGCGTCCCTCCATTTGACCGGTCCCCTGACCGTGATGGCTTGGGTGAAGGTGAACCCGGTCAATGGCACCCCACAGACCGTTGTCGGCAGCGGCGCTTCCGCCTATCACCTCGATATCGACCCCAACGGATATCCGGGATTTGCCAACGGCCAGTCCGATGTCATGGAATTGATTGGGACCAATCGGGTGGATGACGGGCTGTGGCATCATCTGGCCGGAGTTTATGATGGTAAACAATCGGAATTTCTCTACGTGGATGGAGCGCTCGCTGCCGCCACCAGCGCGGCCATCCCTCCGGAAGCAGGCAATCTCAATGACCTGTGGTTGGGCGGTTCACCCGAGCTTGATTCCGGCGGACTTTTCAGCGGTACCCTGGCGGAAGTGATGGTGTTCAGCGGCGCCTTGTCTCCTTCAAAAATCCGGGACGTCTTTAACGCCGCCACCGCCAGCACGCCCGTGCTTCATCCCGAATTGCGGCCAGGCGGTGTCCTTCAACTCACTTGGAACGCCTCCCCGCTGCGCAGGTACCAGCTTCAAACGTCAACGAATCTACTCGCCCCCGCGTGGGTCGACCTGGGTTCGCCAGTGCTCGCGACCAACACGGCCCTGAGTGTCACCGTACCTGTCACCCCTGCGACGGGCCAATTCTTCCGGACCACTTTGCTTCCGTGACCCATGAGCCGGGGTCGGCGACTTCGCAAACAATCGAACGGGCTCTTCAGATCGTCCTCTGCGTCCTGGCTTCCCACTGGCCAGCGGCGTTCTATTTGCGCCGTGGCCGCAAAACGGAGTCGACAACATTCCGAAGGTATTGCTCATCGCTGATTTCCGACACGGCCTCGGGCGGAAAGACCACCAACGCGCGAAA
The DNA here is from genome assembly GCA_903896505.1 of uncultured Verrucomicrobiota bacterium. Taxonomy (GTDB): domain Bacteria; phylum Verrucomicrobiota; class Verrucomicrobiia; order Limisphaerales; family UBA9464; genus CAILNN01. Next base: position 24,148 of record CAITXU010000011.1, on the reverse strand, counting down.
ATGAGCGCCTAATTGGGCGAAAAGTTCCGTCCGGGCACGGGCATCAAATTGGTCCCGCCGGAGAAGCGCCTGAAGCGCCAGGCTGAGTTCGACGGGGCGAACCTGCTGTCGCAGGCGCGCCTCCAGGTGTGGATAGTCGCGCAGGGAGTTGAATTTGCCCGCCAACACCTGATCCCAGTGCGGCGTTTCGATGGGAACGATCCGGGTCACAACGGTATTCGCGGCTATATCCCCCAATCGCTGGCCACGGGGACTGAACCACGCGGCAACCGCCCCCACCAGATACAGGGCTGGCAGGGAATCGGCCGCGCGCAGAAGATTCCGAATGACGATTTGGGAAAATTGCAATTGCAGCCCCTCGGCATCAATCACTCGCAGTCGCAGCAGCCTCTTCCCTGGAGTCTGGCCACGAAAGAGCCATTCCCATCCCATCCCGTAGCCGATCTGCAGGGCGAAAAGCAGGACGGTTTGAATTGCGATTCCGAAGTCGAGTGATGCGATGGAAAAAACCAGAACAATGACCCTGAACGCGGAAAATATTGCCAAAATGCACGCCAAATCGATGGCATAGGCAAAAAACCGGATGACAGGACTTGCCAGCAAAAAACCAAAGGTGATGCCTTCGGGCGTACGGACGGTGAGACTATTGAGCCGCGTTGCATTCATCATGGCTCAGCCTGCGATGCGGTTGGCGACGGGGTCCTTCCCGATTTCCAGAAGAACAGAATCAGCCCTGCCAGCTCAAATATGCCGAAAGAAATCTTGGCCCAATAGGGAATCACGGGCTGATGGTATTGGGAGAAGAACGACTCCACAAAACCGGCCCAGACCAGCATGAGAGCGACCCCGGAAATCAGGACGACCAAATCATTGGAGATGGACCGCATCCGCTGCCGCAACGATTGGCGTCGTCCGGTCCCAATCATGGCCCTGCCCAGGAGGAGCCCGGCCTGTCCCGCAATCAGAATTGCGGAAATCTCGAAGGACCCGTGCGGAAGTAGCCAACCGGTGAGAAAGGCTGTCTGCCCTGCCCGGACGTAATCCACGATGATGCTCCCGAGCATGACGCCCGTGGAGAAGAGCACCAGAATGGTCCCCGCAGCCCACGTCACCCCCAAGGCAAGTGTTGTGACCGCCACCTGAATGTTATGCGTCATCAGGAAAGCCGAGAAATTGGCCTTTTTTCCAGCGAGGCGGTCGGATTCAGCGGATTCCTCCAAGGCCACACGGTCCTCCGGGTTACCCTGAAGGTACTCAAAGGGCATCAATATCGCTTTGGCATCCGGGTCCAAGGCGAGGGCAAAGCCACCAAAAACCACACCCACCAAGGTGATGGCAACGGACAGCGCAAAAGCGCGGAAATGCCGCCGGAACGTTTGGGGAAACGTCACCAGGAACCAGGTAAACGGGTTGAATCGTTTCGATTTCTGCCGGGATTCATGGATTTCGCCATAAGCGCGGCCCACAAGGCTTTCCAGGTAGCGGCGGGTCTCGGGCTCGGAGGCAAAGGTGCCGAGACGGGCCAAATCCGAGGCGGCACGCTCATAAAGGTAGTGAAACCGTTCGGTTTCCTCCAGGTTCATGGAGAGATACTGTCGCTCTTCCAACTTTTTCAATATCTCTTCCAGTTCCCTCCAGAACGGCTCCTCCACCGAGATAAACTTGGTCAGATCAATGATCATGGGGTCAAAGAAGTTGGCGCCGGCGGGTTTCGAGGTAGTTGGATACGACTTCAGCGCACAAATGCTCGTTTTGTAGCAAGGTGAAATGGACCCCCTGCTGGCGCAGACTGGCCCCGAGTTCAAGGAGGCGTCGCCACCGAATCTGTCCGGCAAGATTTTGATAGACATCCCCGGTGCTGGTCACCTCCGGGCCTGTAAACAGGGGCCCGACGCCAGGCGGCTGCATCAGACCCACCAACACCAGGTGCTGCCGGGCGATCAGCTGAACGTGGGCGGCGAAGCTCTCCGCCAGCAAGGGATCATCCAGCGAAGTAAGAAACAGGAGAAGTGACCGCCGACGCAATCGGAGGCGGAGGAAGGAGAAGAGTTCCTCAAAGTCGGGAGTGACCGCACTGGCTTGAAGTGCATGGATGGTGTCACGGCATCGGGAATAGTGGGCCTTGCCGTTGGCCGCGCGCACAAAGTCAACCACCCGATCTCCAAAGGTCGTGAGCCCAAACAGGTCTCCCTGACGTTCGGCGGCCCAGCCCAAAACCAAGGCAGCATTTACGTACCGTTCCAGCATGCTGACTCGTGGCCCGTTTTCACCCGCCGCCGGGTCGATCACTTCGCGGGCACTCAAGCGCGACGCGTCCACCATTACGTAGATTTCCTGACTGCGCTCCACCTGAAAGACTTTGGTGACTGGGCGACCCAGCTTGGCCGTTGCCTTCCAATGGATGTCTTCGTAGGTGTCGGAAGGGATGTATTCCCGGAGTTTTTCAAAATCACGTCCCTTGCCGACCTGACGTCGCGCCTGGGCTCCAATGGTCTCACGGCGCAGGAACAACGCAGCCACCTCTTTGCGCTCGGGACGGAGATCGGGATAGACGCGGAGCTCCGAATGCAGGCTCAACTCGGTGCGCATGCCCCAAAGCCCCCATGGAGAGGCCACTTCCAAATGGCAGCGTGACAGGACATAGGTGCCGCGTCGGCGGGGTGTGCAATCCCAACGAAGCGCCGAGGGACGTCCACCTCCAGGCACGCTCACCACTTGGGACTCCGTGGGCGTCTCAAATTCACGTGGCAGGGAAAGTCCGATGATAAAGGTCCGATCCCCGTCTGCCGGTTGCGAAAGCACCAGGGCCAGATCGCCCGGACGATCCTTCGAGAATCGGATGGTGTCGGCAGCGGTCACGCTCACACCGTCAAAAAATCGCAGCGAACGCAACGCATCGACCACAGTGAGGAGGGCAAATACCGCCAGGACCACCCAGCAAAACGGTGCCGCAGCGGGAATCATCCCGGCAACCGTGGAAAACGGCACGACGATGGCCGCCACCCACAACAACAGTCTGGAACTCGGTATGGGCATTCTGCCGGTCCTTAGCGGGGAACGGCCACCTCTTGAAGCAGCTTTTCGGTCACTTCACGCGCCGTGACACCCTCGATTTCATATTCCGGACGAAGGACCAATCGATGCTCGAGGACGGCACCGGCCATGGTCTTCACATCGTCGGGGGTCACAAAATCCCTACCGCCAATCGCGGCGACTGCCCGGGCGGCCAGCAGCAGGGCCTGGGTGGCACGCGGACCCGCACCAACCAGAATTCCCTCATGTTTTCGCGATGACCGGACAATATCCACGATGTAAACGACCAGTTCGTCGCGAACCGTGATGCCCTCCAACTCCGGACGCAATTTTGCCAGTGCCTCGCCGGTGATGACCGCCTCGACCGCACCGGAATTGAGAACGTTTTCGGGCGACTCGCGCCCCAACATCCTCCGTGCCAGGTTCAATTCCTCATCCCGGTCCGGAGCAAGCATCGAAATCTTGAGCATGAACCGATCCTTTTGCGCCTCGGGCAAGGGATAGGTCCCCTCGTACTCCACCGGATTCTGGGTGGCAAACACGGTGAAATTGGGCGACAAGGGATGCGTCTCCCGATCAATGCTCACCTGCCGCTCCTGCATGGCTTGAAGGAGAGCCGACTGGGTCTTGGCCGGGGCGCGATTGATTTCGTCGGCAAGAAGAAAGCTGGTGAATACCGGTCCCCGCACGAGGGAAAATTCATTGCGCTGCAGGCTGAACACATTGGTCCCGGTGATGTCAGCCGGCATCAGGTCCGGGGTAAATTGAATCCGGCAAAATTCGCAGCCCATCACCCGCGCCAGCGTCCGAACCAGCAAGGTCTTGGCCACTCCGGGGACTCCTTCAATCAGGGCGTGCTGCCCGGTGAAGATGGCGATCAAGGCGCGGTCGATGACCTCTTGCTGTCCAATGATGACTTTGCCGATTTCACGCCGGGCGCGACCCAGGACTTCCTTGAGTTGATCGAGATTTTGATTCATGACAGAAAATGATACATCGAATTTGGTTCCTATCCCCTGCCGGAATGCCGTTCCAAAATCTTCGCAATCGACCGATAGGTTTCGATTGGTCGCCGTTCCTGGGCAGGGACGGCTTGATAGTCGCGAAGGACCGCATCGACACGAGCGAGCTGGCTGGAGGGAACACCCGGTGCCCGGGATGTTCTTCTCCACTCGGCGACACACGTCTCGATCAACTTATCGATGGGAATTCCCCGCCGAAGCAAATTTGAAAACGCGACACCCGAATCACGTCCGGCCACAACCATCCCATGCGCAGCGATGGAGTCCTCCAACGGCGGAACAAGCCTCACGGAACTGCGCCAGATATAGCCTCCAGCGAGAATCACGAGACCAGCAAACAGCCCGTGCAACCGGTACTTGCGCATCAATTCGGCGGTTCCATGGGTGGCTACCACACCCAGGTGGGCCTCATCGAAGATGGCCACCCGGGCATCCCCAAAAAGGCGGGCGATCAACGGACTGCTAGGTTCCTTGAGCATCGCTTCATTGCTCAGCCAGTAGGAGTCGGCGAGGAAGATGATTCGACCTTTTCCCCATGGTCGCTCGATGAGCACTGGTTCCTGGCGGGACTTGTAGAGAATGGACCATGTGTTGGTCAGACCGGAAAAATAGAGGGTGGTGTGCAACGATAGCGAATCGACAAGGCCTCCAGCCTCCGGGGTCGGCGTAGCTTTCAAGTCGATCGGTGTGCCATCCTCTTTCAATGCCGGAGGACGATGCTCGACGCGATATCCCCAACGGGATTCCAGCGAGACCAAAGGCTTGCTCTTCCTTATTTTATCGAGGTCGGTGGACTTCTTTGGTGATTTCCCGCCTTTTCGTTCTTCGGGGTCCCCATCCCCGGTGGAATTCGCCTCCGGCTCTTCTTTTCGCACTGCCCGAAATCCCACGATCAATCGCCCTCCGTTGGAAACAAAACGGTCGATGTTTGCGAACTCACGATCCCCAACGGATTGGAGAAGACCGGGTGCGGTTCCCAAAACCAGCAGGGCGGCGGGTTCGCGCTCATCCGAATCGAACACGGCCTCGTAATAGCGGACAGATCGACATCCAGGCAGCCGATCCCAGGCTTCAAATAGAACGCTGACGCCGAGGGGATCGGAGCGCAGGGATGAATAGGGTGAAAAGACCTCGCCCCCCTCGAAGCGCATCTCGAACAGGTTCAGGATGGCCCCGATGACCATGGCAATCATCCCAATACCGACGCCCCAGATGACGGTCTTTTTTATCATGACCGCATGCGTTCGACGTTGGAACGAAAGTGTTGGACCCCCTCCGCTGTCACCTCATAGAGCCCGTACCACACACGGTCAAAGGCAGCCACATTTTCCCCAAACGCGCTTTGCAATTGGGGGAATGCGCGTGCGCGCCAAGTCAACTCCCTGAGATAGTCTCGATTGGTTTTAAAGCGGGCAAGCGTCAGAACCTCCCGTTGAGCCAATTGAGCCAAGCTGGCCAGGTAGAGGGCTCGCAGGGCCAGCCGTAAATCCCCCTTTTCCATCAATTCCTGATACATTTGGAGCCAGCCATCGACGGGCAACTGACTCGCCATGACGTCTTCGCTATGGAGGTCCGGCTTCAGAGGTAAGACCTCCGCGCGAACCACTTCACTGTGGCTACGGAATCGGTGGCGCATCCGCCAGACAAGGACGAGGAGGATAACCGCCGAAATGCCGAGCAGGACATAGGCAAAAACGCTCAACATCTCTTGCAACGGAGGCGGCCCAGCATTGGTTTCATTTGTTGCACCCGTGGGTTGCCCCCCAAACAACCGCCGCAACCAGGAAATGCCTTTTCCGATGGAATCAAAGATGTCGCCAATCACCTCGCCCAGAGCTTGAAAGAACCCTCTTAGCCAGGAGTTCCGGCTCCGGGATTCGTCGCTGGAAACTGGCTTCGGCATCCGCCATCGATATTTGGGGGATTCCAGCGTTTTACTCAAGGCTTCGTCCAGGCTTGCCGGGTTCGCGGCCGGACCCGAACTTATGCGAACGGACTGGGGAGCCGAATTCGACGCAGACTGGGCCTGAAGGGGAAGCGTGGATAATGGAAGGGATAGACCAACCAGAATCAACACCACACTCGAAACCGATTTTCCCAGGCGCACCAGGTTCAATTCAGCAATCAGGTCCCGTCCGTCCGTTCGGGCTTCTCCGTAAAAGCAACGGAGTCCATAAAATGCCTTGATCAACGGATCGATCAAAAAATAAGCCAGCAGACAACTGGTGGCGAAAAACGTGGAGTTGACGAACATGGACACACCGCCGCGGGTGAATGTCGATTCGATGCCAAAGAGCATCCGCACGAAATAGGGTAGCCCGACGATGGCGATCATGGAATTCAGCCAGACAACGATGGCAACCAGAAGTCCAAGGCCCAATGCCATGTGATTTTGGAGCGGCCACATGGTGGAAAGGTCGATGGCGCGACGCAGGACCGGTCGCACCGGGACGGATTCGCCGTTTCCCACAGCGGTCATGTTCTCAAAAAAGGCCAGGAGCCAAGGGAAAGGCAAAGCCACGACAAAGGCCACAGGAAGGATGAATAAGCGAGGCGGCTGAATCATTCCCTGAATCAAAGAAGTCCGGAGCACCCGGCTCAGGCTCCAGGCCGATGCCGGTCGACCGGCAAAGATGTCCTGAAGGCGTGAACTGAAGACGGAGTGCCAGACCTTCATCCACAGGAACAATAACGCCAGGGCAATCGCTCCAGGCTCTGCGTGGTGTTCCCCCCAGCCGCCCGTGGTCATGTCCACCCAGAAAAACAGGAGACCCAACGCCCAGGGAACGGTCCCGACAAAGTAGATCAACCAGACACGGCCGGGCAATTGACGCAACAATTCAGCCGATTCTTCGATGAGGTCCAACGCCGACCTTTCGTCCGCATTATTACCCCCGGGCTTCATGTTTACCTCAACGCCCCCAGGAAGCTGCCATCATGAATATTGCTGGGGATCGACAACAAGAGGCGCCCCAACCCGTAAAAGGCGAGCCACGCACACGTCATTCCTGTCAGAAATCCGACCGCACGCAATACTCCATCCAAAGACCGCCGACCTGCCGTTGTGGCTTGGACCCGTTTTCGGAGGCAGGCGGAACATATCATCTGATCATCGTGTTCAGTGATGCATTCCCGGCAGAAATGGTGACGGCACGACGGACAGCGAGCGACCGCCTCGCGCCGGGAATGATTCAGGCACGTTTGAAGCTCGAGCTTCATGCCGTGGTGCCTTCATTCGACGGAGGGACAGCGCCAGACTCCGGCATCCCCGCGCCTGATGATTCCTGGGGGGCCTGGGTCTGCGCTTGGAGAATGAGCGGTCGCAGTTGCTCCAGGACACGTCGGGCCCGGACAACCCGATAGAGGGAGGGCAGTTCTTCCGTTTGGACGGCCGTCTGAATATGGCAGATGCAGGTGCCACCTCGCAACAGATGAACCAGCCACAGAACGGCTATTAAAATCGCGAAGCCGACCAAAAGCATCACCCCAATGAATTCCGCAGGTTCGTTGAGCAGTCGGTTCCAGGATGAATCACCGTTGGCGAAGGAACTGGGCAAGAACGCCGCAGCGATTGCCAATAACAGACCGAGACTCGCGCCCAAAAGGATGTTTCCGACGAGGAACCGGGAGTTCTTGCGTAAAATGATTGCCTGAATATCCCGGAAATAAAACCGCCGGTACTGTTCACTAAATCCCCGGTCGGATTCGACCTGAAGCAGGTGATCGTCCCCGAGCAAGAGGCTATAGGTGGTGCCAACCAGGCTCACGAACCCCGAAGACTTCCTTCCAGACCCTTTCAGTTGGGTATATTCAGGTGCCGGAGATTCCATGGTGATAAGTTAGTGGTAAGCAATTGCCAGGAAAACAACGACCCAAGCGATCGTCTCAAAGAGCGCCAGCCACCAGGCGAAGACCATGAGCCGCGAGGGTCGACCAGGACGTTCGGACTCGGAGACAATACTCCCCGGAGAGCGCCACTTGCTGAAGCCGTAGATGAGAACAAACGGGGCTGTAAACAGGGTAAAATAGATCAACGGAAAGAGAAGGACAGGAAGGCCCACCAAACGCAGGGCGATCTTGTCATGACGGACGCGTCGCTTCTCCAGCTTCGAAATCTTCCCCTTTTTCTGTCCGGATTCGAGGCAATTGGGACACAAATGGCGTCCATTAAAATCCACGTCACAGAGCAGACAAAGAAACCGTCCACACTCATCGCACACCTGGGCCGCCTTCTTGGAGGAATGGTAAAAGCAACTCGCTTCCCCGTCCACCACCGGGGTGGCTGATGCTGCCTTGGCTTCCGTCCGCGCAAGCGCAGGAAAAGCTTCAATGAAGAGGACCTCCCTGCAAAAAGGACACGGAGCCCAGGTCTGCAGGTTCAAATTCTCGGGGCCAAGAGGCGTCCGACACTTTGAACAATGGACTTGATGTGCCGTTGCCACGGGAAAATCACTTCACTTCTTACTAATCACCCGCGTATCGCAAATACGATCATGCAACGCCCGACATTCCGGATCCCAAAGGACCATAAAATAACCAATATAAATAATAAGGCCGCTGACAATCTCAGCAAACCTGCGACCAATGGCCGTTCCCAAGCCGATGGGTGAACCATCCGAACGGACCACCTTGATTTTTACGGCCATCTTGCCGAGCGTGGCACCAAACTTAACAAGAAGAACGGTATCAAACGCCAGCACAACAACGAAGCCCGTAACGCTCGCAAAGAAGGGCATCAATGGGCTGGTGCCACCAGAACTGGTATAGCCATAACCAACCAAAAAGCCCGTCACCCAACTGATGATAAATCCAACGATGCCGTCGAGAAATTTTGCTGCGAAACGCGCACCAAACCCCACGTATTCCATGGGGGTTGTTTGAATGGCAACACCCTCCTTGAGCTTCTGGACAAACGTTGGCTTGCATTCAGCACAAACGGAGGCCTGCCCATAGCGGATGACCTCCGTCTCAGGAAACACCCGACCACATTGAGAGCACTGGACCTCGCCTGCTCCGGGAACCTTCCGAAGGTCCGGGAAAATTTCCACGGCAGCACCCGTCTGAACCGCCGTCGAGCACGGCAGCCATCCTGCCTGGCCTTCCCGCCAAACCAGAGTGTCGGGCCGAATGACGCCTTGACTGCGGAGGGCCTCAAAATCGGAGTTCGAGACGGGTCCCTTTTGCTCGCCATTCTCTGAGTAGAACCACATAGAAAAGAAATGCTGTTAAAGGTATAAGATCAGGTTGAAAAGCTCTGGATGTAGCCTCCCCAAATACGGCAGATTCTTTCAAAGGAAAACGTGGAAGACGCCCGGGGTCAAGAAGGATAAAAAGTAGCCGCGCAACGGATTATCCTATGACCGGGACTGGAATATAAAGGAACTTACCTTCGACGGCGGATTTCCATACGTTTGAATATTGCACGAAACCGGGGACCGCCATCTTTGAAGGGAATAGGGCCCCGAACCCCAATGGCCTCTCCTGCCGAGCCTTGGGCGGTCGTTGAAATTTAGGGGCAAAAGCGGCGGGACGCCGCTTCCCCTTTGGTGTCCTTTCCGCATGGGCGAAGGTAATGGGCCGACCACAGGTCAGCGGAACGGCAGCATCCAACCCGTGATGGTCTCGGGTCAGGCAGGATATAACTTGCGAGGCAGGCGTAGTATGGACCCCTCGGCTCGACTAGCGCCTCGGTCCTGCGGACGGCCCATTGGCTTCGGTCCTGCGGACGACCTATTGGCTTCGGTCCTGCGGACGACCTATTGGCTTCGGTCCTGCGGACGGCCTATTGGCTTCGCCCGTGCGAAGCTGGGGTGATACGGACCCACAGAGGATTGACCAGAGACCCCTACCATTGGGAATGGTGGAATGGCACAAGGAACTTGTTTGGCAGTCCGGTGGCCATGCGACGTCGCGCAGGTTTTCCGGCCTTCCAAATAACAGCGTCCCTCTACCTCCGGTCGAACGGGCGATGCGGTGCGCGGGCGATGGTGATCGAGATCGATCTAAAGGCACCTTTGAAGCGCGACTCCACTCCGGCCGTAGACGGTCCAGATAACGCCCAACACGGAATTCGGCTCGAGCTATACCGATGTGACTGTGATTCATTAGGTTGCAGACGAATCCAGCGTTGAGGTGAAAAGCTGATACGTGAAAAACAAGAATGTCGGCGCTATGGAGCGAGGGCTGCTTCTCGTGAGGCCATTGATGGGAAGGCGAAGAAGGTGGGCCATCCCGACTCCCATGACCCACTGAAAAAGTTCCCTTGCCAACTGGCCGTTCCTCACCCAATCTCCACACCGTTCTTGGCGTTGCGAGTGTAGCTCAGTCTGGTAGAGCGTCACCTTGCCAAGGTGAATGTCGAGGGTTCGAATCCCTTCACTCGCTCCAATTATCTGCCCCCCTGGCTCGCCAAAAGCTTCGCTGGCGTTTCTGGAATCCTCCCCCCCGACTTGATCCCTTCGATGGCCGTTCCAAGCACCATGTGAAACAAGGAGCCATCTCCCGTTCAACGGTTTCCAACGGGATACCGGGACTTCAAAGTGCCGTTTCTTCAGCCCCAAAGGGGCGGCGATGAGACAGCCTAGGGCAACGCCCTAGGTGGTCTGGCCATAGTATTTTCAGCCCTGAAGGGGCGAGATTCGGTGTTAGCACAGCTATCATAGCGCAACGTATTCATGGCGGTACTGGATGAATCACCCTTCGAAGACCATCCTGTTTAGATCCATTTTGCAGGGCGCGAGCTGAAACGAATGGGATTGAAGTGCTCGCCCCGAAACTAGGATCGCATTCCTTTCGAAGGTGGCGTTCTGGTGGCCTCCAGAGCCCTAGGTTGGTCCGAAATCTTCGAAAGATTGACGTTAATTTGTTGCAGGGTCACCCGACGCTGGACGAGCACAAAACTCACCGTGACCAGAGACCCCATGCCCAAGAGCGCCACCGAACCGGCGATCCAGGCCGTGCAGAAGGCGACGGCCCAATTCGCCGAAAGCAGACTCGTCTCCCAGTTGGCTGCGGATGACGAGCGCTTGCTCATAGAGCTGCGTTTCGAGAATGGCCATGCGATTCCCTTGATCTGTTACCGGATACACTCAAAAAGTTCATCAGAAGTCAGGAAATCAAGCTCCGGGTTCAAGGGCTGACCAGAGGTCTGAGTAGGGCGGGCCATTGCCTAACCGTGGTTTTTGGGGCGGGGTTCGGCTCAGCCGACGGGACATTCGGTGGAGCGGTACCGACCAGCCGCAGGGCTCGTGATCAAACTGAAGTTAACCGGGGTCGAATCGCATCGAGGACGTTTTGGGGGACTTGCACCAGCCTAGCCCGACGCCTCGCTGCCAAGGTGCCTTTAGAACTGGAGACGTGATGATCCCAGCAATGATTTGGGACTTGCAGGAGCGCGTCCCTCCCTGGAGCGGCTCGGCAGCATGAGCTTCACCCTACTGATGTTGCTCTATTTCAATTAGTTACATTTATATCGCGCGGTTAGGGAAAGCTGCTTTTTGAATAGGTACCACTTTTCAACCACCGATCGCCACCACGCCCGGTACCGAAAACCGTTGTCGGATGGTTGGCTTCGGTCATGTTCGAAAGGAACGTTTTCTCCTGATGCACGTGTGTCGCCATCCTTTAGGGGCATTGGCCCTTCTCGCAGGGTTTCTGGCCGGGTTGGTGCCCCGCCTGAAGGCCGATAGCAAAGTGGTCATCCATCCGGATGTGACCGTTCCGTCCTGGGAAGGCTGGGGCACATCGCTTTGCTGGTGGGCTCATGCCTATGGCGGTCGTTCGGACCTTGCCGATCTTCTGTTCACCACCCGCTCCGCGGTCATCTCGGGAACCCCTCTGCCCGGACTTGGATTGAACATCGCCCGGTACAATTTGGGAGCCAGTTCATCCGTTGCCATCGGCACGGACCATCTCCAGGCGTCGCCCAACATCCCGTCCTTCAAACAGATTCCCACGTATTGGCTGAATTGGTCGAGCGCCGATCCCGGCTCGGCCAGTTGGGACTGGACCCAGGACAGCCGGCAGAGGGCGGCCTTGCAGGCGGCCAAATCCCGTGGAGCCAATCTCTTTGAGCTTTTTTCCAACTCTCCGGTCTGGTGGATGTGTTACAATCACAACCCATCCGGTGCAAATACCGGTGCCAATGACAACCTTCAGTCGTGGAACTACCGCCAGCATGCCGTCTATCTGGCCACCGTTGCCCGCTATGCCCGGGACCATTGGAATGTCGCCTTCGATTCCGTTGAACCGTTCAATGAACCGATCGCCGGCTGGTGGTCCGCCCAGGGAACCCAGGAGGGCTGTCACTTGGATGTCGGAACCCAGGCCGCTGTCGTCGGATTCCTCAGAGACGAACTGGATGCCCGTGGATTGCAGTCCATCCGGGTTTCCGCATCGGACGAAAACTCCTACTCGGATGCCCTGAATACCTGGACGAAGCTCGGACCTTTAACCCGAGCAAAAATTGGCCGGGTCAACGTCCACGGGTACGAATACGGCAACGGCCCCCGCTCTCAATTGTTCCAGGCAACCGTCGGGACGCGCCTGTGGAATTCGGAGTACGGCGAAGGGGATGCTTCCGGCCTTTCGCTGGCCCGGAACCTCGGGCTTGATTTCAGCCTGCTTCATCCGTCGGCGTGGTGTTACTGGCAACCGTTCGATTACGGGGGGTGGGGACTCGTTCAGGCCGATCCGTCGACCCAATGGCTGGGAACCGCCAACCCCAAATATTACGTCCTGGCGCATTACACCCGGCATATCCGACCGGGCATGCAAATCCTCTCGACGAGCGACTCCCATTCGGTTGCCGCCTATGATCCAGTCCAGCATCGCCTGGTGCTCGTCACCTTGAACGACGGCAATGCACAGACCATCCACTATGATTTATCCGGCCTTTTTGACATACAAGGACCGGCGAGGTCGTGGACGACATCACCTACTGGAAGTCTTCGCTATCACTTGGACGGCACTGTATTCCTGGACACGAATTCGCCTTCGCTTTCGGTTCCGTTTCAGTCCTTCACAGTCAAGACCATCGAAATCGACTATGTTCAGCGTATCGCACCACCGCCTCCCTTGACCGTTCGGGGAAATGGCCAGCCACCTCAGCTCACGTTTCAATGGCCCGCTTGGGGACAGGCGGTGGTATTGAAGAGCAGTGAACGTCTTAGCCCGTCGCCCCTCTGGCAGACGGTTCCTGGAACACCGCAACGCGACGGCACGAATTGTACCCAGACGGTGGTGGCACCGACCTCGGCAACTGCTTTCTACCAACTGCAGGGACCGTGAGGGTTGAGCGCAAGGCCGTGGTCATTGAAATGGTGAAATTGCACAAGGAAATTGTAGGGCAGTCCGGCGGACATGAGGCGTAGCTCAGGTTTCCAAACCTGCCGGGCCGACGGGTCAACTCGGGGCCTTGGGACGGGGTCCAGCCCTGCCGACAAGAATGGCGGCGGTACAGCAGACCAGAATGTCTGCGCTACGGGACGAGGGCACGCAGCCTTACGGATTTGCCTCGGTCCTGCGGACGGCCTATTGGCTCTGCCCGTGCGAAAATGACGCTATCCGCTCTCGCCCTCCCATTGAGGGCGGTATTATCCTGAGTTCTGCATGGCCCACCTCGTCTTTGACATCGAGACATCGGCTCTCGATTTGGAGCTGTTCGACTCCGCCCAGCAGGAATACCTGTTTCGCGAAGCAAACCGATTGACCGGTGAGGAAGACCAGGCCCGAAAACGGGCGGAGATCACCCAGCAATTCAATCTGTGGCACTTTACGGCCCAGGTGGTGTGCATCGGGATGCTCAATGCCGATACGGGACGGGGTCAGGTCCTATATCAGGCCGATGACTATGCGGAGGAAGACGATGGGGAGAAACCGGCGGTGGAGTTTGTCCCGTGTGTCGACGAAATGGAATTGCTGACGGCATTTTGGGACGTGGCCCGTCACTACGACAGCATCGTGACCTTCAATGGGCGGGGCTTCGACGTTCCGTTTCTTTACCTCCGATCCGCTCTGATGAACGTGCCGATCTCACGCAAAGACTGGCTTGGATACCGGTACCAAGTGGAGCCCCACTGCGACCTCGCCGAACAACTGACCTTTTACGGAGTGAGCGGCAAAGACGGAGCCGCCCGACGGTTCAATCTCGATTTCTACTGCAAAGCCTTTGGAATTCCGTCGCCCAAAGCCGAAGGAGTCAGTGGTGCCGATGTCAACGCCCTGCTCGCAGCGGGCGAGTACCGGACCATCGCCGAATATTGCCTTCGGGACGTCCGGGCGACCGTTCTCCTCCACCGAATCTGGCGGGAACGGCTGGCGGGCATCAAGTAACCGCCGGCTCTTCGGCCACTCCGGCCATGAGCCGCATCAAGGCTGGCTGGGAAAATTCGGCCCGGGGAAGTTGTCCCACCAATCGGCCCTGGCGCATCACCAGAATCCGGCGGCTCAGATTCATCACCTCCGGTAATTCGCTCGAAATCACAACCAGGCCGAGGCCTTCGCACGCGAGCTCGTCCAGCAATCGATGAATTTCAGCCTTGGCACCGACATCCACGCCCCGGGTCGGCTCGTCCACAATCAGCACCCCACATTCGCGGACCAGCCATTTGGCGAGGGCAATCTTCTGCTGATTTCCCCCGCTCAACCCGCCGGTCACGGCTTCCAGGGACGGTGTTTTGACTCGAAGGCGATCCGCATAACGCCGCGCCACCTTCCGTTCCTCTGAACGACGGACGAATCCAAAGGACGATAGACGTCCCAGAGTGGCCAGAGACGTGTTTTCCCGGCAATTCATGGAAAGCACGAGCCCCATGCGTTTTCGGTCCTCGGGGAGCAATCCCAACCCAGCAGCCAAGGCCGCAGAGACTTTGCCGAAGGGCAGCTCCCGTCCGCGCACCCACACCCGACCGGTGGCCTGAGGGTCCAATCCGAAAACAGCCTGTGCCACCTCACTTCGCCCGGCTCCCACCAGCCCGGCCAGCCCAACCACTTCACCTGCACGAACGGAGAAGCCGACTCCACTGAACTTCCCCGGCGAAGACAGGTCCTCGACCCGCAGCAACTCTTCCCCCAGCGGCCGTGTGGCGTTGGCTGGTTCGCGGGATTCCACATCACGTCCCACCATCTGACGGATGACCCGATCGTTGTTGGTCGAGGAGATCGGCTCCGTGATTACATGGCGACCGTCACGAAGAACCGTGATGGTGTCGCACAACCGGAATATTTCCTCCATCCGGTGCGACACATAGACGATGGTGATGCCCCTTTCTTGAAGCCGTTGAATCAAAGAAAACAGATGTTCACTTTCGGCCACCGATAGCGAGCTGGTGGGCTCATCAAAGACGATGATCCGCGCTCCCGTTCCGACCGCCGCGGCGATCTGAACCAACTGTTCCTGACCCGTGCTCAGTTCACCGATGGGTCGGCGGACGTCAAAGGGCGCCCCGATGGCCTCCAACATGGTGGCAGCCTGCTGCCGCATCCGCCGGCGGTCGACCCAGCCCAGGCGGGACGGAATCGAACCGAGGCAAAGGTTTTCGGCGATGGAGAGGTTGGGGCAAAACGCCAGTTCCTGATGAACCATCGCGATGCCCAGGTGGCGGGCCTCCAGCGGGGTCTTCGGTGCCATGGCCACTCCCTCCAGTTCAACGGTCCCGGCGTCCGGAGTATAGACGCCGGCGAGAATCTTTCCCAGGGTGCTCTTTCCGGCACCATTCTCCCCCATCAGCGCATGGCAGGAGCCCGGCCCGATTTCAAAACTCACTCCGTCCAGGGCTTGAACGCCCGGAAAGCCTTTGGAAATGGACCGGAACGATAGGAAGGACATGGCGTTGGTCGGATTGGAACCCAGCCAGTAAAAAAAGATCGACCGCGATTCTCAATCCATTTCGCGAAAAGATTCCCTGGCAAGCCCCATGTAGGCGCAAAAAAAGACCCCGGGAGGGGTCTGTCCTAACCAACGGATGAATGCCGAAGACTAACGCTTGCCCGTTTTCTTGACCGGGTATTTACGCTCGGCCTTGACCACGATCTTGGGGAACGTGGTGGCCAGCGATTGCAGCAACGTGTTTACCGATTCGCCGCCGCAGGTGCGGGTCTCAATCATCACAACCGCCGCGCAATCGCCTGAAGTCGAAGGCTCCATGCTCAGCAAGGGGGTGCCGGTGGAGAAAAAATTCCGGAAGCGGTCCAGGAACTGCGGGCAGGCCGCATGGTCATGGGGAATGGCCGCTGTCGCTGTGATCTGGTACTTGCGCTGCCGCTCGTGAGCTCTAGACATCGAACTCCTGTTTGCCTTGTCGCGCCCCAAGTGTCAAAGCAATTCCCCCGGCAGAAAAGGTACCCTCAAGCGGGCCCACGGTTTGCTGTAACCGCTGCGCAGCCGATTGGTCTCGTTCACCAGACCGCAATCGAGTCGGCAAAGGACTCAGGATGCGGAATTCCTGATTGAACCTTTTGGACCATGAGTTTGCCCAATTCCACCGTTGATTCCCCCTCCACTGGGCAATCTGCTCCGGTCAAGCCACCCACCTCCGAGTCCCGCTTTTTCGCCCTCGATGCCGTGAGGGCAACCGCCATGCTCCTTGGGGTGCTCTATCATGCCCTCTTGTTCGGAGGCGGCATGATGGGGGGCTTTGGCGGGGGCCCCACCCTTCCCTCCACGGCGGTGATGAATTGGATTCACTCCTTCCGGATGCCGCTGTTTTTCCTCATTTCTGGCTTCTTTTGCCACTTGATGTTTCAAAAATATGGACTTTGGCGCTATCTCTTCCGTCGATGGTGGCGGATTGGAATTCCCTTCCTCCTGGTCCTGTTTGCTCTCGCTGGCATCAATAGTTTGGAGGGAAACAACGGTGGCTTTCCGGGTGGAAGCGGCCCGCCGAGACGCGGTGGTCCGGGTGAACGCAATGGACCGGGACCCAATTTCGGACCTGGAATGAGCCGGGGCCCGGGGCCAGGAGGGGCTCCGCAGAGCCCGTCACCCACCAATGGAGTTGGAGCGTTCCCCGGAGGCGGACCCGCACCTGGCCCTGGAGGATTTCCCTTTGGAGGCGACGGAGACATGTCCCCTCCCCCCGCCGGGTTTGTCCCACCCTTTCTACAAAAATTCGACAAGGATAAGGATGGCTCCCTGAGCGCGGAGGAATGGAAGGAAGCGCAGGTCGAACTCCGAAAGCAGTTCGCCAACGGCCCAGGTGGATTCCCCGGCGGCGAGGATGACAACGGCCCCGGCGGCCCTCCCCCGGGCTTCGGTCCCGACGGAGGAGGACGTCCCGCTGGTGAGCCGGGACGGTTTGGACCTGGCCGACCGGGTGGATTTGGCCCGGGTGGTGGTCCCCCGGGTGGTCGAGGTGGCTTCGGTCCCTTTGGTCGTAGCAATCCGATGGCCGACACCCTGTTTGGCAAGTATGCCGGCAATTTCCGTCTCCAGCATTTGTGGTTCCTTTGGTACCTGATGGTTTTTGCAACGGCCGCCCCCTTCGTCGCCTTGGGCATTGGAAAAGGCATTGGAGGCGGACTGGGCCGCCGGCTCCACCATCTCTCGTCCAAGATGTTCCTATACGGTGTTGCTCCGGTCGTTCTGGCCGCACTCAGCATCGTGGGCATGCAACTATCGGGAACTTCTCCCGGCCAACCTCCAGGCGGAATGGCCACGATCTTCGGCACCTTCCCCGACGTGCTCTTTCGCTACGACCCCGACTGGCCCTATTTCTTCACCTACTTCCTTGCCGGATGGTGGCTCTATCGAAACCGCATCCATCTCAATGACATTGCCAAGTATTGGTTGATTGCCCTGCCGGTCGGACTGGGGGCTCACGTGGTGTGCAGCCAATTCTCCGGCGGGAATCCGTTCGCACCAGGCCCCCGCCTGGATGTCACCACCCAGTTGTGGCGTTATTTTCTGTTCGGCATTTCGGTGGCGGGAACCAGTTTTGGAATGCTTGGGTTCTTTCAACGCTACCTGGACCGCCCGACCAAGATCACCCGTTATCTGGCCGACACCGCCTTCTGGATTTATCTGGTCCACCAAGACCTGCTAAACAAGCTGGTTCTGGGTTGGGTGCGGCCTTGGGCCTTACCAGGGCTGCTGCAAGGCATTGTGGCCACCCTGATCACCTGTGCCATCGCCTTGATCAGCTTCGAACTGCTCATCCGATGGACTCCCCTGACCATCCTGTTCGGTCCCCCCAGAAAGAAACGTCCCGCACCGGTGGCGGCTTGAAATGGGCGGATCGCCGCTTCCAAAAGAGATCAACATCGGCGAGCCAGCCAAGGAACCGACGGTGGAAACGATGGAGGCCATGGGCACCGTCGGAGGTGGTTTGAACCGCCACGGCTTGCCGGGAGGATTGCCATACCGATGTGACTTTGATTCAACAGGTTGCAGCGAATTGACCCGTGAGGAGAAAAGCTGTTATTTTGAAGGCTGGAAAGCCTTTGCTACGTCGCATGGCCGCCGGACTGCCCGACAAGTTCCTTCTCCTATTTCACCATTCCCAAGGGATGCGTGGGCTTCGTCACGATGGGGCGGGCCTTCAACCCTGTTGATTCTCCAATTGCATTTTCATCTGCGCAAATCTGCGCCATCTGCGGACGATTTATTCTTCGAAGTACCTTAGCCTCCAACACCCGAGGGAGCCACCCGTCGCACCTCCGCTCGATCCAATTGACCACGGGTGACCCCCAATTGGTGCAACAATTTCAATTCCTGCCAGACCTGGGTTCCGGTGATCTCACCTCGCAAGAGTGCCCGATAGCGCCCAATAGTCTTTCGAACTTCCCCGGCTTCCTCCTGGGCAAACTCAATCCGGAAATGACGGAGGCCCGCTTCCATCAGCCGCCCGGCAAACTCCGCCCCGGTCTGGGCACGGGCATTATAGAGAGTGTTCCGGCAACCGGCATCGGCTTTCAGAACGTGTTCGGCTCCCATCCGGTCCCGAAGCCGCACCTGATGAGTGTCACAGGGTCGCCCGCAATTTCGATAGTCGGTGCCCTTGCTGAGAAACGCGCAGAACACGCAATGCTCCATGTGAAACATCGGCATGTGCTGATGCAGGGTCACTTCAAACCATTCCGGTGGCGCGCTCCCAAGCAATTCCAGCAACTGTTCGACGTTGAGGTCGTAGGAAGCCGTGACCCGTTCAAGGCGGTACTTTTGTAAAAAATATTCTGCAGTGAGGCCGTTCGCCACGTTCAATGAAAAATCTCCGCGACACGGCTGGTCGGCAAAGAACTGGAGATGATCGTAATTGCGAACCAGATAGCCGTCGGCATCGCACGAGCGTACCAATCGCAATATCCATTCTTCACCCGGCTTAAAGATGCGCGGGGGTGCCACCCAGATGGAGCGTGGCTTCGCCTCACAACCCGAGGCTTCCCGGACTCGTAGGACCGCATCCCGGTAGCGCTTCGGGTCCTCGAGTTCGCAATAGATGGTCTCCACTCCGGATTCGAGAGCTGCGTCCAGTTGTTCCAAGGTTCGAACCAGAACCACCAACTCCGGCTGTGGGCCGGGCGACTTCTCCCCAATCTGGGCGGCATCCATCGCGCCAGCTGATTTCTCCGCAGAAAGCGTCCACTGGCGGGGTTGAACCCTCTGCCGTTCCAGCTCAGTCACCAATTCCCGGCGCATCCGATTCAACTCGCTCATCGGGAGCATGACTTCTCCGGCGAGGTGACTTTCCATCCGGCCCAGTAGGAACGGGGTTCCACCCAATCGACCCAATTGATCGCCCAGGGTATCCGGCGTCAACGGACGTTTCTCTGCCCGCGTTAGTGGGATGGCTGATTGGACTTGTGCAATGGCACCGGTTTCATCCCGGGCGATGACAGTCAGAGGAATTCCCACCGCACCGTGCACTTCAAAGTGCACCGGACGCCGATGCCGAATCTCGTCCCCTTCGAAGGTTCGGCGCACTTCCCGGTCCAGCACCGGGTCATTCGTCTTCCAAAGACGATCGCCGGGATGAACCCGGCTGAAGTCCACATGCCGGTCGAGGAATCCAACCCAGGTGAGCCCGCGATTCGGGTTCATCGTCACCACCCGGCCGCCCTGTTCGCCATCGCCGCCCGTCCCGGTATCGATGACCACACCGTCACCCGGTTTGAGGGGTGCCACGAGGCGGACGCCGATGGCCCCAACCCGGACATCCTCGATCTCTCCCAGGAAAACGCCCCGTTTTTTGGCAAACTCGGCATGAACCAACGATTGATTGTCGATCCCTTGAAACCAACCGGAATAGAGGCCCCGGCTGAAGGACATTTCGAGTTCGTACCGCTCATTGGCCGCATCGCCTCCCTGGGTCGGCCGACCTCCAGTTGGGTATTGGGTTCCATGATTTGAGAGGTTTTCGATCTTCGAGAGATGGGCACCCGCCAGGCGGTCGAGCGCCTGCCGATAGACCTTGGTCACGCTGGCCACGTATTCCGGCGATTTCAAACGACCCTCGATTTTGAGGGAGGCGACTCCGACCCGGACCAATTCGGGGAGGACATCGATTCCAGCAAGGTCCTGCGGGGACAGGAGGTAGTGACGGTGTCCCAGGTCGATCTTTTTTCCGTCACTAATTAATTCATACGGCATCCGACAGGCTTGGGCGCATTCGCCGCGGTTGGCGCTCCGACCTCCCAACGATTCGCTGGTAAGGCATTGTCCGGAATAGGCAACACACAAGGCCCCATGGACAAACACCTCGAGAGGCAGTTCCGCCGCGGACCCCAAGGCCTCGCGGATGGACTCTATTTCCAGGATGGAATTCTCGCGGGCCAGGACGACCAGCTGGCATCCCAATTCGCGGGCAAACGCCACCCCGGCGGCACTCGTCACCGTCATTTGGGTGCTGGCGTGGACCGGAAAATCGGGAGAAAGCCGACGAATGAGCCGGACCATCCCCACATCCTGAACGATGGCAGCGTCGACACCGGCGGCAATGATGGACCGGAGGTACTGCTCGGCAGCCTGAAGTTCCGCCGGGAAGACCAGCGTGTTGAAGGTCACGTAGCCCCGGACACCCCGGCGATGAAGGAACTCCATGAGGCCCGGCAGATCGGCTTCCGTGAAATTATGCGCCCGCATCCGGGCGTTAAAGCGGTCGAGGCCAAAGTAGATGGCATCCGCACCGTTTTCGACGGCAGCCCGGGCGCATTCCCAATCACCGGCCGGGGCCAGCAGTTCAGGGGTTATTTTGGGGAGGGAATCCGGTCGGCTCACGTTGCCTCCACTGTTGATGAACCAACGACGGCTGCAACTGGTTAATCGGGCGTCCCTCGACAATTGACCTTCCGGGCGTCACCTTCGGCACCCATGTCGACGTTGGTCATCGCCGGACGCACCTTTCGATCCCGGCTCTTTTTGGGAACTGGCAAATTTGCATCACCGCAGGCCATGCGGGAGGCCCTGGTGGCCAGCGGAACCGAGATCGTCACGGTCGCGCTGCGCCGGGCCGATTTGACCGGTAAAGGAGACCCGTACGCCAACATCCTGGAGTTCATCGACCCGAATCAGTACCTGATTCTACCCAATACCAGTGGGGCCATGAACGCCGAGGAGGCCGTTCGACTGGCCCGACTGGCGGTGGCCGCCGGGCTTCCCAAATGGGTCAAACTGGAAATCCATCCCGATCCCCGACATTTGCTTCCCGATCCCATCGAGACCCTTCGCGCTGCGGAAATTCTCGTTCGCGAAGGGTTCGTGGTGCTTCCCTACATCAATGCGGATCCCATCCTTGCCCGCCGTTTGCAGGAGGTGGGAACCGCCACGGTCATGCCGTTGGGCTCACCGATCGGTTCTCACCGGGGACTCCAAACCCGCGACCAGCTCCGATTGATTATCGAACAGGCCACCGTCCCGGTGGTGATTGACGCGGGGATTGGAGCTCCCAGTCACGCCGCCGAAGCCATGGAACTGGGCGCCGATGCCGTTTTGATCAATACGGCCATTGCCGTGGCTTCAGACCCCAACCGGATGGCCATGGCCTTCCGCCAGGCGGTCGAAGCGGGACGGACCGCTTATGAAGTCGGGCTGGGGACTCCTGTGGATGGGGCGGTCGCCACCAGTCCCCTGACCGGATTTCTGAGTCCCTAGCTCCCTTGACCGATCCCGCTTCGCTCCGAAGTTGGGGCGATGTTGCATGCATTGCCGGGCATAGGCGGGGATCACCGGATGTATCTGGCTCCCTGGACCTCTTTACCTGGGTTGGTGGCTCATGACTGGATGCCCTACGCGGGTGAATCGACGCTCGAACAGGTGGCCGCCTCGATGGTTCGTTGCTTTGGCATTCAGGACGGAGATTCCCTGATCGGAACTTCGCTCGGAGGAATGGTTGCCCTGGAGATCACCCGACTGCGGCGAATCCGGCAGTTGGTGCTCATTGCCAGCGCACTCCATCCCCGAGAAATCAGCCGGACGCTGAAATTCCTGCATCCCCTGGCCACGGTCACCCCATGGCGGCGGCTCCAGCGTGGAGCCTGCCGGATTCCGGTCAAAAGCCCCCAGATGTTTGCCCGGAATGACCCGGACTTCATGAAAACCATGTGCCGGGCGGTATTTCAGTGGTCGGGGTCCAACCTGCCGGATGTTCCGACGTTGCGGTTGCACGGACGGTTTGACCCAATCATTTCCCGACCCAGTCATGCGGACTATTGGGTTCAGGGAGGGCATCGCATCAACGAAACGCACGCGGAGGAATGTGTGGAGTGGGTCCGGCCCCGCCTCCTGCCAGAACCCGTCTGAATGCAGTGCCTCACGGCCCGTACCACGTTCCAGCTAACCGGAGAAGGATTGTTTCGGCGGCCAGGCGATGTAGCGCAGGTTTCCAAACCTTCCAATTAGCAGCTTTTGACCTCAGCGGTTGTTTCGTCTGCAACCTAATGAATCACAGTCACATCGGTAGGGCGAGGCTCCTGTCGAGCCACGGCGGGAGCCTCGCCACCAATGTTGCTCTTGTTCAATAGGTTGTAATTGAATCGTATGGTTGTGAAGAAAAGCTGTTATTTGGAAGACAAGACTGTCTACGCTACGACGTCGAGGACCGCGACCTTGTATGCGTAGTGGCTGGTTCATGCAGAGGACATGGCCTTTCGATCCACTTCTATCTTGTGAGCATCCTACGCCCGCACGGGCGGACTTGTGCAACCGGGGACTTTTCTGGTCTGTTCAATCCAAGTGGGAATTACGCCGCAACAATTTGCCCAAATGGAAGCCCGGTTGTCGGGTCGCTCCAGCTCGACCCGGACAGCGTCCGTGGGGAATCCCAAGCCGGACCTTGTCCCCTTGATTCACCGTCCGGCGACTCGACTGCTGGGACTGGACCCTTCTCTTCGCGGTACGGGCTATGGATTTATCACCTTGGACAAGGGGCAACCGCAGTTTCTGGCCTGTGGAACCCTGACCTGCAAGAAAGACTGGCTGCGGTCCCGCTGCCTTGCGTACATCGCCAGCTCCCTTCGAGAACTGATTCGCGAGCACCAACCGGAAACCTGTGCGGTTGAAAGCCTCTTTTTCGCTCAAAACCAACGGACAACGCTCATCCTTGGCGAGGCCCGCGGGGCGGCATTGGCAACGGTGGCGGAAGCAGGGTTGCCGGTCCACGAACTGGCACCCCGAAAGGTCAAACTGGCTCTCGTCGGCTATGGCGCCGCTCAGAAGAGCGCGGTGGGACGAATGGTCCAGCGCGTATTAAATCTGGCCGAACCGCCCGCCCCGGATGCCGCCGATGCCCTCGCGCTGGCGCTTGTATTCGCCCAGGAGACCCGCCGCCCGGCGTTGATTCCCCTTAAGCAAATTTGAACCATCGCAATCCCTTTTAAACAACACCTTTTCTTCTCAACCGATCGATTCAAATGCAACCTACTGAATCAGAACCACATCGGTAGGGCGAGGCTCCTGCCGAGCCGCGGCGGTCCAGACCACGCCCATTCCGGGCGGGGGCACTAAATCCAGGGGATAAAAGCGGCGGGACGCCGCTTCCACTTCGCAAATCCGCACGGGCGAAGCTCATGGGCCGTCCAAAGGTGCCTTCAGATTGCGAATCGTGATGATCCCTGCATTAATCAGGGACTTGCGGGAGCGCGTCCCTCCGTTGGATGTCCCT
>CAITXU010000010.1 GCA_903896505.1 uncultured Verrucomicrobiota bacterium | reverse complement strand
CGTCTTGAAAAAATCCTGACTCCCGACGAGCTCTCCTCCGCCCGTGCAACCACTCTCAATGCCCATTACACCTCAGCCACCATCATCGAGGCGATGTATGCCGCTTTGGAACGCTTTGGTTTTCAAGGTGGACGGATTCTGGAACCGGCCTGCGGTTTGGGCCACTTCCTCGGGTTGATGCCTGAGGCAATACGAACTGCATCGACCTTTACCGGTATTGAGATCGATTCGCTCACATCTCGACTGACCCAGGCGCTCTACCCAGAAAGTGACATCCGACATTCCCCTTTTGAAGAGGCCAAGCTGGCCGATGATTTTTTCGATGTTGCCATCTCAAATGTTCCCTTCGGCGATTACCGTCCCTTCGACCCTCGCTTCCAATCCCATCAATTCCTCATTCACGATTACTTCTTCGCCGCTTCACTGGCCAAGGTGCGGTCGGGCGGATTGATCGCGTTTGTCACCTCCCGTGGAACTCTGGATAAGCAGGACACCGTCCTGCGGGATTTTGTCGCCCGTCAGGCGGATTTCATCGGGGCGATCCGACTTCCCAACGACGCCTTCAAGCAGAATGCCAATACCGAGGTCACCACCGATATCGTGTTCCTGCGTAAGCGTATGCCAAGCGAAAGCAGCCGTGGACCCGCATGGAAGGAGCTCCATACGGTTACCAACTCACGGCAGGAAGCCATCAGCGTCAATGAGTACTTTGTCGCGCATCCCGAGCAGATGCTCGGAGAAATGCAACTGGTCGGTCGGATGTACCGGCGGGCGGAGCCGACGCTCGTCGGCAACGGTCGGGACATGGCGGATCAATTGCGGGAAGCGATTCAACGACTGCCCGAAGGCATCTATCGGTCTATCGAGCGCAACATCGCCGTGGCCGGGGCGGTCCTGACCATACCGGCTCCCGACGCTGTCAAGCCCAACGCGTTCACCCTGCACAATGGCCAATTGGCCCAAAGGCAGGGGGATCAACTTGTTGTTCTTTCCAACCTGGCTGAAAGCACGGCACAACGGCTCCGTGGACTGATTCGGGTTCGTGACGCCCTCCGGCACTGCCTCTTCACCCAGTGGCAGGATCATCCTGAGGAAGACCAGCGAACCGCCCGTGCTGCTCTCAATCAGGTCTACGACAGTTTTGTCACCCGATTCGGGCCATTGTCGGACCGCCGAAACACAACCGTGTTTCGTGGTGACCCCGATCTGCCGCTGCTGCTATCGGTCGAACTGTACGACCGTGAGTCAGGCAAGGCGACCAGAGCCGCCATCTTCAGGGAGCGGACCATTGCCGCGCGGTCCATCCCCCGCGACATCCAGGATGCCCAGTCGGCCCTGTTGGTCACATTAGCTGAACGCGGTCGGGTTGATCTCCCATTCCTGGGGTCCCTACTTCGGCTTCCAGAATCCGAAGTACTCTCCCAACTCAAGGGACTGATTTTCCAAAATCCGCAATCGCGCCAATGGGAAACCGACGACGATTATCTCTCTGGACCCGTCCGGAAAAAACTCCGGGTCGCCGAGGCGGCGGCACTGGTCGACCCTCAGTACCAATTCAACGTCGAGGCGCTCCAGCAGGTGCAGCCAGAAGACCTGACGCACTTTGAAATCGACGCCCGATTGGGGAGTTCCTGGCTTCCGTGCAATGATATCCAAGCCTTTGCCGAAACCCTGCTGGGTGAACGCGGGGTCGAGGTCGGTCATTCTGACCTGATTGGTTCCTGGACCGTCAAAGGCGAATGGAATGTGCGCATCGCGGTGGCCAATACCACCGAGTGGGGAACAGACCGACGCACGGCGCTCGATCTCATCGAGGATGCCCTGAACCTGCGGACGCCCACCATCTACGATCCCGATCCGGTTGAGGACAAACAGGTGGTCAATGCTCCGGCAACGGAAGCGGCACGCGACAAGCAACAGAAAATCAAGGAACGCTTTCAGTCCTGGGTTTGGGAGGATGAGCCCCGTCGAGAACGACTCAGCCGACTTTACAACGACCGCTTCAATGGCGTTCGTCTGCGGACTTTCAATGGCGACCATCTTCTGCTTCCGGGTGCCAGCGACGCCATCACCTTACGACCGCATCAAAAGGCCGCGATTTGGCGCATTCTCCAGACACCCAACACCCTGTTGGCACATGTCGTAGGTGCCGGAAAAACCTATACTCTCGTAGCAGCGGCAATGGAGTTGAAGCGGTTGGGGCTCGCCCGCAAGCCGCTGTTTGTGGTGCCGAATCACATGCTGGAGCAGTTCTCCTCGGAGCTGCT
>CAITXU010000009.1 GCA_903896505.1 uncultured Verrucomicrobiota bacterium | reverse complement strand
GTCAATCTGCGGACAACTCTCTGTGCCCCACGGATGGACGCAGACTGCCGCAGATTAGGCAGAAACCGTATTTGCCTTGCTTCTTCATTCTTAAAATCTGTGTTCATCTGCGTCAATCTGCGGACAACTCTCTGTGCCCCACGGATGGACGCAGACCGCCGCAGATTAGGCAGAAACCGTATTTGCCTTGCTTCTTCATTCTTAAAATCTGTGTTCATCTGCGTCAATCTGCGGATAACTCTCTACTGTCTGCGGATAACCAAGTCTCCGGAATGTGCTCCCATTGGCCCCGGGTGGCCACGGGGACGGGCCGGCCATGCAGGGTGGGCAAGCGGTTCTGGTCTGCGGAGGGCACCAGCACCCACAACGACCGCGGGTTTTTCCCATCGAGACAAATGGCTTCGCGGAGCTGTTCCAGGACCGGAATCTGATTGAACCGCGCCAGCAAACCAATGTTCGTCAGCAACACCGGGCCCCCCTGCGCCACAATCTGCGCCTTGAGCTGGGGCAGGGCATAGCCCGCCACCAGCTGGTTCAACCGTCCCCAATCGGTCGAGGTCTCTGCAGATTGGTCGGCCTCCAGAATCTTCTCCCATTGAACCTTCAACAACCCGGCCTGGGCCCGCAACTGGTCCAGGAACAGGGCATCGATATCGCAGACCGCCACCGGGAAATCGTGTCGCAGGCGTTGTTCGACCGAAAGGTAGTTGGTCGTCGTCGAAACCAGCACGAGATACGCCGCCGTCTGGATGGAGCGTTGAAGCCGATCAGTAAATTGATCGGCGGTCAACTGCTCGGAGCTCACCCCGTTGTTCCCGGCGGCACCACCGCCCGCCTTGGTGGCCACCGAGGAGCTGAGGCCGGTCGGTAGATCCGATCGGTCCGAGCGATAGGCACCCTGACCATTGCCCGCAGTGGGGTCCCACTTTAGCTTGGCATCGACCTGATCGAGCAGGGTATCGAGCTCGGGACGACCGGGCAGGACGGCCGCATCGGGGTAGCGACTGCTGACGCGCCGGTGGATGGCTTCGATGGTCAGGTCCTTGGTCCCGAGCAGTGCACCCGCCGCCAACTGGATGGCCCGGCGCGGTTCCAATCCCTGCGGATAGATTTCCAGCCGGGAGGAGAGTCGGGCGGTACTCGAGGCACCCACCGCCAGCCGGACCAGGCGTTCATCCGAAAGCGGCGCGATTCCGTGCGGAGTCCGGACCCGGCGGAGGGTTTCGACCACGCGACCGGGTGGGGCGAGGGGGTCTTGCCGGGCCAATTCGTCGGCTTCCTTTCCGAGCAGGAAGGCATAATCGCCCAGCTCGTGGCTGAGGGCGATGAGCACGCGTTGATAACTCCGGCTTTCGACGTAACGCGATGTCTTCATCGAAAACTCCGTCTCGCAGGCGACCCGGAGAACGGCGATGGCGATCTGCGTACGCCGGGGTTCGGTCTCGGTCGAGCCGCAGGCGGCGAGTAGAGCGGAGGCGATCTCCCGGTGGGTCATGACTCCGCCGGAGGCATGAAGGATTTGGAAAATGGCGTCCCGAATGCGGGTGATCGATGGCGTGCGCGACCAGCGATCGCGCGCGGAGGCGAGGACCTGGCCGATACGCTGACGGGTGACATCGCTTTCTTTGGCCACTTCGGTCTGGCTGGGCCAGTCGCGAAAGCCTTCCGGCAGGGGTTCCGCGGGGCGGGGTGCGTTGAGCGCGAGAATCCGTCGCAGGATGTCGGCTTCGCCCGTCCCCATCCGGTTCAAAGTGGAAACGAGGTGATTGGCCACCCAATCGATGCTGGCCGATTCGGGTTCATCGGGCCCCTCCGCTGCAGGGTCGGCGTCAACGTCGGTCACCTGTATCGCCGCCTTGGGCTGAATATCGGGGAAGCGGACCCGCAGGGCGCGATGAAGCTCGGTGATTTCGCGCTGGGTTTTCTTTCCGACTCCCGGGAGCCGATTCAACCGCCAGGTCGACCAGCTCAAGAGATCGGCCACGGTGATGGCGTTGATCCGGTCGACGGCGTTTGCCGCCCGGGTGCTGAGGCCGAGTTCGACCAATTGCGTGGAAAGCTGCGCCTTTTCGATCAGGGCAGGGCGGGCATCGCGCGTGACCTCCACGGCGGCGCTACCCGGAGTCTCCAGACCGGCGAAAACGGCCATCCAGGCGTCCCGCATCTGACGGGCATGATCAAATCGCTCGGTGAAATTCCGCCGCAAAGCCCGCCGGAAAAAGGCCAGCAACTGCTCACGCAAATCGGCGGTGAACCGTTCCGAATAAAGATTGACCTCGCTCTCGATGGCACCGGGATCGCTTTTGCCGTCGCCCCAGGTCGGAAGATCACCCGTGGCCATTTCGTAGAGCGTCATTCCCACGGCAAAGCGCTCGGCTTGAAGGTCCCAGCGAATCGGTTTCCGCTCCCGAAGAAATGGGTCGAGATAGGCGGTGGTGCCGCAGCGAATGTTCTCGGTGGAGATGTGCGAGAGGGAAAAATCGAACAGGGTGAGATGTTGTTCCGAATTCTGTCCCCGCTTTTGGATGCCGATATTCTCGGGCTTGATGTCGCGATGGGCCACCCCGGCGCGCTCTAGTTCCACGATGGCGTCAATCAGGTCGATACCAAAGCGCTGAAGAAAATCGAGGTGCAGGCGGCCATGCTTGCGCAGGTGTCGGGCCAGCGTTTCATCGCCGGCGCGCTCCATCAGGATTCCATCAAGACCATTGAAGTTCAGCAATTCCTCGGCCTTGACGATACCGGGATGATCGAGCCGTTTCAGGGTCTCGAATTCCGCTTTAAGCCGGGAATTGTGATCGGGTTTGCTGGCCAGCTTCAAAACCGATTGCTTGCCCCCGCGCTCGACGAGGAACGCCACCGCCGTCGAGCCCTGGCCCAGCCGCTCTTTGACGAGGAATCCACCCGACAACCACTCACCATTCTTCGCTTCAATCGGATTCTTTCGGGCTTCGAAATCCGGCGTGGTGAGTTCGTCTTCGACCTTGTTGAGCTGCTGGACAAAATCCGTGACAACTTCATAGCGCCCGAGGAGGTCGGGATGCGTGCTGAACCGGATGAGCTCCCGGAGTTGTTCGCCGGCGGTATCCATGATGGAACCGATATCCAGCCCACCCTCACTCGTGACCCGCTGGGTCATCTCCAGGGGCGATGCGGCGGGTGATTGGCCGGTAAACAGGTAATAGGCCAGGGCGCCAAGGCTGAAAATGTCCTGGGTGGGTTCGTCGCAGTAGGGGTCGCGCTGGGCCTCGGGCGACAAATAGACCGCCGACGCGTCTTCGAGCATCTGCTCGGCATGCAGCGTGCCGGTGATGCGTGTTCCCCCGGCGGTGGTGGTGGCATTCGAGCGTCGGGCAAGTTGCCAGTTGAGAATCTGAAGCCGGGGTACCGGCGCCTCGGGATTGAGGACCAGGATGCTCTGGGGACTGAGCGTGCGATGCACCATGCGCCGGGCGTGGGCGAATTGGAGCGCCTCGGCAATCTGGCGGACGAATTCCAGGCGGGTGCCGGCGGTCAGCCGTTCCGCTCGTTGCGCCATGTAGTGATCGAGCCGTTGGGCCCCCATGGGAATCCGGAACACGAGCGCCGGACCGAGCTCGTGCTGGGTGAAAGTTTCCGCCAGGACTATGCCCGGGTGAAGCAGGTCCTGGAGAGAGAAAAACTCCTTCTCGGCTGCCCGCTGAAGGGTGGCGCGGTCCCCCGGCGGGCAATGGGGGGCAATCGGGTAAAGCCGAACAATGCGCCGGGTATCCGGAAGACTGACGTGAGCGGCGACCCAATCCTGGTACAGCCCGACGGGACTTTCATTGAAGAGCTCCTTCAACTCGAAATCGGCGACCCGCCGGGACTTCTGGGTCTGTCGGATACCGGCCTCCTCTATTGCCCGCAGAACGGTGCGAGCCGTTGGCTTATCGATCCGAGTCTGCGCTGTGCGGTCCTGGGCGACATTCGTCCGGTTGAT
Source organism: uncultured Verrucomicrobiota bacterium (assembly GCA_903896505.1). Lineage (GTDB taxonomy): Bacteria > Verrucomicrobiota > Verrucomicrobiia > Limisphaerales > UBA9464 > CAILNN01. The sequence goes on along the minus strand of CAITXU010000009.1, from coordinate 35,944 downwards.
CAACGCCCCTAGAATTCCCGGTGCCTTCTCGGTATCCCGCAGGAAGACGTTGGCGCGACCGGCACCGCTGAGTCGATTTTGGAGGTCGGTAGCGGAACAGAAAACGACCGCCTCGAGGTACGGGATGGACTTATCGCCCACCGACTTCTGATGACGGAGGAGCGAGGCGAGTTTCCGGGCCTTGCGATTGGCGAGAAAGAGCGGGTTGTCGTAGGTAAACCGATGACCGCCGGTGGTCCAGGTCCAGGTATGGACGTCGCCGTTGAGGATTCCCGGGCGACTCTTAATTTCGACCAGAAAGAAGCCCATGGGCGTGAGCACCAGGGCGTCGATTTCGTTGATCGTGCCGTCGTCCGCGAGGAATTCAAAGTTGGACCACGCCAGGTAGGGCTCGTGGTCGGGTAATCCGGCACGCATGTATTCCAACGCCTCAGACTCCCAGGCCAATTGAGAGGACGTGATGGCTTTCCAGCGTGGAGGGGACATGGGCATCGGCTGATTTCTTGGGTGGAAGGCTTACGATTTCTTCGGCTTGGAAGCCTTCATCGGGTGGCGCGTGGTGTCTGCGGTGTCGCCTTCGCCCGCGTCCTTGTCCTCGTTCTCGTTCTCGCTGCCAATGGTGGCATGGGTGGCATTATCCCCTGCGAGACCGTTTTTGACCCAGGCATCGATTTCCGAGGCGAGGAACTTCCAGAGCTTGCCGACCTTATGGGCGGGCATGCGTTTCCGGGTGATCCACTTGTAGATCGTATCCGGATTCACCCCAAGATGCGCCGCAATCTCGTCCACAGATAACCACCGTTCTGGCATAAAAGACCCTTCCCCGATCAACGCCTTCTGGGCGGAAGCAAGGGGAAGCAAAGAGTTCAGACGCCAAAGTGACGTGAATTGTCCAGCAAAGCGAGCCAAAAACCAGATGGGCCGGAGGGGTATCCGCAGATGGACGCAGATTTCCTCAGATTAACCAGAAACCGTCTGAATCCGAATGCTTCCTTCTCCGAATCTGTGTCTATCAGCGTGAATCTGCGGACAAACCGTCTTCCTTGCATCCAGAAATCACTTGACCAATCGTCCTCTTCCGCAGAATGTCTTATCACAATTCGGAAATTACAACGCAGGGTACCAAAATTGACCGGCATGTGGTGGGGTTGAGCCCTCGTATCGGCAGGGTGTGACAACTGCTTTTAATCTTGGCAAGAAGAGATGCAATTATCCTAAAACAGCAACACCGTTAAGGAATGAAGACACGTTTTTCAACTGTGCTCAGCGGCTTACTTGGGTTCGGATGTGGCATGGATGCGTTAGGGCAATCGGCGCTAACAGACCCATCGTTTGAGGCGCCACCATTCAAGAAGGAACCCGCGGTAAATCGTGGACACATATGATTCTTCTGGCGGGGGAAACATTCCCTCAAAACTCATCAGAAGATGGCCTACAGTTGAAAACCGCAAGGCTAGCAAATAACCTGCCGGGTGAGTGAGCGTTGGTAGCGTTTCATCTTGCAACCATCGTTCTACGGCTGACTCAATTTCTCTGATATGTTCCTCCTCAGTTACGCGAAACGCATGCTGTCGGCCCGGTTCATCGCTACTCGTCCCCAGTACTCTCAGCCACGGTGCTTCGCGCCATTCGCGATACGGCGCTGCTGATGACAAATGCAGGCCGATTTCAACCCACCGGGAGCTCTGTGACGAAGGAATAGGCATATTAGGGTCCGAAGCTAGATTACCAACTTCAATGACGCCAAAAGTCGCCCCGGTCGTCTGAATGCAAGAAAAGGGTCAAGCACAACGCCTATCAAGGTCGGGTATTCCGAGATTGGTGTCCAGCAGTTGGAGGGCAGTGGGAGCGTAGCCGACTGCACTCTACCCAGATCATGTGAATCTGTGGTAGAAGCCACGGAATGAGGACCTTACAGCAGCGAACACCCCTGGCAGAATTACCCTGGCTCAACAATTTCCTGATCGCACGTGGTTTTGAGCGAACTAGCTCGGGAAACTTCACCAATGGCCGGGCAACGCTCCGGTTTGATGGTTGGGTACTACATGCCATACCGGACGACCGGACCAAGACCTGGCGGTCGGACCTTTCGGAGGCGACTCCCGAGTCAATCCGCCAATTGTTGGTGCCGCTCTTGGCCTCACCTTCGTTCCTTTCCCATGCCGAGTTGGAGCAAAGACGGGGCAGGGATGTCATGCTGGGGGAGAACCTGGCGTCGATTGCCGAAGCCATAGCCGCTGGACCGGATTCACCGACCGGCAGGCAATTACGAGGCTTCCTCTGGTCCATGTACAACGGGCATCACCTGATCAATCTGTATTCCGCTAAGGAAGACCTCGAAGGGGAGCATCGAAAACGAATGCTGGACGTCTTGGGCGGTTGGATGGACGGCTACATTTCCGAAGATGCCCTCCAGACAGCACTTACCGCATCCGGCGAAATGGATCGATGGGATACAGTCAAGCTCGGCGGAACGGAGGAAGCCCGGCTAGTGACTGTCATCCACGACGTTGAAACCCTCATTAAATCGGTCAGCCCCAGTCAGTCCCACGTCGACTTCGCCGCCGCCCGCAGGAATCTGATAATGGCTCTCGATACTCTCAAGCTGAATCGATAATATATTGTTGTATCACTATGTTGGGAAATGCCACCTGCCTCAAAGGGGTGTTAATGAAAGGAACAATCGATCAATCGATCAACTTCGTTTCAAGCGGATGAATCACAATCCTGTATCAATCAACCGACACCAGTTGGTTCACCGATTGAAAGCGGAACTTGATGGAGTTGGTATGCGCCCTCTGCCTCAAGCATTTGCCCCCAAATAAAGTCGGCGCGAACTGAATGGGAACTAGCATAGTCAAATAATTCGGGATAGGGGCGGCTGCCTAAAATAATCCCTTTGAGTGCCTTCGGATTAAAGCCGACAAGAATTCCAGGACTGGCTTTGCGAGCGGCAATTTCACTTTCCAGAGAAAAATGGAGTGGAGGAAGGGTAAAGGCGAGGCGATATTCGCCCTCGTATTGCCACCGTGAGTGTTTTGAACAGATCAATAATGGCATAAAATCCGTAAACACCTTGTCAAACCTGTAAATTGGAACGGCATCCGTATATATAACAGGTCCCCAGACCTTGAGTGGTAATGTTGGCTCGAGAACAGCTAGATCAAAGACTACACAAAATGTTCTACCTCCATTGCTGTAATGGGACCACATCAATGGGTCTTCACCAGTCTGACTGAAACAGATTATCCGCAGGTCCTGAAAATGCAGATTTCGAACGCTTGTTTCGACGTGTCGCCGTGTGGCGGGAATTTGAATGTCTTGTCGAAGTGATTCGACGTCCTCAATTGTGGCATCCTGCTTTACTTTTCGATAGGCTGCGAGCACGGCTTCGTCGTTATCGGATACCTGAACGGCGAACTTGAATTCAAATGGGTCATTGAAGCCACTTGGATTTGCTGCGAACAATTTGTTTTCCTCAACTATTTGTCGAAGTCGCTCGAGCGCTTCCCTGTGGTCCCGAGCAAAAATATAGCGGTAGAGCAGCGGCATAGGGGGTCAACGATTCGGTCGTCCTTGCTTTGGGCATCGATAGCGAGGGAGAAAGGCTACCCCCCCTCCGGCAACCGCCTAAGCTGTCGGGACTGACGGAGCGCCTCGAAATAGGAGGCGACCTGTTCAGCAAGGTAGGTGGCGTTCGATAACAGGCCCAATTCGATGTTCCGTTGATGAGCGGCCTCGGTGAAATTGGCCGAGGTCAGGAATAATTTGGACCGGTCCACGACCACCACCTTTGCATGCAGACTTGCCCGGGTCTGGCTGTCGGTATTCAAGGCCCTGGGGTCGTAGTAAACCTCCGGAAACGGGTCCCACGGCCAGTGGCGTCGGCGAAATTCCTCTGCATATCGTAGCACGATGTCGTCAGCAGTTGTCGTATCCCCGGCTTTTCTTGGGACATCCACGTGAAACAAGATTCGGAGGTCGGGACGCAATCGCTTTTGTTCAGCCAATCGCTCAAAGAGCAGTTTTCCATTGTGAAACGCATAGCCCGCCAAAACGATTTCCGTTTGGGCTTCCTGGAAAAGGGATTGGACTACGGCATAGGTGTCGGAAGTTGGAACGCCCGGTGTTTCGGGGCCAGATACAACCAGAACGGGTGTCAATATCCGATCGTGCTGTCGAGCCGCGCCGATGGCCTTCAGGAGGCGGGCAATTTGAACGGGAGTAAACGATTCGCCGCCGAGCAAACCCAACCACTTTGCCACCGACTCCCCGTGGGGACCGACAATCGGAGTGAAGGCTGAATTCGGTGATCGTGAGGATATCCATCCAGCCTCGACGGCCGTGGCCAACGCGCGTAGCCCGGCCTCCGACAACGACGCCAGGACTTCATCCTCGGCACTCATGCGGATGGGAAGAATTCAGCACCGCAAGACTCCACGGTCGGAACCACCAAGACCCGGTCAAGAAACTCATTGCGCTGTTCGCAGGAGGTTTCTGGGACCAGTAGACACCCGTGGCAGGCCGCACCCAGAAGTGGGGCGTGGTCGTGAATGTTCGGGCGATGATGAGCGCAAATGGGGTCATTCGAACAGAGCAACGCGATATCCAACGCCTTCCGTACAAATTCCCGGATGCGCCTCGCTGCCTCCACTAATCCCCCCAATGTTCCTTCCGCATCTGATGAGGCGGTGAAGATGAGCAGGCCATAGCGGTCTGTGCCGTTTCCGTTCGAAGGAAGCGCGTAGAGCCTTTCGCGGAGCGAAGAGGCCGGATACCCGCAATCCAAGGATATGGCGGTCATCAGAAGGTGCGAGAACGTGTGGAGTAGGTAATAGGGTGTTCCTGGAAAGCCGCGCGTTGTTGTCGGATGGATGCGGACCCACTCCTGAAACCCTTTGTATAACATTGTCCCTCGGGAATGCACCTCGGGGCGGCTGAGCCAGTTTTTCAAGGCTTCGCCGTCGAACAGGAGAAAGAATCCTTCTCCCCGATTTTCCACGGCGGGCAACCATTCCACTTCCCGGGCAAGAGTTGCTGGTTTGATATTCAGGGAAAGGCCATCGGGAAGTTCGCCATGGATATCGGCGCTCAGCGACTCGAAGCGCGTAAACCCAACCTGCGCCGCCACTTCGCGCAGGCGATGTACCAGTACGACCCTCCGGATGGGGGACATCCATTCGGCATCCCACAGGGGGCGGGGCAGAGCTCGGGCAAAAAAATCACCATCGGGCAGATCGCTCCCCAGCTCTTCGGATGCGTCGGAAAAGGCCTCAAATTCGACCTCCTTCACCGGGCGCTCCGCATGCTGGTTGACCCCCTGATCCACCCGTCCAATACTGGAAAGGACATCGGCGTCTGAAATCCCCGCCAACCCGACGCTAATTTTGGGGATTTGACGAATCACTGACAGAACGGCTGGGTTTGCGGCTACTACCTTCAATCCATCTTCCCAAAGGGCTTTGATGGTTTCGTCGAGGGGCGTTGTGCGGTCGGGGATGGAGATGACCGAGAGCACCTGGGAAAAGTAGGCATTGCTGGCGCTTCGGATTAAGAGGCGGCTCTTCTGCGTGCACGGTTCATGGCTGTGGCTTCCCAACCAGGGACGCGCACCACTGCAAAATCCCAACGCCTTGCTTCCCTTCATGGCCGCCTGTGCGAGAGAACGCTTTTCACCACAGGTACAGCCCGCCCAGACATCCACCAGCGCGCCAGTTGTGCTCCGTTCCTCCAGAAACAACCTGCCACCACATCCACCCGTGAAACCGTGGATGTAGGCGGGCCAATCGATATCGTCCACATGACCGTGCTCGCAGGCACGGACAAATCGTATCGGAACGACCTCGTGGTTTCCCTCGCCATCTCGAAACTTTCCTTTCACCAGTTGGGACTGCGGAACGAGCCATCGGCGATTGCTGGTCCAGTCAAAGGTTCCTTCCTCCTTTTGAACCAAAAACCACTGGGGAAATCGCCAAACAGTGATGCCCGGGTGTCCCGCCAATGGATTGTCGCTGGAAGGTGGTGGTGACTTCAGGACCAGCGTCGGGATTTCCAATTTTGCCCGGAGTTTGGCCAGGAGTCGTGGCTCCTCAATCAGCGGGCTGGGACCTGGTGAAAATCGCCAATGCTCCAAGCCTCCAACAATCACCGATCCCTGAGGAAGATCGATCATGGCACCGGGACCGAAGGTCGTGAGTACCTGACTCGATCGGACTTCGTTTTTACTCATAAGGGAGGTTTAGACGAGGTTTTCCGGAAATAGCTCCACGCTCGGCTCGACATCCCGCATCGATCGGTTCGAGCGAAATTTTCGATAATCCTGCGGCAAAGCCAACAAGGCTTCGTCCAGAAAACCGTGAAGCAACGACGGTTGATTCGTCAGTTCGGTGCCATATTGAAGGCGGGCTCCTTTGTTGGATTCCAGTTCAGACACGTGGTACCAGGTATCCAAGAGGTCCAGACATCGGTCCCGAATACGCCCGCGAAGAGTCGTCTCTTCCTGCGGCGACATGGATCTATGGGCGGCTGCGCGTTCGGCAAACACCTGGATCACCCGATCCAGCTCGGCTCGATGCCCTTGAATGGCCGAGGCTCCCATGGCTTCACCGAAACCGGGAATCCAATGGCGTGCCAACGACACGACTGCCGACGCCAGTGCACGGTCCAGCGCTCGTGGAGAAAACGGAGTGATACTCGTAGCCTCAACTGCCCGATAGAAGGTGGAATGATAATAGCCAAATCGTTCGTAATGGGAGCGATCCCGGGGCTTGTGGACGTTCAGCAAGGTCACCACCAATCCGGGGCGCTGCGGATCGCGACCCACGCGGCTGGTCGCTTGAATGTATTCCGCCGATGACTTGGGTTGACCCAGTACCAGCATCAGCCCTAGGCGGGTGATGTCCAAACCGACGGAAATCATGTTGGTGGCAAGCGCCACATCGACCCGGTCATCCGCTGATGCAGATTGTCCCAATCGACGCTTGGCTTCCGAGACCTGATTGGTCGATACCCGGGAGGTTAACTCCAACGGTTCTCCAATCTCCCGCCTTGAAAAAAGGGTGTCGACGGGGTCTCGGCGGCGGCGGGAGCCATACCGACGCAGTCGGCTGGTAATTTCATCTTCAACGATACGGCGCGAACCGCCGAGTTCTCGCAAACTGTTGAAGTAGCCAAGCGCCGTCATGTAGGGGTCGGCGGGGTTGTTGGCGACCTTGCCACCGGATTCCAGGTAGAGCGTTTGTCCGGCGGAGAGCAGTGCCAAGGCCGTCCGCAGTAGGACGACCTTCAGACTGCGCCCTTGAGCTCCGATTCCCAGGTAAAGCCGCGCCGGGCTCTGTTCGGGTGCGTGAGTGCGAGCAAAAAAGGAATCACGTCGATTGGGACCCGATGGTGGGAAGACCCGCGAAAAAGGGCGGGCAAAAAGTGCCCGAATCTGGTTCTCCGCCTGGCGAACGGTCGCTGTGCTGGCGACAATCTTTGGTCGGAGAAATTGACCATTCCCTAAATCACGTTCCGAAAGGCATCCGATCGCCGTCTCGTAAATTCCTGCTACGGTGCCGAGTGGTCCGGAAATTAGGTGCAATTCGTCCTGAATGATCAGTTCAGGAGGCGGCAATGGTCCTCCCAAGGGCCTTCCAAAGCCAGGTTCGGCGGCACTGTAAAACCCCTTGTCGTCGTATCGCTCAACCAACCCAAATAGTTTTCCTGAAGGTCCCATCCAGGGCAGAGCGGCAAACTTATCGACCGTTGCGATTAGAAAACCGGGCAAACGCCGGTAGATTGGCTCATCGACCGCGACAATTGGGAGTGGACGATCCCCTCGGAATTCGCAGTGCGGATTGACGCACGAGATTCTCAGGTCCTCAGGTTCGGCCTCGATTGGTATCAGACGAAACGAATAGGGCTCGAACTTGGTTCCGCACCACGGACAGTTCTCCAATGGGATGGGCGAAGGGTTTGTCTTCGAGTGACTGCGAAAGGCGTGGTAGCGCGTGTAGGCGGTCTTGTCTCGACCCGGTCCCTTGTCACCTTTTCGGCCCATGCGGTTTGGGGTTGCTCCCGAGCCCACCCATAGACCAATTTCAAATGGCCAATCTCCTAGGCGCTGATCACCTCCCCGATAACGTTCCTGACGCTCTAATTCCAAGGCGCAAATGAGTGCTGAGGCACGACTCAGCTGGTCCAGTGTCAACAGCCTGAGCGTGTAGCGCATGAGGACATTCACCCCGGCACCTCGTCGCCCGGGATTACGAAAACGCCTCAACACCAAAGAGAATGCCGCCAATCCCAGGTAGGCTTCGGTTTTTCCACCGCCCGTGGGAAAGAAGAGAAGGTCTACCATGGCCCGGTCCGGATGACTCGGATCATGTAGCCCACGTAGATTCAGCAGGATGAATCCGAGCTGAAAGGCACGCCACGCAGGAGCACTGACCAGCGTCGGGCTGGTGTGCATTTTTTGAGCTTCGCGTTGCCGCGCTTGCCGGGCCATGGCCCGATTGGCCAGGCAAAAGGCTTCACGAACATCATCAATGCCAAGGAGCTCAATGCCGGCTTCGATTCGGTTCGCCGCCAGTCGAGCCCGGGCCATCAATTCATTCGCCACCGTCCTCCGTCGTTCCTCCAGGCCCGACTCACCCTCAATATCAGCCTCCTGCTGATCGATCCAGGCCCGGTAATGTTCGACGAGAGGCCCCAACAGGGTTCGTGCCTGCTGGACCGATCCGATTGTTGCCAATGCCTCCATGCGGAGTTCAACTCCCGGGACCGCTGACGCCTCCAGGTGTCCGACAAATTCGACCTCAGCCGATGGAATCCAACAGGTTCGAACCGAATAACACGCTCCACCCTCCGCCGTATCTATCGGCTCGGCGGCGCAGCCGATTCCCGACGCGTAATCGAAGGCCCGGCGAAACTGGAGATCGGCCACCTCCTCATCCCAATCCTGGCCATGGTTCGCGTCCGTACTACCCCGTAAATCCGGTCGGGGAACGAATCCACTCGCACATTGCAACTCCAGGCAGGCTTGGTAGATAAAACTTTGATAGGCACGCTCCGCAGCCGGTCTACCGTTGACTAGGAACACGCAAACGGCCCGGGTGCCATGTGGCAGGCGGTTATGATCATCTGCTGGAACCGGGCGTAACGTGACGACCAATCGGAGCCCGCCGCTATTGGGGACCGGAAAGGAGGCCGCATGGCCGTCTTCTGCGGGTAGCGGAACCTCCAGCAACGCTTGCCTGGGTTTCCGTCGAAAACCTTTCAATGGCGGATTTTCAGCTCCATTCGGTGATTCCTCTTCCAATTGCTCGGCAGATGGACCGCCAGGGCCATACTCCACTGGCTTGATTTCTTCCTTCAGGCCCAAGCCATTGTCTTCCGGCTCAATTTCATCTGCGCTGGTGGCCTCCCAGTAATACTCGCCCCAGGCGACATTGGCCCGTAGGTGATGGGCATCGGCAGGAACCAAGACGCTGAGCCCAATGGAGCTGGGAAAAAGGCCGGGAGCCGGGGCTTTATCGCTTTCCCCATCGTCGCCCAGACCGCCCCCATCGGCACCGGCGTCCAATTGGTCGTTGGACTCGGCGTCCGTGTTGTGATGATTCGGGGCCAATTCCGATGCCAGATACCCGGTCAAATACCAGCGGGTGGGAGATTCGGGCAGTAGCTCATGGGAAAACGGATGCCCCGGCCAGGGGCCAACTAGGTCCAGGCGCAAGGTGTCAACCAGGCGCGAGCGAAGTTCCGGGGAAGGCATGGCAAGAAGTTAGTACCAAATGGAGCACGGATTGGAAGGCGTGAACCCGTAATTCCTGTCAACGCCGCCACCTAAAGCTGTGCAGTTCGGGATGACTTCGTGAGTTCGGTTATTAGAAGATCGACGTCCGTGGAAGGATTGGGCGGCCATGGTTTTTCGTCCCCCTGATGGTGAGCCCTGACTTTCCGGGCATTACGGACAGCGCTTGCGTAGTGGGGAATAATCGATTCTATGGCCCGGTTAGCCATTTTTGCATTGGTTGAGTAATCCAGGCCCAGTTGATCCTTAAAAGCCCGCTTCGCTGCCGCACCATCAAACAAGTCCGTTCGCGTCGTAAAACACAGATGCAAGATTAGCCAGAATTCAAAACAGGGCGTAGATGGAGCCAAGAGCACGTTCGTTTGCTCGGCAAGTAGGCGGATTTCATTCCAAGAGCCATTGCGGATAGCCACATCGGTGTCGATCACCGCCCAAACCTGATCGTACTCATCGGGCTCAACCAGACTGGCCTTCCCCTCTCTCGCTTTGCAAATGGGTTCTTCCCTTAGACTTACCGCCGTCTCAATCACGTGCTTCGGATCGGATGTCCGCCCCGCAGCGATTCGAATTCTGACCGATGCGAGCCTCAATCGGTCGCGGAGTAGATTCAAATAGGTCGGTTCAGTGACCTTCCCCTCGGTCACGATCAGAAAATAATCGCTCGGTGGCACGGTGCCGCCCCGATTTCCACCGCTGGGCACTCGATCGATGTCGTTGGCATCCGGTCGATGGACCAGGCGCAAAAAGGAATCAGACCGAGGGTTCATTTGATTCCTTCACCCCATTTGCGACCGGGTCTCGGTCAATCGAATCGTCCACAAGACCTTCGGGGACGATGGGGACGGCACCGTACCTCCCGGCAAGATATCCCTTGATCAGAGATTCGCCCTTGCGAGGGCTGTAATCGGTCAGCGGATAGAGGTTGGCAACGCCTTCAGATGACTTAGATGTAAACCAAATCTGGTCTCGTCGCAGGAGGGTTGGGTCGAGGAGGATTGGATTGTGGGTGGTAAACAGAATCTGTGCGCCGTTCTGGTTATCCTGTTCGCTGAAAAATAATCGGAGCAGTTCACGAACCAAAAGCGGGTGAAGGCTGCTTTCCAGTTCATCGATGCAGATGACCGAACCACGACTTAAAATCTCCAGCCACGGCCCTGTGAGCCCGAACAGGCGGTGAGTTCCTGCGGACTCCGAGTCCCATGACACCTTCCATTTAGTCTCATCCGGCCCACGGTGGGTCAGTTCGGGTTTGTACGAGGACGGGTCTAATATGTTTTCCCAAGCAGTGGACCATGCTTGCCGAATGTACATTTCCAGCGGACTGCTTTTTTCTCCGTTGGGAACCTCATTTAATGGTAACGTGAGTATCGGTGTTCCAATGACCTTGGCATCAATGACTCCGAGATCAGCCGTCTGAAGAAGGGAGATGATGCGTTCACTGAGCTTGCCTTGCTCCTTCAACATCTTTAAGGTCGTATCGTACCCAAAACGACTGCGGGCACTGAGGTCCATGAATCGCAAATGCTCTTTGAACCATCGGAATACCGGTTGCAAATCGTCGCGATTGCTGGCGATGGCCTTGGAGAGAAAAAGCATGTTGCTCAGCGTGTATCCCTCCAATTGACGATCACGCTCAAATCCGGTTGGCCGCTCAGGAGTCCAAGAGTAGGTCCCATCGGCGGGAAGCCAATCTCGGCAGAACCAGACCTGTTCCAATCGATTGGGGAATGCCCGGAGAGATTCATGCCAAATTCGGGTGCGAGTGGCGGCCACCCGGTATTCATAACGAATGGCATTTGCGACAAAAGCGATGCTGAAAGCCGTGGGGTTTTCCGGCGAATCCGTACAAAAGGCAAACGGTTCAATCTGGGGAATCCATTCTTCCGGGTCCGTCATCTTTGCCGATTCGGTGACCATACCGCTCAATGCTTCCAAGGCATTCAGAATCGTGGTTTTGCCGCTCGCATTGGCTCCATAAATGGCCGCTCCCTTGACCCATCGCTTTCCGTCCAGGGTTGGTGCCACCGAAGCGAAGCAATTCCCGGGCAAGTCCTTGTCCTGAGAACTAGCCGCGAGGTTTAGGGTCTGCAACTCCCGAAAACACCGGTAGTTCGAGACAGAAAATTGCAATAACATGCCTTCAGAGTCGATTTTCTTGCAGCAGATGCAACTCTTTTGCGGAAAAAATGCGCCTTTCTTGGCCTTCTTTGCAAGACTGACCTTGAAAGCCCAGAGGGGTATGAAAACCGGGGCATCCGTTTCAGCTTGGAGTGCCCGCTCGTGAATCAAAAATGGAAGGTGAGCCTAGAAGGGACAGAAGTGAACGGCGTTTTGGGTCATTGAGATCACCCAGAGTTTCAATTTTTCGACTTGCGATCCACGTGACCCAAAAATCAGGGTCTAGAAGCTCCTCTGCCGCCTGCTGACGCATTCGGATGGGCACCAACTCAAAAAAACGCCCACATTCAATCAAACGAGCGACAGATTCCCAAGTGAATTCACTCGCTCTTTCAATTTTCAATCGATCCGGCATGAGTCGCTGCAATTCCCGAGCGTCTAAGTTGCATTCAACAGCAATCCCGGGCTGAACAATGCACCCAAAGGTTCCTGGAGGGTAAGCGTATTCAATAAGCCGATCCCACACTTCTCCGCCAAAGTGAAACCAGACGGAGCGAGATTGGAAGATGACAAGCGGTGCAGCGCTTTCGCTCAAACCGGCTCCGTTGCGGACGTGGCCACAATATTCTTCGAGCCTGGGTAACCGGCGAGACGCGTAGCGCACCGTCGCAGCCTCGTCGGCCTTCGATCGAGTCACTTCTATCCTGCTACCAGCGATATCACGAACCCGGTAGGAATTACCCCCGAAATTGATTTCGTCGGCTTCCGTGTCCAAACTTCCGATTTGTCCTATCTGCGCGCCAGTAGATTGGTCAAAAAGCCCAAGTCCGGTAGCAGATGAGTCAAAATTCGCGTAATAGTGAGCCTTTCGATCCTTCATTTTGGACCCAATGAGTTCTCCCACTATCAACTTTGATCTGCGTTCGCACAAAACTCCATCCTGACAAAGCCCCTCTAATATCCCATACGCAAGCGGTCGAGTGTCCCTCCATGGCCAGGTTCTCTCGGCCATCTCAGTCAATGCCTCCATCGATCGTCCTTCACCGTGAGACTGCATAATATGGCACAGGACCTGTTGGACGAACACCGACCAATGACGACGAAATCGAATAGGGGCCATGGCACCGCTTGATGCGGCAGCCAACTGGCTGGCCAATACATAGGAATCCAGTGAATCTTTCGGAACCGCAATTATGCGGCTGAGACCACGCTTTCTACGATTTCCCCGACCAATCCGCTGCAGAAGACTGGCAACAGTCGGAGGCGCACCGACTAGGCATACCGCGTCAACGTCGCCGATATCAACCCCGACCTCCATTGTCGATGTAGAAACCAGAACTGCGTCCGATCGATCGGAAAACGATTGCTCTGCCGCCTCCCGCAATTCCCGTGAAAGGCTGGAGTGGTGCGCTCCAATCCATATGTCAGCCACCGCCTGTAAGGGTTGGCGTAGGCCCGATGCCAAATTATCGCAAAGGCTGCGACTCTGAGTGAAGATCAATACCTTTCGCATCCCATGATTGACCCGTTGTTCCAACAGCATTTCCGCAAGGTCCTGTGGACCATTAACTACAGGGAGTTTTGGATGGATATCGCTTGAACGACTGAATATTGAAACATCTATCCATGCTCCCTCCTGATCGAGGAATTCAATCTTCCGGGTGTCGGAAACACCAATCGCCACAGCTTTCTGTCCCAGTAAATACTGGGCTACGGCCTGTGCGTTTGCAACCGTGGCACTCGCTGTGCATACCTGAATGTCTGCATTGCGAAGAATCCCCTTCTTCATGGCCCATTCCCTAAGTCTTCGCAGGCGGTTCACCAAAAACATCAAATGATCGCCTCTAAGGGTCGATGCATAGCAATGTCCTTCGTCCAAGAAGATTCCCTCTACTGTTGCTAGTAAATGATCGGATGGCCGACGTTCTGCGTCGTATCGAAAACCCGCCACCATAGTCGACTCAAACGATTCAGGCGTTGTGATTAGCACGTGCGGCTGTTGATCCCGATTTCGATGGTCACCAGTCTGTCGTCCACAACTCCATCCCACGTTTGAAAGAAGTGGTGTTAATCGATCGTAAAGATCATTAACCAATGCTCGTGTCGGGCTAATCAGAAGAAGCCTGATTCGCTGCCCAGGGCATTTTCTTGCTTGCAGACGCGCAACCATAGGTCCGACGATTGCTTCTGTTTTGCCAGAAGCAGTAGACGCCGATACAAAAACGTCTATTCCTGTGAACACCGATTCGATTGCTTCGCTTTGGATGGGGCGAAGTCCATCGTGAACTCCAAAGAATATGTCACCCACCTGCCCGAGCATGCGAACAAGCTCACGATCTGACCGTTTCATGATTGCCAAGGGATAGAATATCAAGGTATTCTAAGAACTTCCGAATAAAAAGCCTAGGGATCAATCCATCGACGCTATCCTCCATCGACCTGGTCATTCTCACCGCAAATTGTGACCAAAGTGATCTGTTTAGGGTAGGTCCTTCTGGATAGGCTTTCTGATATAGGTCTACAATCTTCGAAGTTAGCTCGATCAACATATCGGATTCGATCTGAGGAACCTTTATCAATTCTGCCCCATCTCCTAGTTGCTTCAAGAGAAGACTGGTAGGTGTTTGCTCGTCATCATCGGGTGCACTAGGAGCAACGGCGATGATCACACAAAGGGGAATGCTACCTTCACTCAAACGTCCCAGCTCGGTCAGGTATTCATCGCGTTGATTTTTTTCTCGCTTGCTTCTTCCGCCAATATCAAAATCGACGTCCGCTTCATCTAACATCACAACCAATCCGGAAGCCCGCAAACAGCGGGTTGCTGATGCCCATTCCCCCAAGAGCTGAGCCGCACGTCCGGGTCGTTCGAGTACGGCCCGCGGATTTAATGAGATTAACGGCAATAACCTCCCTGTGAAAGGCCGCAAGTTCTGTTTAGCTTGCGTCGCCGAAAGCTCTCCAGTCAGGTAAGACTCGACAATGTCCCAGGAATCGGGGTCGTTTGCTAATATGGTTGGAATTTGCGATATAGCGTCACCCACCAGACCTGCCCCATTCGCGCTGAAGATATCGCGCCGATTATCGCGGATGAATGATTCGAACTCTTCTGAAAACAAAACCTTCCCGGTTGGGGTCGGGATATACGCTTCGGTCAAGATTGACCGTAGCAAATCGATGGGGCGGCCAAGGGTGGCCATCACTCCATCCAAGACAACCGTCGAAACGGCCAACCGGTGTTCAAACGCAATGGCCTTTGCGAGTGAAAGTGCGTGGGATTTTCCAGTTCCCCACGGACCTTCAACCACCAGGAAGCGGGGCTTTCGCCTCGTCGTTTCAATAAAATTGCGAACAAACTGTTCTTCAATACCTGAAGTTCCAACCGTTAGATGGCGGGAAAGAGAATCAGAAATCTGTCCCAGGCGGAGTGCGAAAATGGAACGTCTGGCATTCAGCCATGGTGGATCATTGGTGCAAGCCACCACTGGGACTGAATCCCAGATTTCCGGCAACGGTATAGCGGGAACAGATTCCACTACTCTCGCCACAGGAGTTGCTGTTGATGCTTCAGGAGTGACGTTTGATGTTGCAAAATTAAATGGCAAATTGACCTCTGATTCATCCACCGCCAATTCTATTCCCCCTGGAGAATCACGTAATTCGCCTATCGAAACGTCGCAATACTTGGCACCTTTTTCAAAGTCGACAATCGCACATAGCTTTGACGAGGCATAGAATAGTCGACGTATGACGCACCACCCCCCTTTTAAGTGCCAGACCCGTCGCCCTATCATGGGTGTTCCTCCTCGGAATCGGAATGCACCTTGAGTTCTTCTACAACGCCTGCGATTCGATTCTGAAGTTCATCTTTGCCGTACCGCCGCTCTTCCGTGGACTGCTCTTCCAATAGGTTGCACCACGCTTTTACAAATAAACGACGGGAATCAGCTTCAGCCTGCCTAATAATAGTGACGTCTATTAACGCCTCAATATTTCCGGACTGAATATCAATGTTATAGTCTTTATGGTGTACTTTCTCTGCGAAGGTAAGCAACTTCACCCCAATTTGATGAAGAATGTTTGATTGTTGCCCGAGATGCTCGAGATATATTCGAGCTGCGCTATTAGAACCTTCGTGGAATTGCTGACCAGGTACGCTCAGACGCGTCTGTAGTGCCTGATACATTTGAATTTTCTCCTCAATATCAGGGACCGCAGCGAACATGCAAAAAAGCGGGCATGACTTCCTCTCCTCTGGTTTTGGATCGATGAGCGTGCGCATGGTGTTTAATACCCGCTGTAGGGCTTTTCCACGTGCATTGACCATATTTTCCGACTCGTCAACTAGGAGCACCAGTCCATGTACACCGGCATTCGGAATGAAGGAAACAAGTGCATCCAGCAAGCGGTGGCCGAAAAGAGCCCGCTCTCTGCTTGGAACTGCGCCGAGCGACAGACCTTCTCTATCTTTTCGGGAGAGCGCCTCAATTTCGCCATTAAGCCACATCTGCGCACATCGAGCCTTCTCTTTATCAAGCGCGGGATTTTCGAGAGTTCGCAAATATGCGGCTGCTACTCGACCAAACGGAAATTGCATTTCTTCCAACTCGTCGAAGCGTGTGCCGATTGTGAATTCGGGATCTGGCGTCTCGTTAGCTTGATTTCGCCAGTTTTGTTGAACTGCCTTGAACAACCCCTTGACCCCCGGTTTGATAACGCCAGGTAGGCGCAAATTACCGACAATTTCCTGGTAAAAGTTGATCGGAGTTTCCAGTGAAATGCCCTCTTTGCATTTAATGAACGCGACTGCAAAGTTTTCCTCCAGTGCCTTGAGGGCGAGTGCGAGGAGGAAATGGGTCTTCCCACTGCCGTATGGCCCGATAACCAACTTAAAATAGCTGCGCCTTTGACAAAGATCGCGGAGGTAATGTTTCGCTAGTCGCTCAACCCAATCATCAATTCCGACGCTAAGTTCAGGCATTGACCGCATGGCAACGTCAAGGTCCTCATTCGGTGTCCCGTACTCCACGAGTCGACTCCAAGTGTCTCGCAATTCTTCGTCTGTCATATGTTATCTGGTAATGGCTGAAGCAATTGATTTGATGTAGGTCCTGACCGAGGCATTGCTGGTACTACGCGAATACTGAAGGGCTTCCTTTGCCAGTTTCTCTTTTGCCTTGTCCAAATGCCGTTGCTCATAGCCGAGTTTCGTTCCTAGGTTTATAATTCTTTGTCCCAGCTCCAAAAAGAACGCTTCGGTATCGATTCCTGGTTCAGTAAGTTCATCCAGGTCGCACCAAATTGTCCGAAAATTTCGCGAGTTTGGAATACTCCTCTCAATTCGCTGGGCCAACGGCGGAAGAATACTAAAGGCACTCTCAAGGAAGTTTGCGGCAACCGCGTAGGTTATTGAGCATCCTGGAATATTGCCAACGCCCATGTGGTCGATAATATGGCGCAGATTAGCAAAGTGTTCACGCTTTATTCCCATTGGCTCACGGTCCAAGTGAAAATCGGCACCGGTCTCGTCAAAAAGAATCACCAGGCCTTTCAACCCTACGACCTGTGGATATATCAGAATGCCCCGAAGCCAAGCCATCGCCGTACGCTTTCCAAGTTTACCAATGGGAACTTGCAACCCATGCCCAGCTCTGTAGAGCTGCCTGATGCTTACCTGCCTATAAGGGTCGGCGGTCAAAAGAGCAATCAGGCTAGAATGAACGTAATGCTGTGGGGACAACATCCTATTCTTCCAACAGCTTCGAATTAGGTTGTTGAGGCCTGGGGTGATCTTCTTCGATGAACTCAGAATTTGAATTTGATCGGGAGTAAGATCGGCGATCGATTCTAGATAATTGTACGATTGTCCTGTAGTATGTGTCGGAAATCGGATGCTCGATGCAAGCGAACGATAAGTATCTGCTAGTGATCCAAATGGTTTTGTTCCTTGAGAACATTGGATAAAGGCAGTCGCGAATCCAGCCTTTCGAGCTTCTGCCGCCATAACCATCAAGAGATGAGTCTTTCCGCGCCCGTAGGGTGCCTCCAGGAATCGTAGCTCCGCTCCCCCAGCTTGAATAAATGGGAGTGTCTCTTTTTTCCAAGAAGAGATGAAGCCGCCAAGTGCTACACTTAATTCCTCTGCGACTGATTCGTTTGGAGGAATTCCATAACTGGCCAGGGAAATCAGATCGTCTCGGGTTACAGACATGTGAAGTTACTGTTTGATTTCGATTTGAACGTCTAATACGCGCCGGTCGGATGCTGTTGGATGTTTGAGACTCGGCACCTCGTACACGTCCTTCATTGAGGCCATCGTAGGTGTGCGGAGTCGAAGATGTTCGCCGTCGGGATACTGACCCGCATCCAGCATTCGTGAAAAGTGTATGATAAAGGTGACTTCAGGTACTTGGGCCTTTTTCCTCTCCGCGATCTTGCTATCTTTACCTTTTTCTGTAGCAGGAATTGTCTCTATAAATTCGGCATAGATATGATCAATCCGGACCCATCGGTCTTGGGATTTCCTCTTTTCGATAATCCGGAGGTAAGCAGTCTTAAACTGTGTATAGAAGGTCGTGTTTTCAAATGGATCGTTGTGAAGGTCCAAAATGAGACTGTGAATCTTCTCAGCAACTCTTAGCCCATTTGAATCGGTTATACGGCATAAAGGAAGATTTCCGAAGTCGGCGTTGGTCTTTTCCTTCTTGTGTGTGATTCGTAGTGGCCCCACTCGATCATAAGTGGACATTCTCTGGACATTGAGTCCAAGAGCCCGGGAATGAACCAATGTATTCTCGCGTTTATGTTTTAGATCTGAGGCAATAACCTGTTTGAATTCTTCGATTAGGCGCGCGTTTGAATGTCGAATGCTATCAAGATTAATGTTTGAAAGTAGCGGGGCGAGTTTTTCAAGTATTGGAAGTATTTCCACCTCGGGGCAGGTCCTTGCTTCGCAGGCCTTACTCAATAGGTCGGACGTTTGTTTTATTACTGCTGCTTGTTCCAATGGCTGCCAAATATCGGTTGTTGACCGGGATGTTGGTATTTCGTGAGAGGGAGCCTTTACGGGAAGCGACTGCTGTGGTTCCGTTTGCATTTGTTGAGGAGACGACTGGGTCATCTGCGATGGGAGCCCATTGCTGTTTCCAAGCGGCGGCGTACCAGTTTGGACATCTGAATTTCGATTGGAGCTGTTCATTTCTAGCTCAAATTCCGGGGATTGTGCGGCGTTTTCCACTTTCGATGGTAGTAAGGAGGTGGGTCAAATTATTTTTGGTAAGTGGCTTTGATGATTGAGTGTAAAACAATATCTTTCAGGCGAAAAGGTCTCCTTGTGGGGGCGGTATCAAGTCGCGCTGAAGGGGTTGGGCGGAGGGTTTTAGAGATGGCTTTTTGGGTGGTCGCGGTGGTTTGGGAGGGGAGACCGGTGACCCAGGCGGTTGATCTTCCGACGGCGGCGGCTTCGGCGGTGAGCTGGGATTTGCCCCTCCTGCAAGGCGTTCTTGTTCAGCCCGTTCGCTGTTGAGTTTCAGCAGGCGGGCGAGGACTTCGTCGCGGACGTCATCGGGCCAACGGAGGCGCCATGGGAGTTTTTTGCGTCCAGTGTGGCGAGCGGATTTCGGCGAGCGGCGAGCGACGAGCGGCGAATGGTGAGCGGCGAGAGGCGAGCTGTTGGGGGCGGGCTGATTCTCCAAGGCTAGTTGGTCAGTTTCTGCGGCTGTGTGCCCCTCATCGTCGTAGTCGAGGAGGAATTCGCAGGTGCAACGAGGTAGAAGGTCTTCCCAGCCATAGGCGCGGAGGACGGCGGCATCCATGGCGGCGTGAAGGTCCCGAAGACGATGGATTTGAGGACTATTCTCTTCGGGATCGTGGAAACGATTGTAGGTCTTGGTTAGCCCCTCGTTGTTTTCGACCATCAAGGATGCTCGGAACTCATAGTATTCGCGCCCGGTCCACTCAAGCTCGGCATTCATTTCCCATCCAGCAGGGAATGGGAACGTCTCAAAGCAGTCGCTGGGTGTGTAGCGCAGATCGTCCTTCATTGAGCTGCCAAGGAATCGTGCCCATATCTCATGGATTCGAGACTGGAGTACACAAACAGCGTGGAAACTGTCCAAGGCACATACAACAAGTTGTTCTGAAAATACCATCCCAACGGGAAGAAAGGAAAATGTTCCGGCGTTTGCAACCCGTGGAATTACTAGAGTCCGAGTTCGTCCCTTTAGAGCTGTTGCAAGCTCCCAACGTGGACGAATAAATTGCCACCAAGTCTCTCTCGCGCCTTTGTCAGCGGTATCGGTTCGCTCAGGCCTAACCTTTCGTTCGACAATATTTAATAAGTCCGTCCAATCCGCGGCAACGGGGCAGGGGTAATCTTCGGGAACGACCCCTGATCGCAGCCAGTTGCCTCGTTGGTTTTCATCCGCGGTGCTCCATTTTCCTCCAATCGAAGAATCCCTTCGCAGTGGAAAATCGGCAAAAGTGATGACATACCGGTGGTGCGCGTGAGTGGGACTGTCGTTGACCTCTTCACCACCGATATAGGGAAAGATTCTTTCGGCATTTCGCGGGTCTTTGGCGATGAGTCGTTCCATTTCTGCCAATGAATTCGCAACCCCTTTTTTGTCCGTGTCGTCGAAGGTAAATCCCATGCCAAGGACGATGCTACCTTGGAAGCTCTTTCCTGCATTCGCAGCAAGCGTGGCCGGATTTTCGCTTCCCCCATCATGGAAAAGATAGGCGGAGATAATAGGAACGGACTTTCCATCCAGATCATACGGTCCAGCAATGGTTCCTTTCACTACCCAGACCACGCTGACGACCACTGCTGCTGACCCGGGCCATTTGTAGCGGCGGCGAGCAGCAAAGATGGTTCCAATGCCTTTGACACAAATCCATCGAAGCCCGGTGTAACGTGTGTCGCCTTGGCGAATGGTATTGGTGGCGATCAGGCCAAAGACACCGTCGTTCCGAAGCAGAGTGTAGGCTCGTCGAAAGAAATGGGCGACCAGATCGGCATTACCGTGGCTTTCGGCGTGAACGGTCAGAAGCCAGTCGAGATAGTTTTCCCGATTGCCCTCAATGATGGTGTTCTTACCGGCATAGGGCGGATTGCCAATGATCGCATCGAAGCCACCGTTTTGTCGGGCAAAGACTTCCGGGAACTCGATTTGCCAGTGGAACGGAAGCACCGGGAAGGTGAGCGGTGGATGGGGAGCGGCGAGCAGGGAAGACGAAGAGGCTGGCGGTGAGTTGCGAGCAGTGAGCGGGGAAGACGACGGGGCGAGCAGGTCGCTCGCTTGTTTCTGGCCGCTCGCCGCTCGCGGCTCACCAATCGCCTCCCTCCGCTCGCCACGTAACGCATCGACTTCAGCGGTGGGCCGTTGCCGCGGATCGCCCTTTCCCAAATAGGCACCGAGTCGTTCGGCGAGTTCATCGCGCCTCGATTGTCGGGCTTTTTCTTTGTCGGCGGCAAAAAAGGCGGCGATGGCGCAGTCGCCAATGAAGCGGACCAAGTCCAATTTCTCGTCGGATGATTCCAGCTTTTCTCGTTTCAATTGCTGGGTTCCATAGCCATCACCCAGCCCCAAGAGGACCTCTCGCTCCCTAAGAGCCGCAGCGGTTCGCTTCCGCACCTCCGGTTCCCACAGTTGTCCGGTGGTAAATTCGGTCTTCCAGGTGAAACATTCGATCTGACGCCGGGTGAGACCGACAAGGGAGTCGCCACAGCGAATGGAATGATCGAGAAACGTAAATGGATGGTCTTTGGCCAAGGTCGCAAGCCAGAGGGACAGCTTTGCCAGGTCCACGGCCATGGGATTCCGATCCACTCCGTACAGGCATCGTTGGGCGATGAGCCGCATGGCCAGCAGTTCTTCGGTTTCGTCGGGCGGGACCTGCGGTCGGCCACCATGCGTCATCCAGGCCCGCACCAGCACATCGGCCAATTGGCGACAGCTTTCGACCAGGAATGCTCCGGAGCCAACGGCGGGATCGCAGATTTTTAGAGACAAAATGTCGGCGGGGAGCGGCGAGTGGGGGGACCCACCCGCCACTTGCTTCTCACTGCTTGCCGCTCGCGATTCGCCGCTCCCCGCTCCCGATTCACCGCTCGCTGCTCGCCACTGGCCGCTCCCCGCCAAAATCGGCTCAAGCGTCTTCCGTACAATAGGTTCGGTAAACGACCGGGGAGTGTAGTGAGAACCACTTCTGCGGCGTTCATCTGTTGGTTGAAGAATCAGGCCAGCCGAAAGGACTGGTGCGGGTGTGGCATGGCGGTCGATCCGCTTTTCCAACGACACCAGGAGATCGTCGATGGTTGTGGCGGATCTGAGTTTCTTTTCCGCTTCGCCACTCAATTCCGTATCCGCCTGTTCCTTTAGCCACTTGCCCCGTTCCTTGGCTGGTGTCGCGAGAAGGTTTTCCAGCGTGATCACGGAGGCGGCGGGAACTCCGCCTTTCTTGCGCTTGCCTTTGAGAGCGATGGCCGTTCCCGCCGCTGGTTCGACGGCAAAGCCCATGATAGTCTGGTAGACCGACCCAATTTCTTCCACATCCAGCGTTCGGTAACTGATGCGTTCACCTTCAAGAACACAGAGTTTTTCCAGAACTCGATGGAGGGTGCCATCACTCAGAAGAGGAACCGCACGTCGTTGGCTGCCGGTCGAGCCGGAAGAAGCCGGGGACGATTGAACATCTTGCGTGGCAACCCCTCCTTCACCGGAATGTACTCGACCTTCCAGGAAGAGGTATCGGTCGGGATCAAACAGATGACCAGCGCGAGGCGGCATTTTGAGGTCGGGATGTCGACATCCGCCGTGAATCATCCGAAATAGCGCCAGCAGTTGAGCCCAGGCCCCGTACCGACTGTCCATCGTGTCGGGATTGCGCTCCGCATCCGCCCGCAGGCGTTCAAACAGTCCGCGAACGGAATAATGGCGGACATACAGCGAGCTCGTCGGTAACAGGCCACGATCCTCTGCAAATAGCACAAAAACGAGCCGCAGCAGGACAGTGACCAGTCCACCATAGATTTCACCCGGACATTCGGTAGCCAACTGGCGGAGCGGACGGTCTTGGCCGCGATTTTCGGCATCCGCCGCCTCAAAGCCGCGCAGCAGTTCATAAAGCGCCTGTAAAACCTGTTCGGCTAGAATTTCAGAGACCGTGGCTTGGTAATCGCGGCTACGTTGGAGCAGTGCCGGAAGTCGTGCGGCACTGGGTGCGGTGAAGAGTGTCCAGCTCCCCAGCAACAGGTGAAAGGCCCCGAGGATGAGTCGGCCCGGCACCTCGGCCATTGAGGTCACCGTGAATTCGATGGAGCCGGAGTTTTCCTTGGGCGGTGCGTAGATCAATCGGAAGACCAACCCATTGGTCAGCAGGCCGATTGAGACACCGGTTTCTCGCAGGAGCCGTTCGAATTTTCGGGCTGGTGACGCATGCCAATTCTGGGCGGTTTCCGCCGTCGGGTGGTCTAAATCGACTGTGGGGGGGTGGGATTGGACCAGTAGTAGCCAGGGTGAGTGGTGAGCAGTTAGCGGGGAGCGGGGAGCGGAAGGTGAAGGGGAGGAGTCCCTTGCATCCAAATGGCGTACAGCATAGGACGGGCGCAGGGTCTCCTGAAATTCAGGTAGGGAAACTGTGAGGGTCTCGGAAAGAGGACGCTCGGGGTTAATACCGTCGATTGCGCCCACCGGCCATTTGAGAAACTCGGTGAAGAGCGATGCCAGATCGATAATGCCCGGTTCGTTATCGGAAACGCCATCGGTTCCCGTGGAAAGGTTAGTGACATGGGGCAGGAATGCCCGTTGCAGATCGCCCAGCGTTGCCCGGTCTATAATGGCCTGTGCCTCGACCAATGCCGGGGCCGACACGACCAATCCCTCGGGCTGGACATAGCCGAGCCACGCGAGGTGATCGGACAGCGCTGGGGGTTGGAAAGCCATGGTCAGGCGCGAGATTCCCAATCGTGCAATAGAGCTCCAACCATTTTGTCTTTCCGGGCGGCACGTCCGCTGGGGAGAACCAATCGGACCGAGCCCTCGGGCAATTTGAACACCCGCTCAATTTCGCGGAGAGCCGATTCCACGGTTGAATCGGTGCGAAGAGCGTACTTTCGGGTGGCTGGATAGGTTCGATGATGGTCCTGTGACTTTGGCATAATTCAGCGGCGGGGTTGCAATTACGTGAAACCTATATTGCGTCTAATGGCGTTTGAACGGTGATTTTCATTTTTTATCCGCTGATTGGCCACAGGTACGCTAATCCAACCGGTTCCAGGCGGAAGGACTTGGTTTGGTACACTTCTCGAATCCGCTGGGGTTCGCGATGGAGGTCTTTTTCGACCGTACTGAGCCATCTTTCCCAGTGCCGGCGGTCGGCTTGATATTGGCGGATTTCCTCACCGCTAAAGCCTGGCAAGAGCGGGGTGGAATCGACTCTCGCATTGACCCGATCTCGTTGACTCTCAAGAATTTTCCTTAAAGCCTCCGATTCCAATTCTCCCCGGCGTGCCAATTCTACTTCCGCTTCCTGACGGGCGGCCTGACCTCGTTGCTCCAAATGGGGAAGAAGCTCTCGGATATCTTGCGGAACACTGGCCAGCAGATTTTTCGACACTTGCGGATCTACGTTCCGAGCCCGGTCTGTGGGGCCGAGTGAATTCTGGAGGATGGCAAGGGTCCGGGCTTCCGCGTCCCGTCCGTATGGGGACAATGGCGATTTTCGGTCCGCCGGAAAAGTCCATCGAGCGGTCACCGTGATTAATTGCTCATGGAGCCGCGCCGCGCCACTGCCATAAAGTGATAGCCGCCCGATGAGAACGACGCGGGGAATTGCATCGTCAGACTGAGCGAGGCATGCACGCGAAAGGTCATGGTAGACGAAGCCTTGTGACAGAAATCGGCCCAGAAGGCGTTGAACTACCCGGTGGGACAGGTGGAGTTGAACGGTCTCGCTCTCCAGCCCTTTGGGCGGAGTAAAGACGACGGACCGAAGCGGAGCCTCCCGCCGCCACTCAAAAAGCGATTGATCTTTACGTTGAGGGGCACGCAGGGTGTCCAAGGTGGACGCCCAGCGAGGGTCGCCACCCCGCCGAGTCTGGAGATTGGGAAAAACGTAGCGGATGGGTTCGCCCGGGGGGGCGGCGGCTTCCCTTAATGAATCCGCATCAAGAAATTCCAGCGAACAATTGAGGGCATCCCGAAGCTGGCCCTCATCCAGTCCGATCCATTGCTTGGCATCTTGCAGTCGATTGCGAAGGGTTTCCACCTCTGACCGAAGACGTTTTTGTCGGACTGCCGCCTCGTCGTCCAATTCCTGAAGGCGGATGGCCTGTTTTTCGGGATCGTCGCTCCAGGAATCAATTTCGGATGCCGTCGCTGAGGCCTCAGATCGCCGGATACCTGTTCGGAGTCGTTTTTCAATGACCTCGGACAGGCTGCCCAATTCTAGTCGGATGGTCTCCGTCTTGCGCACTAACGCTCTGAGCACCCGATCTTCGGGGCGCTGGGTGTAAACAAAGTAATGACAAAAAACCTCGGGATTCAGTTGAAGTTTTCGGTCGATTCGTCCATTCCGCTGCTCCAGGCGTGATGGGTTCCATGGGAGATCGAAGTGAAACAGATTCCAGCAATGGGCCTGCAAATTGAGGCCTTCCCGCGCGGCATCGGTGGCGATCAAAATGCGGAGGGGCTCTTTTTCAGGTGGTTCGTTGAACGCCAATTTCAACGCCTGCCGCTTATCGGGGGGTGTGGGGCCATGAAACACTTCCAACCGAGCCCCGGCTCGGTCGGTCCCTGCAATGGCTGCCTCCAACTGGGTCCGGAGATACCGGGCTGTATCTTCGTATTCGGTGAAGATGATGAGGCGTAAAGGCGACCAGACCGCACCCGTCGGGGGAGATGGGTTCCCCAGGTGACGGATGCCCGGGCTACAATTGGATTGGAGCCAACGGAGTAGCCAGGATATCCGGGCGTCCGGACGAAATCGGTTTTGTTCCGCCAGACGGGCCATTTCATTGAGCAAGTCTCGCTCTCGGGTCATCAGGAAGGAACTGCCTGTACCAGCAACGGCTACAGTGTTCTCTTCTACCGCAGCGGCAGCTTCATTTTCCTGCTGTTCCGACGGTAGTAAACCGCGATCGTCATCGATATCGAATCCTGCCGTCAACTGCACCCATCCAGGGGATGCGGCGGTTCGGGGAGCGGACTTCTCACCGGCCCAAACCTTTTCCATGGCCCGGCGATGAGCGGCCAAAGTTCGATTGAATGCCTCGATGGAAGAAAGAAGTCGCTGCTGAAGAGTGGATAAGATCAGTGCCCCTTGGATTTGTTCCTGGCGGGATGAGGTGGCGAATCGCTCGAAACGGGTCTCAGCATACTGATCCAGCAGTTCCGCCAACCGAAGTTCGGGATGGTCCTGTGGAAGGTCCTGAATGTCTATCTGGACCACCCGCCGAACCGGAAAGCCGCCGACAATGGCCCGGACGTCTTCTTTAAGTCTTCGAACCATGACGGCACCGAGGTCCGCCTTACTAACTGGAAAACCACGGATAAAGCGCTTGTCATCAAGCAATTCCAGAAGAGCACTGAAACTGTTGGAATGGCCGTTGTGAGGAGTAGCCGAGAGGAAAAGTCGATGTTCAAAACGAGGGGCCAAATCGCGGACGGCACGTGTAATCTTCGAATCAATGGCGTATTTTCCCCCACTCGCCGGTGCCGCGTGGTGAGCCTCGTCCAGAATAAGCAAGCTGCCTGGTCGCATGTGGTCCAGCCAAACCCGCATGCCTGAGGCGTAGGACTCATCGACCAACAATCGATGCGAAATCAGGAATCGAGGAAAGGTATCCCATGGATTGACGGCGTAGCCACGCTCCCGACGAATTCGGTCGACGTAATCGCGGTCGAGAATCTCGAAACGCAGTCCAAATCGACTATCCAGTTCGTCTTGCCACTGACGGAGCATGGAGGGTGGGCAGGCCACGACGATGTCCCGCACGCGCCGACGAAGGAGAAGTTCTGTCGCAATGAGTCCGGCCTCGATGGTCTTTCCCAACCCGACATCGTCGGCAATGAACAAGTTGACTCGCGGAAGTTGAAGGGCCTTCCGGAGCGGCTCCAACTGATAGGCATCAATGCTGATTCCGGCCCGAAACGGTGACTGAAAAAGGCGGGGGTCGGTTGTGGTGATGCAATTCCAGCGAAGCGTGTTGAAAAAGGCGGCGAATTGTCGCGGTTCATCAAATCCCTTGGCCCCGATTTGAGCCCAACCTTCGGTATCCAGGATACTGGTATCCAGTTCAACTTCCCAAAGGACCTCCAGCGCTTCGCCTTGGGCATCGTCCTCAACACATGCCAGTCGCATCCACGTGCCATGCGTGGACGCAATGACTTCTTCCACCAACCAATGGCGGGTTCGAACTCGAACAATCTGGCCTTCAACGGGTTGCACAGGTTTAGACGGCAATTTTGACGTGGCTTCGGTCGAACGCCTATGCCCTATGGCGGTGGTCAGCTGTCATGTTAAAAGTCATGTTTATTGGGCGGAACACATAAGACCAGAGAATTGCTGCATCCTGGGCACCACTTCGTCGTTTCCGCTCGCCACTCGCCGCTTGCCATCCCCCGTGCTCACCAACCCCATTCCCCCTCATTCAGCACCGGCGTTTCGGGCGTAGTTGTAGTAGCTCCACTGTCAGTAGCCAGTCCACCGGTTGCCTGGCTTTTGGTCAAATCGAGCGCATCAACCAGTTCTTGTTGACGCACCAGCAGCCTTGACAGCTTTTCGGCATACTCAAACGGTTGGGCAGCCTGAATCTTCAGGTCATCCAGCCTCCGTCGCATCCGTTTCAGGTCTTGGTCCGCTTGGGCAATGGATTCTTCGATTGATTGAATCAGGTGTTCAACCGACCGAATCGTACCCAAGGCGGTTGCCTGATGGCGGGTCGAATAGTGGCTTGCCCCCTTGAGCATGATTTGGGGTTCACTTTGAAATAGGGTTCCCACAAACAAATCGAAGCCGGCAAATCGGCCTACCTTCCGCTCGGTCCCAGTGGTTTTCACCTTGTCGCCCCAACGGTTCAGCAGTTCTCCGGCCACGCCACGTTCCGTGATGATTTCGCCCGCCAGCTCAATCACAAATCGGTCACCACGCGTGTCGACCCGAACGCGGAGGTCTTGGTGCAGCGACTCCAATCGACGTTCCATTCGTGGGATGTCGTCGGTGAGGTGACGAATTTGGTTTCGGAGGGAAAACTGGGTTTCAAGATGCTGGCTTCGCAAGCGGGTTAGGCGGGCAACTTCGGCGTCGATTCCGGCTTTTTCAATCACCAAGGGGTTGCCCGATGCAATGGCCTTGACCTCGGCATAGGTCAGCGCAGAGCCGTCGACATCTTCCAACCGTCGCAGCGACGTGTCGCCGGTCATGATTTGAGCAATAAACCGGGCTTTAGTTTCCAGGGTTTGCCATGAATAGGAATCAAATGATCCCTCTGTAACGTACCGGAAAATCTGCACCTCCTCGTTGGTATTTCCCTGCCGAAGAATTCGCCCCTCTCTCTGTTCAACATCCGCTGGACGCCATGGGGCGTCCAAGTGATGGAGGGCGACTAAACGTGTCTGGACGTTGGTTCCAGAACCCATTTTGGCGGTGCTGCCGAATAGAATTCGCACCCGACCAGACCGAACATCGCGAAATAGGCCCGCCTTGGCGGCATCGCTGTCGAAATCCTGGATAAAGGCGATATCGCTTTCCGGGATGCCGTTTTGCACCAGTTTCGACCGCATGTCTTCGTAGACCGAGAACCCGTTGCCGCCGGTTGGGATAGACAAATCGCAGAAAACCATTTGAGTGGAGCGTTCTGCCAATGTCTCGCGCCAGATTCGTGTGACTTCACCGACGGCTCGGTTGACCTTGCTGTCCGGGATATCGAAGGATTCTGCATCATACAACCGTAGGTCGAGTGCGGCTTTTCTGCCGTCCGTCGTGACCATGAGCATGTTGTCTTCATTGGCCCGGACGGCACCTTGACGGATTTTGTCGGCCCGAATCACCAATGATTGGACCACCTGTTTCAACTCCGGTGAGCACGGGGAACTGATGACGGAGGGGCGTTCGCCACGCAGCTTTGGCACGGGCAGGTTGAGCATGGATCGCGTTTGGACATCCGCCACCTGGCGGAACTGGGCCATCAATTCGGGCACATTAATAAACCTAGCAAAGCGCGTATGCAGCCGGTACCCCGCACCATCGGGAGACAATTCCATGGCGGTGACTGGTTCACCAAAGGTTCCCGCCCAAGCGTCAAAATGGTCGACTTGAAGCGATTTCAGCGCCGTCATTTGCAGGTACCGCTGCATGGTAAACATTTCCGCCACCGAGTTGGCGATGGGGGTTCCAGTGGCAAAAACGACGCCACCGCCTCCGTTTGTTTGCTGTATATGCCTGACCTTGAGGTACATATCCAAGGCCCGCTGGGATGCCGTTTGGGGAAGTCCAGCGATTCGGGTCATCTTTGACACGTAAAACAAGTTCTTGAACGCATGCGCCTCGTCGACCCCGATCGTGTCCACGCCCAGTTCCTCCAACGTCAGGCCGCAGTCCTTCCGGTCTTCCGCCAATAGCTCTTTCAGTTTCGTCTCCAACCGCTTTTTGGCCTTCTCCAACTCCTTGACGATCCGAGAACCCCGGTCGTCCTTGGCTCGCTGCTCGGTAATGGCCAGAGACAGTTCGTCCAACTGCTCGGTAAAGAATCGTTCGATCGTTGCTTTCGAGAGCGGAATTCGCTCAAAACCGGAGTGGGTCACGATGACGGCATCCCAGTTTCCGGTCGCAATACGGTTCATCAGCGTTTCGCGACGCTGTTTTTCAAAATCTTCCTTGGAGGCCACCAGAATATTGGCCGCTGGATACAGCATGAGGAATTCCGAGGAAAACTGCTCCAACATGTGATTGGGCACTGCGAATAGTGGTTTCCGGGCGAATCCAAGACGCCGCTTTTCCATGGCGGATGCCACGAGGCACATGGTTTTTCCCGCTCCGACGACGTGTGCCACGAGGCAGTTGGGTGTCTGAAGAATGCGCCAAATCGCGGCCCGTTGGTGCGGGCGAAGGGTGATGGCATTACTGGCTCCGGGCAGTTGGAGATGGTCACCATTGAAGGTCCGAAGCCGAATGCAGTTGAACCGGTCGTTGTATAGGCGACACAGCCGTTCCCGCCTCGAATCATCCTGCCAGACCCACTCCTGGAACTTCTCTTTGATCCTCTGCTGCCGGTCCCGGGCCGCCTCGGTGGCCGGCCCATTGATGACATCGCGGTCTAGAACCGGGTCGTGGTCATAAATTGTTGGCGTCCGAAGATTGAGGGCGTCTTCCAGCAGGTCCAAGGCGCTCCGTCGGTCGGTACCCCATTCGGCGGTGTTGGCGACGGTAATCCGGACATTCACCCGACCTTTCACCACCCAGGTGCCAATCAGGGCCGAATGGGAAACATCAACGCCGGTTTCACCGAGCAGGCTTTCGGCAAATGAAGAAACGTCATCCGCCGGTAGCCAGGTGCTCCCCAATCGGGCGTCGATCTCGGTGGCCGAAAGATCAGCGGGTTGGACGCCCTGTAATGCTTCAACATTCTCCAAGAATTGGGCATCCACCAAGGCCGCAGCCTCAGCGGCGCGAAGCTTCGTCCGTACATCTCCGGAAAGGTAGGCATCATCGGTTTCCCACGCTCGGGATTGAGGATCGAGAAAGACGAGACCTTTGAGTTGCCTCAAGACTTCATCAGTTGGCTGCCGAAGGAGTTCCGCAACGATTTTCAGATCGACCCACCCACGTTCATTCAGAGTCACCAGCAGGGCCGATTTGGCATCCGTGATCTCTGTCGTGACCGATCGTTGGGAAATGGTTCGCTCACGGAAGATGGCGGCTTTGGTTGCGCGCCCCGTCTCACGATCGAAGTGCTCAACCGACAGCAGCAGGGGAAGGTCGGGGTCCCCGCGAAATTCGGAAACGTTCCGTCGCTCGGACAACAGGCCAAACTTGGAAACGAAAGCATCGTAGGTCTGGTTCAGTGCCAGGCGGGCTTGAGCGACCTCTTCTTCAGGCTGATTTGACCACTGTGTTCGCAGGCAATCGCGGATGGCATCTCGAACTCGGATCAGTCCACGGAGACGACGGCTTGCGTCCGCAGACAACCCCGACAGCACACGGAGTGAATCACCTTCCCGACGCGCCAACTCGCCATTGACCAGGGTAAAGGCATTGGGTTTGACCTCGGACGGGGCAGGGAAGGTGACACTTGCTTCTGGTGGGGCGAGAGAACGTTCGACGGGCGTGTAAACCCCGGTTGGGAAATGAGCGATGGCAGATTCCAATTGCGACGCCAGATCGTTGCCAGTGTCCACCAAGGTCGGCTCGCCTTGCCGGTACAGGCGACCCGCGAGGCGCATCTCGCCGAGCATCAGCTCGGGGTGCCGCGAGTACCATTCATTGACCGCGATGACTTCACCCAAGGAATTGGTCAGCGGCATCAACTCGCGCCACTCTGGTCCGCTTCGAGTAACCCCGGGCATTCGCTTTTGTAACACGACAATATCGGTGGTGACCTCGGTATGGGCATTCCGCTTGAATGCAGTATTTGGAAGGCGAATGGCTCCCAAAAAATCTGCGGAGTGGTCGAGTAATTCGCGCAGGGTGGAATCGGTTTTGTCCATCGTCCCCTTGGAGGTAATGAATACCACCAACCCACCGCACCGGACCTTTTTCAATGCGGCGGCAAAGAAGTAGTCATGGATAACGAAGTTCCACGGCTTGAAGCGGGGATCGTATGGTTTGAAATCCCCAAACGGGATATTCGACAGCGCGACATCGTAAAAATCATCAGCAAGTCGTGATTCTTCAAATGGTTGATGTCGGACATCTGCGTCTGGATAAAGGGCCTGGGCAATGCGAGCCGTGATCGAGTCAATCTCGATGGCCGTAATTCTGGAAGAACGGCGCATCGCTTCCGGCATGAATCCAAGGAAATGGCCGATACCGCAGGCTGGTTCCAAGATTCGTCCACCGTGGAAGCCCAAGCGATCCAGCAGCGAATACATGGCTGTAATGATGGTGGGGGAGGTGTAGTGGGCGTTGAGGGTGGTCGCCCGCGCCGATGAAAAATCCTCTTCCGATACCAATGCAGCCAATTGTTCGCGCTCGGCCTGCCAGTCCATATTCCACTCGTCAAACACGCCAGGCAACCCACCCCAGCCCACGTACCGAACCAACACCCGTTGCTCTTCCGGCGTGGCATCCCGTCCCTCTGACTTCAATCGGTTCAGGACGCCCAATGCCTCTAGGTTGCCTCGGCATTTTTGTCGTAGGGAACCTTGGCCAACTTCATCCGCGTCCGTGATTCGATAGTTTCTTGAGTTTGGATACGGACGTTCCGGTGGGGATTTCAGAACGGGCTGGAAGACCGAACTTGAGCTGAAATCGGCGGAATCGTTGTCTCGTCGAATGGATTGGGAAACCGGCAGGGGAGGATCGCCATAGTGATTGCCGAGTTGGCTGGGTGCCTCCGGGATTGTGGCCGGAGCCTGTTTTAAGAGTGGCTCGGGATTCGGACCTCGGGCCTGTTCTGGACGGAATGCCAACTCCAGCTTGGGACCTGATAGGGATAGAAAATCAAGCTGACGGGAATCTTGGGTGATTCCTCGTCCACGCGACCGCATGGGAATACCTCCATTGCCGGAAATCGGGGCCTTCGCCGTTCCGGCTCAAGGTCAACTCAGTACCAGATTTTGGGGTAACCTGACAAATCGACTTCATCCCGACGCAGATCGGGACCTGAACTCAGATTTTCATCCGGTAACGGGGCATGTGATGGGGTCGTTCGACAGGTTTGGGTGCCACCGACGGTTGCTGAACCCGTTCGCGCGTCGGAGTCAAATCAAACCCTTTGGCATAGGCCACAATCAGAGGCGGTTCCGCGAAAATAAAGCAGGCTACTTCGTCCGGGAGACGGTGCAGATTGACGACCGAAGCTCCTGCAACACGGACGACTTCATCTGCACGGGCATCAAACGTGGTTGATGACGGGCAGATGTCGCCTGCGCGAACGTATTCGTGGTATTTGGCCTGAGCTTCCGCTGAACCATCTGTGAGGATTTCGACAGCCACTGGCAGCATTTCGCGGGACCGAACAAACAGAACCTCCTCGAAATCTGAATTCCCAGGTTGTAGCTGCCACTTCAAGGACCGTCCGTTGCTTGGTCCGACAAGGCCCTCGAAGGGATATAGCTCCAATTCCGACGTTTGCCCCCTTTTTTCGTCCGAAGATGGGCGCTTAGACGTCATTTTGATGCCCATGGTGTCCCCAACATCCTCCGAATTCTTCATGCGGACAAAGTACCCGCAGACAGGCATTCCAGTTAACCAGCGGTAGGGGAGTTGTGCCGAGTAGTGGGCAATTAGTCGTGGAGACATCCTACAAAGTCAGGAACCAAGATTGAGGCTATTCCACGGCTACCGGTTCCTGCGTGGCTACTCCACCCAGCGTTGATTGAGCGGCTTAAATATGGTCATAATCTCCGCTTAGGAAGGTTTTCAAAAGAGAGGTTCATTTAAGGGCTGCCTTCGTTTCTGGATCGCCACGCTCTTCATTTACCCCATTCCCGTCGATGGTCGCCCGGACGGGTGCATTCATCGATGGAATATCCCTGGCCTTTTTGGCCGCAGGCGGAGACCAGGGATCACATTCAACGCAAGCCGATTTAAATCGGTGTGCGGCCAGTGAAAGAGCACGGTTATGACAGACACGATGACAAACTTCCGGGTCATGGCTCTGACGGACAGCGAGCTCCGGAGCCAGGCCCCAAGCATCTTTGCCTCGGGACCCAGCGATGGAGTCAGCAAGCGCTACATTTTCGTGCCGACCGCACGAATTGTTGAGGGTTTGCGTCAGCAAGGTTGGGTGCCGGTATCGGTGGAGGAGCAAACCATCCGACTTCAGTACCGACGCGGATTCCAAAAGCACCTGCTTCGGCTCCGGTTGGCGGAACAGATGCGGACCTTGTCGGAATGGAACGTCGAGATGGTGGTGGTCAATTCCCATGACGGGGGCTGCGCTTACCAGCTCCACGCAGGCCTTTTCCGACGGGTTTGTTCCAACGGATTGGTCATCGCGGACTCTTCCTTCGAGGCGATTCGATTCCGGCACGCGGGTCTGGACCCCGATCATGTGGTCCAGGCGAGCTTCCGGGTGATTGATTTCATGCCCAAGGTAGCGGCACAAGTTGGACGGTTCCGCGATACCGCGCTTGGGTCGGACGAATCGTTCCGATTTGCCCGGCGAGCGCTGTTGTTGCGGTACCCAACGGTTGCCGCTGCCCCGGTAGACCCGGAGACACTGCTGAGACCGCGACGGACCGAGGACGAGGGCAGGGACCTCTGGACTACCTTCAATCGTGTCCAGGAGAACCTGATTCGTGGCGGATTGTCCGATTCGCATCGGGACCGGCGGGGGAAACTCCGTTCGATTCGCTGCCTGCGCGGGATTGATTCCAAGGTCTCCCTAAACAAGGGACTCTGGGGACTGGCGGAACGGCTGGCGGACGGCGATCCGCTGCTGGAGGATGAAACCATCACGGCGACAGCCTGATCATCAAGCACTTGCCCCTAAAGCAAGGTTCTTACGACGGTTATTCGGCTTTCGAGGATTGTGCCCCAAACAATCCTCATCCTTTTTCCCTACGAATTGTTTTCAGCCCAAACAAGGGGATTGAGCACCAGATCATCGGCCCGCCCAAATCGAAAATTCTCCACGGGTGCGGTAAACCCCGAAAAAAGCAGCATTTCGAATCCAATTTCTTTCCTTCTCGTAGCGTAACAGGGAATTGCCATCGTGCGGGGACTAATCATTAACTCATCGGCGGCCTTGACCCTCCAGGACGGGCAAAATGGTCGGTCGGCACGCCATCGCCCGCGACCATTCTGGTCGCCTCCAATAACGCTTTCATGTAATCGCCGACGTCGGCCAATCTGATCAGCGGTTCCTAGGGTGTTCAAACAACCGCAAGCGCAATTGCTCTACTTCGTGATCGATCACGGGAAAACTCGTCTTCACAGCAACCAAAGGACGGTAGAACACGATCAGCGAACGGTAGAGAGTCGAATCCGGCGAGATTCTTCCGTGCAGAAAAAGCGTGTCGGAAACCATGGCGCTGAGCAAGTAGAGCGCTGAAACCCAAGGGAGCATGACCGCCGCCGCGTGCACACCACGACCGAGTTTTTCTGAATTGAAACTCATGTAATTGGACCGGCACTGCACGGTGTTGTCGTGGATACCTTTTCTACCGGGTAACCCGGCCAAGGACTAATCCTGTGGGACCAACCGATGTAACCCGGTTACATTTCAGCGGATCTTGGTCAAGTCCACAAACTCCTTCATGCGGAGTCCCAAGTCCAGAATCCATTCATCACCCCATTTAACTCTGTGACTACTCTTTAAGGAAACGGTGCGATTCCCTGAGAGGATTGCACCCATGGCGAACGACAAATGGAAGACGCTTTTCTCAACCGCGACGGACGATTGGGCGACGCCGCAGCCGGTATATGACCAATTGAACGCGGAATTTGCGTTCACCCTCGATCCATGCGCCAGTGCGACCAATGCAAAGTGTCCACGCTTTTTCACCCCTGCGGAGGACGGTTTACGACAGGACTGGTCCAAAGAAGTCGTGTTTATGAATCCACCCTACGGTCGGGTCATTGGATTGTGGGTCCGAAAGGCATACGAATCCGCCCAAGCGGATGCGGTGGTCGTCTGTTTGCTTCCAGCCCGCACCGATACCCGTTGGTGGCACGATTATGTCATGCGCGGTGAATTCCGGTTCATCCGGGGACGCCTCCGATTTGGCGACGGGAAGAATGAAGTGGTCCCCAAGTGTCAGACCAAAAACGGACGAAATTAAGTTATGGTTTGGGGTCTGAATTGATTCTATTTTAAGTGATTTTCTGCTACCAAAACAACTATGCCAGAGGCACTCAGGCGCGTCC
>CAITXU010000008.1 GCA_903896505.1 uncultured Verrucomicrobiota bacterium | reverse complement strand
ATGCACCCGGCTTACCGCTTACCCTTATTTAGGTAATCAGGAATTCGGGGCCAGGAAGTTCGAAGGCATTGAGCGGTGCATTTTTCTCAACGATCCCACCGCGGTTTCCATCCACTATCCTCGGGCCCGCGGCGGGGAGAACTGCTTCTGGGTACCGCGAGCCTTCGCTGCGAGTGGCACCAGCCGGCTGCTCGGTTACTGGATTTTACAACTCAACTGCCCTGATCCTGAAAAACCACGGATCCATTGCGCTTCGCCCAGGGTTCGGAGAAACCAACATGGGATATTGCATTTCGACTCGCATTCAACTGCCTTTCGGTCTCCTCGAGAACCGGTTGCGGATCGAGTTCGTAAATGACTTTGAGCTTCGTTTGGTTGGCTTTGTAGAAGACGGCAAAGAAAACTTTGCGATTTCGCCGAATCCGGTTCAGAGACTCGCTTCGCTTGTCCGCCGGTTGTTTGAACATCCGATCAAATTGACCACTTCCGCCCTCCTTGCAGGAAAGATATTCATAGAGGATTGATTCATCATTCGGGTCGCAAGCGTCGGCGTGGCGCTTGGTCGTTATGAGCCTATGGCCGAGTGTCTCTGCGATAATCATCTCCTTGATAAGGCCGGGTTGGAGAATGTTCGGAATTCCAACCTTCCGCCCGATTTCAGCTGCCTGCAAGATGAGGTCAATTATTCTTCGATGAATATCACGTAACATAAGTGAGTTTGAATAGCTCCTGCCCCGGCCCTGAGCGGGCTGCTGCAAGACGCTTGAGCCCCTGAGATACAAAGGCCGGATTTGATTCGAATCCGTGGAAGCGGCGTCCGTGTCGAGCGCAAACGACGGGACAAGTTCCAACTCCTGCAAATGGGTCGACGACGAGATCACCGGGAGTCGAACTGGCTAAAACCAGTCGTTCGATAAGGCGTTCAGGCTTCTGGATTGTGTTTAAAGCCTCACGACTCACCAATTCCTTAGATTTGTAGGTTAACTGCTTGATGTCTCCCCAGACGTCACCTGGATTTTTCCCGAGGTCATTGAACTTTGTCTTCCCGTACTGGCCATTGAGTACTGACGGGACCCGTTCGCATCGCAACCGGTGTTCCAACTCGACGAGTTGTGGGACGCGGATGCTGTCAAGATTGTAGCACCTCGGGCGGCCTCCTTTGACGAAGTAACAGATCGTGTCGTAGTTATTGGTGTAGCTCAGCCGCCCTTGGGCAAGTCTGCTAGGTTGGTACCAAACGATGCGACTGCGAAGCGTTAGAAATGGCCTGTAGTCGATAAAGTCGATGCAGTCGTGCTTCCCAAACAAGTAGAGAGCTCCTCCGTTCGTAAGCTTCTTGGAAAAGCGACGGATAAGATCGAGGTTAAACTCCTGGATTGAGGGAATCTTGTCCCAATCATTGTCTGTCACTCCGTAGGGGCCATCACAAACGATTAGATCGACAGATTCGTCATCCAATCTATTAATTAGATCGAATGCATTCCCACAGTGTATGGTGTTTTCTCGTAGGTTCATGTTTCTCGGAAATGTTAGTCCAACGAACCATTCCCTAAACGACTCGATCGCAATGTGACCAGTGATCTTACGTTTCGGCCCGGTATCATTCGAGCCGCAGTCAAGAAACGCGCTGGAGAGTTACGAGCCTTGACCAAATCCGTCCGCAAAGCGAGCCGCACCTCCATCAAATTTTCGAATGCTGAATACCCTTTAGACGCATCCGGTATGGGTTTAGGCATCGAAGGCGGCGTTGGAGCGCCACCCAAATGTGGCTGGTCAGCAAGCTGTTGTCTGAAGTTCAAGATGACGCAGGTTGAAAGCTCGACGGACCAAGGTCAAGAGTCTGCGCCCGG
This sequence comes from uncultured Verrucomicrobiota bacterium, assembly GCA_903896505.1. Taxonomy (GTDB): domain Bacteria; phylum Verrucomicrobiota; class Verrucomicrobiia; order Limisphaerales; family UBA9464; genus CAILNN01. The sequence continues at coordinate 13,881 of CAITXU010000008.1, read as the reverse complement.
TTCACTGATTCCGTTGCCAAAGAAAATCCCGACGCCGCGTAGTAGTCTGGTGTCAAACCCGCAACCGCAGAGGCATTTTTGGCGGCGGAAGAGGCAAGGGGAGTTTCGCCCAAGACATGGAATGACGCCCTGAAGTTGCTGTGGGCGACCTGTAAGTGCCTGCACCTCCAACCGGAATGAGGGGAGTATTCCGTTCCACGGTTTTGTGACCAAGGCGTCTGATACCGTCAACTGGGAACCATTCAACGTGGAAGAATTCAAGGCGATCCTCGAAGTCTGCGGAGAGGACGACTTCATCCGGTCATCTTCGTCACCGGCGCGTGTGGTTGGTCAGCACACACGCATCTTCTTCGGTTGGAAACGCTGACCGCCAACCTGCCGCGGGCGAAAACCTGAGTCCTTGTCCGAGAGCCGAACGCGGGACACCCGCCGGACTCGAAACGAGCTTCAGGAGGCTTTGAGTTTGACCGACCGAACAAATTTTCTCGAACTGTATCTCTGGCCCGCGACCGAGGCAGGACTGCTCAAACGAACCATTCCGGATAAGCCAAACAGTCGGCACCAGAAGTATCGATTGACCTCTGCCGGAGAAACCTGGCTCTCAACAAGGCATTGAATTTCACCATCGTCGTAGTTGAGCCGGGATGCAGCTCTACGAACCAGAAACCGGACCTCGCAGCTTTTTGCCCCGCAGGCTTTCCACGAAGCCGACGAAGCCTTCGGCCTGTTTGCCCAGGCGTCTCTCCATGTCGGGGCTGTCGAACTGGCCGGACTCGTCCAGCAGCTTGCCAATTCCTGGTATGAAAACACGCTCGGGATAGATATAGGCATTGCGGTAGCCGAAGATGGCCTGCAATTGTTCGACCGGTCGCAAAGCCCCCCAGATTCCCGCTGCCAGGCCCACAAAACAAACCGGACGCTGCTCGAAACTTTCGGGAAACGGCAGCATGTCGATGAAGTACTTCAGGATGCCGGGAACGCCGCCGTTGTACTCCGGTGTCACAATCACCAAGCCGTCGGATGCAAGAATTGGATCGGTGAATTTTTCAAATCCCAACGGCTTTTGCTCGTAAGAGGTCGGCGCGAATATCTCGGGTGGGAGTTCCGCCAGATCGAGAAGCTGGGATTTGACACCCAAGAGATGGTAATTGCCCTGAACATGGGCGGCTACCTTGCGGGTGTTGCTGCCGGGTCGATTGGTTCCGCTGATAATGGTGATCATTTAAGTTAAGTCGTTGAGGTTCGTCGCGCCCACGGAGTTTTCCTGACAAACTTCCTTCCCCACAGCCGCAGACCTTTGGGCCGTCGAAATGCCTCGATCAAACCTATCCACATTGCCGTTATCCGTCGGCGATCCCCGTTAGATTCGGCCTTCTTCGCCTCAATGACTGTGTTCGTGACCGAGGGCGTGCTGCCATGCATGCAGGACATGACTGGCAATTTCGGGAACGCCGACGCCATGTTTGACCTGGGCAAAAACAAACGGTCCGTTCCCGCGCATCTTTCGGGTGTCACGCTCCATCACCGCCAAATCCGCCCCAACGGCCACCGCCAAATCCGTCTTGTTGATCACCAGAAGGTCGGATTGGGTCAGGCCGGGCCCACCCTTACGCGGTATCTTGTCCCCACCGGCAACATCGATCACCTGAATAGTAAAATCCGCCAGCTCCCGGCTGAAGCAGGCCGCCAGATTATCGCCCCCCGATTCCAACAATAGGAGTTGAGGGTGAAATTTCTCGTGGAGTTCTTCGAGAGCCACCAGGTTGGCGGAAATGTCCTCCCGGATGGCCGCATGCGGGCATCCCCCGGTTTCCACGGCCCGGATTCGTCCCGACTCGAGAGCCTCATTTTTCACCAAAAACTCGCCATCCTCCCGGGTGAAGATGTCGTTGGTGACGGCTGCCAGGCTGACCTGATCCCGAAGTTGACGACAGAGTTGCAACATGAGCGCGGTCTTGCCGCTCCCGACGGGCCCCCCCACTCCAACCGTAAAGGCCCGCTGAAGAAAGTCGCGGTCCAGGGGGCGGTCCCGGTCGTGGAAGTGCCCGGGATGGTCCATGTGCTCATGCGTATGGCCGTGCTCGTGTCCGTGGGAATGAGAATGGGTGTGGGAATGGGAATGGGAATGCGAGTGCATTGAATGGAAGGGGGAAGACGGTTAACTTTGAAAGAGTCGCGACACCAAACGGTCGTGGGCTCCCTGCCAGAGGTCGTGCAACGGTGACGTCTGAACCACCTGATCCAACGTTCGGTCCGCCGCACGGATGGCCAATTGATCCAGCAGAACGGTGGAATCAAACTGCAAGGCCTGCGCCTCCAAGGGTCCAATGATGCCCAACCGGACTGCGGCACTCAGCAAACTGCGCACGTGCAGGAAAAGAACCAGACGAACTCCCTCCCCCTGCGGCACCTGCAGTCGGTGGAGTAGGACGCCGAAAACAGGTGCCCAATGACGAAACGGCGTGGGCTCCAACGTCATCTGAAAAATTCGGAGAGCCGCCGAATTCAAGGCACGTCCCTGGAGTCGGCTGGCACGGTTGGCCACAGGATTGGTCAACCAAGCCTCGGCACGATGGTCCACCTCAACCAAGGTTTTAGGCTGGTGCCGGGTGGCGTTGAAAAATGGAACCAGGGAATTAGCCGCCTGTCGGAGACTGGCATTTAGATAAGCAGCCAACTCCTCCCGGTTTCGGACCTCCCCATGCTGCCAGGCCGCCTCCAATCCCGACGAGTGGGCGAATGCTCCACCGGGAAATGCCGAATCGGCCAACTGCCAGACGAGCAACGAGGAAGCGACCGGGGTTGCGGCAGCCAAGGTCATTTCAAAACAGGTGATAGCGCTGAGCCATCGCCAACCGTTCGGCGGGAGCGCATCGAAGTTCCTCCCCGTCGGCGGTCACGGTGTAGGTTTCGGGATCGACCCCGATGACCGGGGTCGCCTGATTCCACTTCAGGTCGTTCTTGCCGATGTCACGGCAGCCCCGGACGGCTTCAATCCGTTTGGTGAGACCGTAACCGAGAGCCACCCCCTCCGCCTGACACAACTGACTGACGAAGGCAATGGAACTGGTTCCCGAGGCCCGTCCAAAGGCCCCGAACATGGGACGCATGAACACAGGCTGTGGAGTCGGAATGCTCGCGTTGGGATCGCCCATTTGTGCCCAGGCGATGATCCCACCCTTGATGACCATTTCAGGTCTGACACCAAAAAGGGACGGCTTCCAGAGAACCAAATCGGCGATCTTGTGGACCTCCACCGAACCGATCACATGCGCCATCCCGTGAGCCAGCGCCGGATTGATGGTGTACTTTGAGATATACCGCTTGACCCGCAGATTGTCATTCAATCCGGTTTCACCCGGAAGCCGACCCCGCTGACGCTTCATCTTGTCGGCAGTCTGCCAGGTCCGGGTGATGACCTCTCCAATTCGACCCATCGCCTGCGAATCGGAGCTCATCATGCTGATGGCCCCGAGGTCGTGGAGGATGTCCTCGGCGGCAATCGTCTCGCCGCGGATTCGACTTTCGGCAAAAGCGACATCCTCCGGCAGCCCGGGATCGAGATGATGACACACCATCAGCATGTCCAGATGCTCGTCCAGTGTGTTGACCGTGTAGGGGCGGGTCGGATTGGTGGAACTCGGCAGAACGTTGGACTCGCCGCAGACTCGAATGATGTCCGGTGCATGTCCGCCGCCGGCTCCTTCGGAGTGATAGGTATGAATGGTCCGACCTCCAATGGCGGCCAGAGTTGCTTCGACAAAGCCGGACTCGTTGAGCGTGTCGGTATGGATCGTCACTTGGACATCATGCGCATCAGCCACCCTCAGGCAGCAATCGATGGCAGCGGGGCTGGTTCCCCAATCCTCGTGCAACTTGAGTCCAATCGCCCCTGCCTGCAATTGGTCCCGCAGACCATCGGGCAACGATGTGTTCCCCTTCCCCGTAAATCCGAAGTTCAGAGGCAGTGAATCGGTGGCCTGCAACATGGCCCGAAGATAAAACGGACTCGGGGTGCAGGTGGTTGCACAGGTGCCGGTGGCCGGTCCCGTTCCTCCTCCCACCATGGTCGTCAGTCCGGCGGCTATCGCCTCGTGGGCCTGCTGGGGACAGATGAAATGAATGTGCGTATCCACGCCTCCCGCCGTCAGCAGCAACCCCTCGCCAGCGATAACCTCGGTGGTTACACCCACGATTAGGGACGGCGACACTCCCTCCATCACGTCCGGATTTCCGGCCTTGCCAATACCCGCGATGACTCCGTGTTTGATGCCGATGTCGGCCTTGTAGATGCCGGTGTAGTCCACGATCACCGCATTGGTGATGACACAATCAAGCGCCTCGGCAGAAGAAACTCCCGCCGCTTGCCCCATGCCCTCACGGATGGTCTTTCCCCCGCCAAACTTGCATTCATCACCGGGCACGCAGTGATCCCCTTCGATCTCGATGAACAGTTCGGTGTCAGCCAACCGAACCCGGTCACCCGTGGTGGGACCGAACATTTCGGCGTAGTGCCGCCGGGGCATTGAATAGGCCATGATTATTCCTTGATATGAGCAAAGCCTCCCGCCTGAACCCGCTCCATCACCGCCGCCAGGTTTTCATCCGACACCGGTCCGTCGGCCAGATTGTTTCCGCCGCGAATGATGCGTCGACCGGCGATCTCAACGAGTCTGACGGTTTTGGTTTCACCCGGTTCAAATCGAACCGCTGTACCAGCCGGAATGTCCAGACGCCGTCCATAGGCTAGTGAGCGATCAAATTTGAGGGAGGCATTAGTCTCAATAAAATGGTAATGGCTTCCCACCTGAATGGGCCTATCTCCAAGATTGGTCACCGTGAGTGAAACGGCTTCCCTGCCGGCATTCAACTCGATGTCTCCCTCGCAGGTGACCAACTCGCCGGGCTCCAATGCGTCATCGGTCGAAGCCAACCCATCCCCGACGGAAGGCACGGGAAGAAAGCTGCCGTAAAGCGCCAGGTTGAGGTCTCCGTTCTCCGAGGTGATCGGTTGATGAACAGTCACCAGTTTGGTTCCGTCCGGGAAGGTTCCCTCCACCTGAACCTCCGTGACCATCGAAGGCACACCGGGCATCACCTGGCGACGCCCCAGAAATCGACGGCCCAAGTCCATCAACTCGGAAACGGAGCGACCGTCTCGAATGAATTCCAGCAACTGGGTGGCGATGAGCGCCACCGACTCCGGATGATTCAGCCGAACGCCTCTGGCCAATCGTTTTTGAGCCAGAAATCCAGCGTTGTGCAAAAGAAGTTTATCGATGTCGCGCGGGGTCAGATGCATGGGATCACCATTTTCGGGCAAACGGATCGTCGCCAACAAAAGCAGAAAGGAATCCGAGATGCGAACGAATATCGAGTTGTGCGGATTCCACGGATTCGGAGGCCATCCGCAAGACGGCTCCGTCCAGCAGCGGCCCGGCACTGAAGATGGACCGGGACCTTCGTTCGACCGGCAAAGCCGCGATGCGCGTCAGCAGGGCGGAGGCCGCAGCGTCAACCATTGGTCCCAGCAGGACCATCAGGACAAACGTGTTAAATCGTCCCATCCGCTGGGCTCCAGAGATCGGGCCATCAGCGGGATCCAAGAAAATGGAGTCCCAAAACCGACATCGCCCATCGATCTCGATCTCATTGCAACTGGAATACCGGTCAAACGCCCATCGCTCGCCCCGGGCGTGTCGCCCGGACGAAAGTCCATCCACAAGAACCAGGCTCGCCCCGGTGGCCAATTCGAACCGCTGACGCTGCTCGAACCGAGACCCGGCAAACGGCTGGACCATGTCGGGAAGGCAAACCAGCAGCGCCCCCTCCCTCACCGAGGCATGGAGATTCTGTCGACATCCTTGGACCGATGCATTCCGGTAAACCTTGGTCGACGCAGGCGTTCCCAAAAGGCACCGCGCTCCAGGACCGACTTCCACCTCCATGGATGTCTGGTCTCCCCCGACGAATCCTCCTCCCAGTCCACTCAGAAAGGCCCAAACCGCCGTCCCCCGAGAGCGGGGTGCCAGAAGACGAACCGGTGCTGTGGAACGGGCCGATAGAACGGTGCTCATGCCGTCAACAACCCCCACCTCCAGCAAAGAGGATCCGGATGGGAATCGTTCTCCTGCGAGCTGCCCACCCGAGCCCAATGGTGCCCGAGTCCTCACACGGTCAAAAGTTTTCGCACCTTCTCATCATTCAAGCGGGCTATCGGACCTTCCTCGGCAATGGCTCCCCTTTCCATGATGTAGAACCGATCACCCACCGTCAGACAAAAGTCGAGGTATTGTTCCACCAGCAGGATGCTGATCTTCCCTTCCTGTTTAATTTTGATGAGGGCTTCACCGATCTGATCGATGATGTTCGGCTGAATGCCCTCGGTGGGTTCATCCAGCAGCAGGACCCGGGGATGGGTCAGAAGTGCCCGGGCAATGGCCAGTTGCTGCTGTTGACCACCGCTCAGCACCCCTCCCTTGCGCGCCAGCATCTCTTTCAGCACCGGGAAGAGTTCGAGGACTCGGTCCAGCTCACCCCCCAGGTGAGGACCATGAAGAACCAGGCTGAGCTTCAGGTTTTCCCAAACGGTCAAATTCGGAAAGATATCGCGCCCTTGGGGAACAAAGCCCAAACCGCTGCGGGATCGCTCCTCCGTGCGCATGGAAGTGAGGTCTTTTGGTCCCAAGCGTATGGTGCCGCCATCCGTGCGAACCAACCCCATGATCGCCTTCAGGGTCGTGGTCTTGCCGACCCCATTTCGTCCCATCAGGCAGACCAACCCCTGTTCGGGCACGGTCATGTTGACACCGCGCAAGATGCGGGAGCCGTCGTAGGAAACGGTGACATCTGAAAGCTGGATCATGTGTGTTCTCCCCGCTTTTTCCGCCCGAGATAGACCTCGATCACCTTTTCGTTATTCTGTACGTCATCCACCGACCCCTCACACAACACATGCCCCTGATGCAGGACGGTCACCTTGCGGGCAATTTGCCGAACAAAAACCATGTCATGTTCAATGACCACCACACTATGGCGTCCGGCCAGGCTCACGAGCAGTTCACCGGTTTTGGCGGTTTCCTCATCAGTCATGCCGGCGGCCGGTTCATCCACCAGGAGGACCTTGGGATTCTGGGCCAGCAACATGCCGATTTCGAGCCACTGCTTCTGTCCATGAGACAATGCACCTGCTTTCCAATCCCCTTTCCCTTGAAGTCCCACCGTGGCCAGCACCGCTTCGATCCGCTCCCGTTGTTCGGCGCGCAATCGGGAAAACAAGGTCGCCCAAACACCGCGCGGGCCTTCAAGGGAAAGCCAGAGATTCTCAAAAACCGTGTGTTCGCTGTAAACCGAGGGGGTTTGAAACTTTCTGCCGATGCCTAAACGATTGATTTGGTATTCGTTCAGGCGGGTCAGGTCCGTGTCCCGACCATACTCCACGATACCGCTATCGGGACGGGTCCGTCCCGTGATGATGTCCATCATGGTGCTCTTGCCGGCACCGTTGGGACCAATGATCACCCGGAGTTCCCCTTCATCGAGGTAAAAATTCAGGTCGGTGATCGCCTTGTACCCGTCGAAGGCTTTGTTGACCCCCTCGAGTTTGAGAATGAGGTGCGCCATTATTCGTCCGTTCGAGTGGCGGCTTTTGAGGGCATAACCGATGGCTCGTCGGACGGTGTCACCCGCCTTGACGCGAGTCGAGTCCGCCAAATCGCCTTGATTTGATCCGGGAGGCCGACCAATCCGCGGGGCATGAACAAAACGACCACGATGAAGAGTCCACCCAAGATGTAGAGCCACTGTTCGGCAAAGGCCCGGGTGGCATAACTTTTCAGGGCGTTGACACAGATGGCCCCAAGTATCGGCCCCACCAGACTTCCTCGTCCACCGACGGCGCACCAAACCACCGCCTCCAGCGATTTATCCGGTGCCATTTCGCTTGGATTGATGATGCCCACCTGTGGAACAAACAACGCCCCGCCCAACCCGGCGATCACGGCTGCCAGAACAAAGACAAACAGCTTGAAATCTGCCGTCGCATAACCCGAGAAAAGCACGCGATTCTCACCATCTCGAATGGCGCGCTGAACGAGCCCAAATTTGGTGCCAGTGAGCCAACGGCAGACAAGATAGACGGAGAGGAGCAATAGCATCGACGCGATGAACAATCCCCGCTTGGTCGCGGGTTGGTTTAGGTCAAACCCGAGAAGGAACTTGAAGTCGGTCAGGCCGTTGTTCCCGCCGAACGTGAAGTCATTCCGGAAAAACATCAGCATCGAGGCATAGGTCAGCGCCTGACTCAGGATGGAAAAGTAGACTCCCTTGATTCGGGAACGAAACGCCAGCCAGCCAAACAGGTAGGCAACCACGGCTGGAACCACCACCACCGCAATCAACGCGACTCCAATGTAGTGAAAGGGCACCCAATGCGGCGGAAGTCCTCCCGTGGCGGGATAGCGTTTATCGAACTCCAGGAACACCATGAAATCGGGAATATCTGCCTTGTACTGGCCGAGACGCCCAATTTTGAGCATCAGATGCATTCCCAAGGCATATCCTCCGAGCGAAAAGAAAAGGCACTGTCCAAGGCTGAGCAGACCGGTGTAACCCCAAAGAAGATTAACCCCCAACGCCAGCACCGCGTAGCAAACATACTTTCCCCACAGGTTGATGCGAAAATCACTAATGTGGAAAAGGCTGTCAGCCGGAACCCAGGCATTCAATGCCGGGACGACCCCGATGCCAACAAAGGCGACCAGAGCCAGTATCCACTGTTCCCGCAGCTTTATCGTGCGACCCATGATTATCCTTCGAGACTACGGCTGCGGGTGGCAAAGATTCCGGACGGACGCCATTGAAGAAACAGAATGATGGCCGCCAGCACGGAGATTTTTCCCAGCACAGCACCAATCCAGGGTTGGAGCATTTGATCCGTCACACCAATACCGAGCGAGGCGGTGACGGTTCCGACCAGATTCCCCACCCCGCCGAGGACGACCACCATGAAACAATCTACAATGTAGCTTTGTCCCAGGCTGGGTCCGACATTGGCCAATTGCGAAAGGCAGGCACCTGCCATTCCGGCCAGTCCGGAGCCAAAGGCGAACGTCATCATGTTGACCCGGTCCGCCCGGACTCCCAGTGCCGCCGCCATGGACCGATTCTGCATGACGGCGCGAATCTGGAGTCCGAGCGATGTGCGCGTCAAAAGCAGGTAGGTCAGAAGCAGCACAAAAAACGCAAAGCCAATGACGAACAGCCGGTTGTAGGCGAACTGAACATCCGAGATCGCCAAGTTGCCCATCAACCAACTGGGCGAGCCCACTTGAACATTCGCCGCACCAAAGATGCTTCGGAACAATTGCTGAAGCACCAGGCTAACGCCGGAGGTCGCGAGAAGGGATTCCAATGGACGCTTATACAGAAATCGAATCACGCCCCTCTCCAGCACCAGTCCGACCATCGCTGCTGCCAAAAAGGAGACGGCGAGGGCCACGGGAAAGTGTGCATCGAAGGACGCGCCCGATGGCCCAAACCAGGCACGAAATTGATTCTGCACCAGGTACGTCGTATAGGCACCCACCATCATCATCTCGCCGTGAGCCATGTTGATTACGCCCATCAGCCCGAAGGTGATGGCCAACCCCAAGGCGGCGACCAGAAGCACGGCCGACGTGCTCAATCCGCGGAAGCCGGTTCCCACCGTGTTCACCCACCCCTGATGGTCTTGAACTTGTTTGAGAGCGCTTCGTGCGGCTTTCAGCGTGGCAGCTCCGTATTTCTTGGGATTTGCCGTTGCATCGGAAACCAATTTCTGAAGAAACGAGAGCGAGTTCAGCGAACGCAGGGCACCCATCCTCTCCACTGCGGCAACTCGAATGGCTTCATCGTCGCTGGCCAGTTCAATGAAGGAAATAGCCTCGACATAGGCTCGCTTCACTTCGGCGTTGGTTTCGGTCAACTCGCGCTCTTGAAGCGGCTTCAATATTTCCAGGTCTTGATCCTGCCCCAGTTTCAAAACGGCATCCCGTCGCATCTTGGGGTCCGGATTTGCAAGGGCCAAAAGGTCCAACGAGGTCTTGATGGCCTTGCGGAGTCGGCTCGTGGTGTCCGCAGCGGTCAAATCGGAAGCCTGAAACTTCAACTCGGTTCCCTTCTCATCGCGAAGCGCCTCTCCATCCACCAATTGAAGGCCACGCGCCTTGCCCTGGGGATCATTCTGAGTTTCCAGTAAAAATGGCACCGGCCCGGAGGGACCATCGAAGAGAAAGACACCTCCCTGTCGCCACGCCAGCAGGACGGTTCCCACCAACGGATCCGGTAGTTGCGAAAGCTGGCGGACAAGGCCGATCTGCCGGGTCTCATCCGCTTCCAGCACCGCCTCCACCAGCAACTTTCTGACCTTCGCCTCGCTGTTCGGATTTTGAGCCAGCAAGACCGGGGCCATCAGGATGAACAACACACGGCGACACTGGCGCCAGAGCTTCCATCCGGACGAAGACAGGTGGGACATGATGCGTTTGAAAACAGGGCTAATGGAGAGGGGCGGACCAAAATGGCCCGCCCCAAAAAAGGAGGCACCCGGACACCTGAAGAAGGGCCGGGAGCCTGCTCCCGTCCGTTACTTCCCGGCCAGGAACTTGTCGCTGAACGGTTCCCCAGCCACTGGGCCGAGAGACTTAATGATCTTGAATTGGCCCGTGGCGAGAGTCTCGCCAATGAACACATTGTTGATCAGGTGGTGATTGGCCTGCATGGTGACTTCACCGGTGGGGCCCTTGAATTTCTGTCCAATCAGGGCTTCACGCACCTTGTCGACGTCGAAGGTTCCAGCCTTCTCGACCGCCTGCTTCCAGAGATAAACACCCATACGCGAGAGGTTCATCGGACTGCAAGTGACGCGGTTCTTGGGGTCAACGCTGACTTTGTAATTCACTCCGGTGACCTTCGGGTCGGCGAGCCAGGACTTGAAGGAGTCAACGAAGGCCTTGTTGGCAGGGGTCTTCAGCGACATGAAATAGGTCCAGCAGCCCAGATGACCGACCAAATCCTTGGCAGGCAATCCGCGGAACTCGTCTTCAGAGATCGAAAAGGACACCACCGGGCAGTTCTCCGATGTGAGTCCCGCATTGGCGAATTCCTTGAAGAAGGGAACATTGGTGTCCCCGTTCAGGGTGCTGATGACACAGGCTTTTCCACCGGCAGAGAACTGCTTGATGGCCGCCACGATGGTTTGGTAGTCCGTGTGACCAAAAGGCGTGTAAATCTCGACGATGTCGGATTCAGGAATTCCCTTCATCAGAAGGTATTTTTTTAGAATCTTGTTGGTCGTCCGGGGATAGACGTAGTCGGAACCCAGGAGATAGAACTTCTTCTTCCCTTCGCCCAACATGTAATCCACGGCCGGAATGGCCTGCTGATTCACCGCTTCGGCCGTGTAGAAGATGTTCTTCGACAATTCCTCGCCCTCATACTGCACGGGATAGAACAGGAGACCGTTGTCCTTCTCAAAGACGGGAAGAACTGATTTCCGGCTGACCGAAGTCCAGCAACCAAAGACGACCGACACCTTGTCCTGTTCCAGCAACTGGCTGGCTTTTTCGGCGAACAGGGGCCAGTTCGAGGCCGGATCGACCACGACGGGTTCGATCATTTTGCCCAGAACACCGCCCTTTTTGTTGATTTCGTCGAAGGTGAACAGCAGTACGTCCTTGAGAGACGTCTCGCTGATGGCCATGGTGCCCGACAGGGAGTGGAGAACCCCCACTTTTACGGTCTCGGCGGCGCTGGCCGACAAGGCAATCAACCCGGCCGCAACTCCGGCCACTGCGGATTTCAATGACAGTTTCATAGTACGTTTAAACAATGGTTCAAGATTTCAGAAGTGAAGTTGGCATTACCCCGGACTAGAAGAGATACGACACGCCGGCACCAACCACGACCCGGTCCTTTTTGGAACCGAACGCGTCCGACAACGAGGAGTGATCATACCGGATTTCCGGTTGGATTTTGACCTGCGGCAGAGGCTTGAGGTTGAAGGTAAAGGCCACGCTGGAGATGTCCTGGCCCGTGTTGGGTTTGAAACCGAGGGGGTCTCCGGAGGCATCCACGCCATCGGTGTCGCTCAAGTATTCTGCACGAATCGCAGCGCCCACCTTCGGAGTGAAGGCATAGGAGAACCAGCCGCCGGAGGACCACACGCCGTGATCCTTGTGGGAAATGTCGAAAACAAAGTAATCCAGCTCCGTTCCCACGTGGAACTTATCGGTGACATTCCATCCGCCCAACAGGGAGACGCCTTGAAGAATCCGGAGCGAATCGCTTTCGCGCCCCGTGAAGCCGATGAAATTCAGCCAGATTTTGTCCGTCGGCTTGACTCCGATGGAAGCCATCACTGTTTTGCTCTTGTTGTTGTCGATCGGGCCGGCATACAGGCCGTTCTGCAACCGAACCTTCACGTCCAGCCAGTCGGTGAAGGTGTAGCCCAATTGCGCCCCAGCCGCAGGACCGTTGCCGGTGTAAAACCACTGGTAGCCTTGCGAGAAATTGTCGTTCGCCGCACCACCATCACCGGACTCATAGTTGAGCAGCGAAATCAGTTCGCCCGCCTTGAAGTTCAATCCGGTGCCCAACGGAATATTCAGCTCCACATACGCTTCACGGAGACTGCTGAATCCGACGGTCGAGGCGCTGGAATTCACGATGGGTGCATCCTGACCGAAAATGAGGGAGACACGATAGGCGGCACCCCAGGTGTCGCCGCTCCGCTCCACAGGCTGGCTGGCAATGGTCAGCTTCACCTTGTTGATGGAGAAGGAATCGGCTTTGCGGTTCCACAAATAGCCCGGCGAGGTTCCACTCTTCGGGTTGCTCGAGTCATAGAAGTACGAGCTGGTCACAAAGCCGCTCAACTCCATGTTGGACATCGACTTCACAAGGTTGGTGGAGCCAGTCCCACCCGCCAGAATGCCTTCCTTCTGGGCCACTTGTTCAAGGCTGTCCAGGCGGTTCTTCAACGTCTGGTTCTCTTCCTCCAGCTTCTTAAGCCGGTCGGTATCGTCTGCCCAGGCAGGAAGGGCAAGCAACGAGGTCGCCACCGTCGCAACGGGCAGCGCAGCCATTACGGCAGACCGGGCGAGGCGCAGGGGAAGAGTTCGGGTGGTGTTTGGCATAGAGCTTCCAATGAGCTTTTTAATCATTCGGAGGATGTCGTTTTGTTGGTCATGACCCGGCCATACCTTTCAGGAATTAGTCGGGATACGACCCTCGGAGCGTCCTGCATTCCAGTTACGGATGGAGCCGTGAAAAAGACGGTGAAATTATTTCATGATTTGCATGCAACTCATTCACTTTAACAACTTCCCCCCTCCATCTGGGCTTCTTCACCTGCAAATCAGAAGTCGGTCCCAACCGAAATTGAAACAAAATCCCAGCCCACTCTGGAAGCAATGGCCCCCTTGAGAGTTCGTGCGGTGTCGATTTATTACCATTAAGTTCAGTAATGCACCGAACCCGTGTGCCACCCAAGTTGTTTAACGAAGGGTACTTCGGCAATTTTCGAGCCGAAGGCTATGAGCTGTAACCGGTCTCGATTTCGGGAATTCCGCCCCAACGACCACCGGACCGGACTTCCGGACTTCCGGGTCCCAGGGCGAACCCCATGTCCCTCGAACCTAGGTATTAGACAGCAGCTTCCCACCCGAGGCGCTCCGGGGTCAGGCCGGATATGACTACAGCCGAATTGCGTGGTGGGCGTGATTTGGACCGCATCCGGCTGAGGTGGAGCCACGCTTCAAAGGTGCCTTAAGATTGGGAGTCTTTATGATCCCTGCATCAATTTGGGACTTGCAGGAGCGCGTCCCTCCGTTGGATGTCCCT
>CAITXU010000007.1 GCA_903896505.1 uncultured Verrucomicrobiota bacterium | reverse complement strand
TGCCTTTCGATCGGGAGTGGTGATGATCCCTGCAAGTCCCCATATCGATTTCGACCACCGTCGCCAGCGCACTACCTCACCCGTTCGTCCGGAGGTGGAGAAACGCTGTTATTTGGAAGACAAGAATGTCTGCGCTACGGCACGGAGGGAGGTTCCCGGGGACCGCATGACAGCAGAGCGAGAGGATCCGGACGCAGGGTTATCGCGCTGCTTTTTCAGCATCGAGTTGCGCCAGGGTCGGCACGGTCCACCGGCAATGAGCGTCCGTCCCCAATAGCACAAGACTGCCATCGGGCATGAACCGTATCCCACCGACGATACCATGGTGGGGATTAAAGGCACCGAGTTCGGAGCCCGTCGTCAGGTCCCAGAAGAAAAGGGTCCCTTCGATGCTTCCGGCAACCAATCGCTTTTCATCCAGGGAAAAGGCCATGCTCGTCAAACCGGAGGTGGGGGCATGCAGGGTGTATTGATGTTGGCCGGTGAAGGTCTTAAAGACGTGGATGATGCCCGACATGTTCTCGAAAGCCACCCAATCGCCGGACGGACTGAAAACGACGTTCTGGATTTGCATGTTGCCGGTGTCCACCGGATAGGTTCGATCGGAATTCACCTCCCCTATCACGGAGGGGCCGCTCAGTTGGACTCCAGCAAACCACTTTCCATCCGGCGAAAGGGCTGCTCCGTCAAAGCGTCGTCCCTGAAGATGCCGGATTCGCTTGAGTCCGGGCACGGTAAATACTTGAAGCCCGTTATAAAGGTCCGTGACGAGCAACCGATGGCCCGAGGCCGAAAACAGGGTGGAAGAGGTCCCTCCCTGAGGCATGGTAATCCACGGAGCGATCTGATATTCGGCGGACTCCCCGCCATTGAAGGATTCGAGTCGGATTTTGCCACCAAACCGGTAGGTCGCGGTCCATGAGGGTCCGGTTTCGGGCACCACCACCGCCCGAACCAATACATTGGTATCTGCAGAGTAACTGGTAAGGGTTTGGGAATTGAACAATGCATTGACACCGATGTTTCCATCGCTCGACGTTGTGCGGCTCCAGGCAAAATGTCGTCCATCGGCGGTAAATTCAGCAATGCCGTAGCGCGGTGGAAGATTGGTGAACACCATCGCCCTGGCAGGAGCTTTTAGGGGCCATCGACGGACATTGCCATCTTCTCCCGCAGTCAGTATCTCCCGGTCTCCGGGCAGAAAGACGGCGGTTGTGATTAGCCCCGAGTGGTGGCGAAGGGTCGTTTCAAGGCGGCCATCCGGGAGGCTCCAAATCCGGATAAAAGAATCCCGTCCACTCGTGACCAAATGCCGCCCATCGCTGGAAAAGGACACGGTGGTGACAAAATCCGGATGTCCTGGGAGCACAGCCACCGGTTCCAGTCGCTCCAAATCCCAGAGTCGGACCGTTCCATCCGTCGCGCCGCTGGCCAGGAGCTGACTGTCGGGTGAAATGGCCACCGTCTGAACCAGGGGAGGAAACGGAGGGTTGTCCGGATGTCCCCGAATCGTCCGGATGGTTTTTCCGGTTTTGGCATCTCCGACGGCAATCCGACCTTGATCCATACCCCAGGCAATCCATTTTCCATCGGACGACGCATCAAAGGCCCGTTGCGAATTCCCCCCGTCAAACGGGACATTTCGGAGCAGAGCTCCGGTTTCTGTGGAATAGGCCGTCGCCGCATGTTCTGCAACCACCCAAAGCTCCTTGCCATCCGGGGAGGAGGCCCTGGGTATGGGAAATCCAATTCCGTCGAATTGAATCAGATTGGTCCCGGTGATCGGGTCGATCAAGACCACCCGATTGTTGGTTGCCTGCGGCGCCCGGTCGGTCAACGCCAGCCACCGTTCCCGGGGATCGAGCACAGTCAGGATCGAAGATGCTGAATGAGGATGAAAGTCCTGAATCCGCTTCCACGAGCCCGATTCCCATCGTTGAACGTGAAAGTTATTGTCGCTGGTGATGAGTTCTTTCCCACCCCGAAACAGATGAATGCTGTGAACAGCGGACCCGTTTCCGATGGCCACACCCAAGTCGTCAGGGCTGCTGAGAGCCCAAAGAAAACGCCATTCCCATCCTCGAAAATCGGCCGCCCCGGGGAATGGATGCTGACGTTCGAGCAATTCGCGGACGCGTTCACTGTTCCCGTCCGAGAGCGCCTGAAAGGCCAGCGCAATATCCGAGGTGTATAAATTCCGCCGAACCGCCAACTCACTGGCCTTGGACCGACGCTCCTCCATGCGGGCCAGGTCGAGAGCCCGGTTGATATGAACGGTGGCAAGGGAGGAAACAAGGGCAACGGTTCCCAACAATAATGCGGTGGCCGCCGCCAGACCGCTCAAGAGTGGGCGTCGCCGGGCCAGACGCCACGCCCGTTCCACTCCGGAGATATGCCGCGCCTTGATCGGCATATCCTGAAGGAAGCGATCCAGCTCCTGCATCACTTCCCCCGGATTTCGGTAGCGGCGCACCGGACGCTTTTCGAGGCACTTGAGACAGATGGTCTCCAAATCCACCGGAATTGCGGGGCGAAGTGTTCGCGGAGGGACCGGATCGCTGTTGATGACCGCTTGAAGCGTTGCGGTGAAGGTTTCTCCCCGAAAGGGAGGACGGTCGGTCAGCAGGTAATAGAGCGTGGCACCAATTCCAAAGACGTCGGTGGCCCCGGTGATGGCACCGCAACGCTCGGAAGCCTGTTCCGGAGCCATGAAGTTGGGAGACCCTGCCCCATACTCCACGTTCCTCTGAATGGCGCCGGGGCCGGTTCTTCGCGACAAACCAAAATCCGTGATGCGAGGCTCGTCCCGTTGATCAATTAGAATATTGGCCGGCTTGAGATCGCAATGAAGCACGCCGCGTTCGTGGGCGTACTGTATCGCCTCGGCAATCTTCCGCACGTAGGTAGCGACCACCTTGGGAGAGAGAAGCCGACCACGAACAAAACGGTTCAGGTCCTGACCCTCCACCAGTTCCATTGAAAAATAGAGCTGATTTCCCACCTCCCCCACCTCGTAGATGCCCACGATGTTCGGGTGATCGAGACTGGCAGCGACTTTCGCTTCGGCCCGCAACTGTTCACCGGTCCACCCCTTTTCTGCGCCGCCCGACTTGAGCATCTTGATGGCACATAACCGGTCCAATCCCGGCTGTCGCGCCCGGTAAATCACTCCCATGCCGCCCGAGCCCACCTCTTCCAGCAGCTCATAGCCACCAAAAGGACGTGGAAGCGGAAGAGATTGGTTGGGTTCATCACTCACGCGCACTCAATCTAGACAGACCACGCCGGGTAACCAGTGGAATTCCTCGGACGATTTTTGGTGTCGATTGAAACACAAGCGGCTAAATCTTCCCGCCCGAATGAAGCGCATGGCCATTGTTCACTTTCGCCTTTGGAACGGCGGGCGACACGCCCGCGTTCCCGGGTTCCCATTGAAGCGCATGGCTGTCGACCCTTATCGCTTCCTCGGCAACCTATTGGTTTCCAATGCTGTCCATTGGTTCGGTCGTGCCGGAGTCGTCCTGGCGTTCCTGGGAACGAACCTCCTGGCCGCCCCGATTCGGGTGGTGGTCTGGGATGAACAGCAACCTCAGCAACAATCGGCTTATCCACAGTTCCTGGGAGGTGAGATTGCCACCCATCTTCGGACCAACGCCGATTTTCAGGTGACCACCCGGCGATTGGCCGATCCGCAGCAGGGACTGGACAGCGCCACCCTGGACCAGTGTGACGTTCTGGTCTGGTGGGGACATGTCCGCAACGGGGAGATTTCACCTGAAACCGGGCGGTCCATCGCCCGGCGGATTGAATCGGGAAAACTGTCTCTGATCGCCCTGCATTCCGCCCATTGGTCGGCACCATTCATGGAGGCGATGAATATCCGCGCTCGCGAGGATGCCCTCCGGGTTCTGTCTCCAGAAGAGCGGTCGCGTGCCGTTCTAATTGAAACCAACACCTATCCCAGTCTGCGGGTTGCACCACGACTCTCGGACCGCCTGACCCCTTGGGTGCAATACCGGCGGCCCACAACGGGTCCGGTTGAAGTCCACCTCTACCTGCCCAACTGTTGCTTCCCCGCCTACCGACCCGACGGCCAACCCGGCCACCTGCATGTCCGGCTTCCTCAACATCCCATTGCCGCTGGATTGCCATCCACCTTCGACGTTCCACAGACGGAAATGTACGACGAACCGTTTCATGTACCGCCCCCGGATGAAGTGGTGTTGGAAGAGACTTGGGATCGGGGAGAATGGTTCCGGAGTGGCATGGTCTGGAATGTGGGCCAGGGCCGGGTCTTCTATTTTCGTCCGGGGCACGAGCTCTACCCGGTTTACAAACAACCAGAGGTCGTTCGGGTGATTGAGAACGCCGTCCGTTGGTTGGGCCACAAACAGCGCTGAACCCGACTTTCCACCCTTTCGAGATTTCGACCGAACACCTCTACATCCTTTTCAAATGACCAGCCGCGAAATCCGCCAGAGTTTCCTCGATTTTTTCCGCCAACAGCAGCACAGCATCGTGCCTTCCTCGAGCCTGATGCCTGACAGCCCCAACCTGCTGTTCACCAACGCCGGCATGAACCAGTTCGTGCCCATCTTTCTGGGCGAACGGCAGGCGGATGCCTCACGACTGCCCGGGGCCATACCTGGACTCGATACCCGGGCTGCGGACACGCAGAAATGCATCCGTGCCGGCGGGAAACACAACGACCTCGACGACGTCGGGCTGGATACCTATCACCACACCTTCTTTGAAATGCTGGGGAACTGGTCCTTCGGCGACTATTTCAAGAAGGATGCGATTGATTGGGCGTGGGATTTGGTGACCGGCGTTTGGAAATTTCCCAAGAACCGCGTTTACGCCACGGTTTACTGCCCGGATACCAGCAAGGGCGATCCATCGGAATTCGACCAGGAGGCCTGGAATTTCTGGGCGGAAAAGTTTCGGGCCGCAGGACTCGACCCGGCGGTTCATATCGTGAACGGCAACAAGAAGGACAATTTTTGGATGATGGGTGAGACCGGCCCCTGCGGTCCATGCTCGGAACTCCATATTGATCTCACACCGAACGGCGATACCGCCGGCACCCTCGTCAACAAAGGAAGCCCCTCCTGCATTGAAATCTGGAATCTGGTTTTCATTCAGTACAACGCCAACCCGGACGGCACTTTTTCACCCCTTCCGGCACAGCACGTGGACACCGGCATGGGCTTCGAACGGGTGACCTCGATAATTCAGGGAACCCAGGGCTTCAAGGATTTCGCCAATGCACGCATCTCCAACTACGAAACCGACATCTTCCGCCCCATCTTCGATGAACTCGAAAAGCTGAGCGGCCGCCGATATGGCTCAACCCTTCCCAAGCCCGGCAGCACGGGAGACACGGAACAGGAGATTATCGACGTTGCCTTCCGGGTCATCGGCGACCATATCCGAACCCTGAGCTTTGCCATCGCCGACGGCATTCAACCGGGAAATACCGGACGGAATTACGTCCTCCGACGCATTCTGCGACGTGCGGTGCGGTATGGCCGCTCGTTGGGTTTCCGGGCTCCTTTCTTTTACAAGCTGGTAGACGTGTTGGCATCCACCATGGGTGATGTTTTTCCTGAAATCCGCACCCGCCACCAACAGGTCAAGGATGTCCTGAAACTGGAAGAGGAAGCCTTCAATAAGACATTGGACCGTGGCATTGCCCTCTTTAACGAACGCTTTCAATCCGGCGGGGCAACTTCCGTTTCTGGTGCACTCGCCTTCGAACTCTACGACACCTACGGGTTTCCGCTCGACCTGACCGAACTCATGGCGCGGGAGCGGGGACTGACGGTGGACCATGCGGGCTTTGACAGTCTCATGGCCCAGCAACGAGCCAAGGCCCAGGCCGCCCAAAAGCGTCAGGTCATAGAGCTCTCGCAATTGGAGACCAAGACGCCCACCCGGTTTCTGGGATACGATCAGCTTGAAGTTTCCGCCCGAGTCATGGAGGTCCTGGAACTGAAGGACAAAACGGCCGTGGTCCTCGACGCTTCGACGTTTTACGCGGAAATGGGCGGACAGGTGGGAGATGCCGGCGAAATCATCGGAGCCGGCCAGCTCTGGAGAGTCGCCCAAACCCAAAAGAGCGGTCCCACATGGCTTCACCTGCTGGATGGATCGGATGCACCTCCGGAGGGCATCGAAGTCACCGTCCAGGTGGACCGCTCCCGCCGGGCGGCCATCCAGCGTCATCATACGGTCACTCACCTTCTCCATTGGGCCCTCCACGAGGTCGCCAGCCGGGAAGCCTCACAAAAAGGCTCCTTCGTCGGTCCGGACAAACTAACCTTCGATTTCAACAGCGCCCCCCTGACCGCCCAGCACCTGGCCGACATCGAACGACTCGTCAACGAACGGATCGTTGAAAATGCAGGTGTGAGTTGGATCGAGGTTCCCCATGCCCAGGTGAAGGGACGATCCGATGTCCAGCAGTTCTTCGGAGACAAGTACGGCGAGGTGGTCCGGGTCGTACAAATCGGCGGACAGAGCGGTGCTCTGGACGGCTATTCGATGGAGCTTTGCGGTGGAACTCACACGCGGGCGACCGGTGAGATTGGCCTGTTCCGGATTGTGGCCGAGTCGGCCATCGCTGCGGGCGTCCGCCGAATCGAAGCCGTCGCAGGCTTGACGGCCTACGACCTTGCCCGTCGTGAACAATCGTCCTTGCGCCATGTGGCAGGCCAGATCAATGCGCCAGTGGCTGAGGTCGAGCGTCGAATCGAGGCCCTGCTCGCACAGCAAAAGGATTTGGAAAAGGCCCTCAAAGCCGCGAGCCAACGCGAAGCCGCCCAAGTGGCAGCAGGCCTGGCGGCCAAGGCAACCGTCCTGGGTGGAATTCCCACGGTGATCGAAATCGTCCCGTCGGTGGACGCAGAGACACTTCAGGGAGTGGTGGACGCCCTGAAGGGGCGTTTCCCGGGAGTCATTGTTCTGGGAACCGCTCAATCGGGAGCCGTAACCCTCATCGCCAGTGTTTCCGCCGAATGGACCTCCAAAGTTCAGGCTGGCAAGGTGATCCAGCAAATCGCCCCCATCGTTGGTGGGAAAGGCGGCGGACGACCCGACAATGCCCGGGGCGGTGGAAAAGATGCCACTCAATTGGAGGCAGCGTTGGCCAAGGCACGAAGTCTGGTCTCTGGCTAGTGGAGGGCGGGCGATCTGGTCTAAGCTCGCGCCAAATCGCTTATGGTCAGGGAACACTGCCAATCCAGTCCTTAATCGAGCCCGAGAGCCTGACGAAAAACGGTCGAGGTAGTACCCAAGCGCTGGTGGTTGACATCGATAGGGGAACTTGCCCCGCGTCGGCGCGACGTCACTCCGGACGCAGGTCCCTGCGTAGCAGGGACATCCATCGGAGGGACGCGCTCCTGCAAGTCCCCAATTTTTGCGGGGATCATGACCTTTACCCATCTGGAAGCACTTTGGTAGTGAGTCTCCCGCCAACCCGGTGACGGTCCCCAATAGGTCCGCTACGCGATTCGGACTGCCGGGCGGACGAGACGTCCGCGTTCCCAGTCGCGGCCATTTTTGTCGGTACCCGGGCCGCAAATGCCTTTTCAAGGCGCCATAACCGCCCACATGCTCTTGGCATGCCGGTCGATTCCTTGGCGCTGCAATTGCAGGAGGTGACCAAACGCTATGGCGATTTCACCGCCGTCAATGGCCTATCGCTTTCCGTACCTCCAGGCTGCATCTTTGGCTTCCTGGGTCCCAATGGTGCGGGAAAGACGACCAGTATCCGGATGATCCTGGAGATCATCAAGCCAACCAGCGGTTCCGTCACCGTGCTGGGCTCTCCCTCGGCCCTGGCGGTGCGAAAACGGATCGGTTATCTGCCAGAGGAAAAGGGGCTTTACAAGAAAATGAAGGCGTGGGCGATCATCGCTTATTTCGCCACGTTGAAGGGTATTGATTCGAGAACGGCCAAAAAGAGGGCGTTTGAATTATTGGAACGCTATGGGCTGGGGGCCTTTGCCGAAAAAAAATCGGAGACACTCTCCAAAGGGATGGGCCAGAAAGTGCAACTGCTGGCCGCCCTGGCGCACGACCCCGAGTTTGTCATTCTCGACGAGCCCTTCTCAGGGCTCGATCCGGTTAATCAGGAGGTGCTCGAAGAGATCGTGGTCGATTTGCGCCGGCGTGGGCGCACCGTGCTTTTTTCCACCCACGTGATGTCCCACGCCGAGCGCTTGTGCGACCGACTCAGCATCATGGCGGGCGGGCGAAAGATTTTTGAAGGGACACCTGCGGAAGCCCGGGCGATGCTTCCCCCAAGGGTCCGATTGCGAACCACCCATTCGGTGGCTCCCCTCCGACAACTTCCGGGAGTCACCACGGTTCGCCAGTTGCCCGATGGGGCGTGGGAATTGCAACTCGCCACCGGAACCGATCCCCAGGGCATACTCCAGGCCTGCTTCGATCAACGACTGGTCTTAAGCGCCTTTTCAGCGGAAGCCCCTGCCCTCCACGATGTGTTTGTCCACTTGGTGGGCGACGAAGCCCGCGAAGTCAAACTTCGGTAGAACACCGCCGTACCGCCATGCTCCACATTGCCTTTCTTGTCGCCGCCCGGGAGTACCTGGAAAATCTCAAAACCAAGGGGTTTTGGATGGGCATCATCTTCTTTCCCTTGATTTGGACCCTGGCCATCAAAATTCCAGTTCTTATTGAAAAAAAGGGAGTTCCCACCCGCTATTTCGTGGTGACCGATCCCAGCGGAAAATGGAAGGCATTGATTGACCGGGAGGTCGACCGACGCCATCAGCGGGAGGTTCTGGATGAGTTGGTCAGCCATGCCCGACGTCACCTGAAGCGTCCCGCAGACCGGGCAGATTGGTTGGACCATTGGTCCACGACCACGGCCCTCGATGAATTCATTGAGAAGGGAGGACAGACTGGATTCTTAAAGGAACTCGACGGCTTGTTTGAAGCCGGGACTGCGGAATTCGTGGAACCCCGACGGCATTTTCAACGGACCGAGCTACCGTCGGAAGTGACCGAGGAGCCTAGGAATACTCTCATTGACCGATTGCGTCCGTGGCTCAAAGGGGATCAAAAACTTCAAATCCAGGGCGAACCCGTCGGATTGTTCGCCGCCGTGATAATTCCCGAACTCGTCCGGGAGGCCCCAAAAAACAGCACCAAGGCGTCTGACAAGAACTCCAACGAGGGGAACATCCAGTTTTGGTCGGACAATCTCGCCGACCCGGCCTTGGAACAACTGATTTCAGAAACGGTCGGACGAGAACTCCGGTCCGCCGCGTACCAAGCCCGGGGAATGAACCAGTCTGCAGTTCAGGAAATCGAGGCCATTCGGGTCCCGCTGGTCAGCCTGAATCCTCGCAAGGCGGCCGGGGAAGAACGGGTTGGTCTGGGAGATCGGATTCGGCAGTGGATACCCAGCGCCTTTGTTTATCTGCTGTGGGTGGCTGTATTTGTTTCCTCGCAAATGCTGCTCACCTCGGTCATCGAGGAAAAATCGAATCGGATCATTGAGGTGCTTCTCTCCAGCGTGACCCCCGAGGAGCTGATGACCGGAAAGCTTTTCGGCATCGCACTCACCGGGTTGACCATGCTGTTCCTCTGGATTGCCTCGGCGATGGGGGTGCTGTACCTGAACACCAGCAAAGGGAGCGTCGCCGGTACCGCTGAAAACATCCCTGTCGACCTGCTGAATCTGCTTCAGACCACGTGGTTGCTGCCGGCATTCCTTGGTTATTTCATCCTCGGGTTTCTCGTATTCGCCACGTTTTTTCTGGCGATGGGAAGCACCTGCAACACGTTGAAGGAGGCGCAGAACATGATGGGCATTGTCATGCCCGTGCTAATCGTTCCCCTGCTGACCATTCCCTTCATCCCCCGGGACCCAAATGGGACTCTGGCCCGGGTGCTTTCCTGGATTCCCCCTTTCACTCCATTCGTGATGATGAACCGGGTGACAGGCCATCCTCCTCTCATCGATGTCGTCGGCACCCTCCTCCTGCTGGGAGGATTCGTCGCTTTTGAGGTCTGGGCGGCAGCCCGAATCTTTCGGGTCGGCGTGCTGCGCACCGGCCAGCCTCCCAAATGGCTGGAAATGGCCCGATGGCTCCGTAGCGGAGCGTAGCTTTCATTGGACTGCTGTCGCTCAATGGGGACATCTCCCGAAATTGCCCGGGATTTAAAAAAGGCGAATTCCAGCTTTTCCCGCGGCGACTTTCAGAGCCTCGTCCCGGGTCGCCAACGGCAACGATTTTCTTCGAGACAATTCCAAATAGGCGGCGTCATAGGCCGATAAAGTATACCTATCCGCCAACTCCGAGATCGTCGAAAACGCTATCCGATGAGTTTCACCGTCCGTCATGACGCGAAGCTGGGATAGGAGCGCCAGGCCGACGGACCGTTGGGAATCAGTCATCAGTTTTCGACGGACGAAAACCAAGAGTGCGTTGGAAATCTCAAGATGCCAAAGCGATGGAACGTGGATGGGAGCACCACCCTTGGCCTTTTCAAGCAGCCGGTGGGTGAGCGCGTTGGACTGGCCAGGATGAATCCACCCAATGCCAATCGAAGAGTCCGCGACAAAGGAATCGATCACCGTCGACCTTCCTCGATCGCAGCCTTGAAGTCCTCCCAGGTGATGGATTTTTTCCCCTCTTCTGACGAACCGATTTCCTTCTGGAGCGCTTCCAGTCCCTCTCCGGCTCGACGAATGTCCGCTAGGCTTTCCACCCCTTCCGAGATCAGCCGGGCCACCGGCCGTTCGTGACGGGTGATGACGATCTCTTCTCCCGCAATGACCCGGTCGAGTAGTTCCCCAAATTTGGTCTTTGCCTCAAATGCCGGAACAGTTGCCATAATGCTTTGTTTTAAACCAATCGATTGGTAACCAATCTATTTTAAATACACCGCAGTGTAAAGCCATGGGTTGACCCTTTCGAACTTCCGGCGGTTTAAAGTCCTGTTGTCCACAGGTGGTCCGTCGCCCCAGGCAAACTCTAACTCTCATACTCACCGATTCAACGGCACGTTCCGTAGGCGGAAGGCTTTTCGGACAAAAGTTGGCGGATAGCCTGGGCCGTCTTCGGTCCAATACCTTCCACGACCTCCAATTCCTCCGCAGTCGCGCCAATCACCTTTTCGACACTGACAAAGTGGTTTAACAAGCGAACTGCCCGGTCCGGACCGATTCCGGGAAGACTTTGCAACAGGCGAAGTTGCTGTCGGCGCCTCCCCTTGGGTCGATGGCCTCTCGAATACGGAAGTCCCTGCGTCTCCCGGTCGAGTTGCTGGCTCGCATACTGGATTAGCGTAGCCGATTCTGCCGCGTCGATCGACCGAAGGATCGGCATCCGAAATAAGAGGGTGAGCGTCACCAACGCCCCCTGCAAAGCCTCCCGGCGCACTCCAGTGTCCTTCAGGTCCGAGGCCCGACCTTCAAGGAGCAGCACCGCCGGAAGGGGTTGGTACATCAGTCGTTGAGCCTGACGGAACAATCGCCCATCCACCAGCGACTGGGCAAAATCAGCAACGGTCTTGCGTTCGATTAACGCTCGATCGTCAATGCGGTAATCGCCGACGGGTAACCGGTCGATCCGGACGGTCACATCCGGCAACGCCTGAAGTACGGTAATCACGCCGCTTTCCCGTTCCCGGTCGTCCACCACAATGATTCGCCGCGGCAACGTGGGCGCAATCCCGTCTTCCGGTGGGCTATCAGGAGGGCCGGAGGCCATGCCCCATTCATTTCCGAAGTCTCAAAAGCTGGCAATTCGAGAGTTCGCGACGTGTCTTCCAATTTCTGGAGTGGTAGGATATGCCCATGGATGAAATCGGAGATCGGATTCGAAAACTGCGGTCCGAAATTGAATCGGCTCTCAATGAGGGAAGCTCATTGCCCTGCGGAGTTCGGTTGGAAGCCGAACGAGTTGTCCTACATCTGCTGATTCCCCATCCCGGGGCTCACGCCTCCCACCGACCGAACGCAAGCACCAACGGCAAAGGGAGCCTTGGCGGACAGTCCGGACGGGAGGAACATCTGACCATTGAGTTTCGAGTATCGTCTCCGGCGGCATCTCCAACTTCACCGGAGCTGGAAGCCGTCAGCCAACGTCCAACCCTTTCGCAAGAGGCGTTGCGGTCGCTGGTGATTGAAACCGGAACCGCTGTGTTTGGTCCCCAGGGATTCGATAACTCCGCCCGTGCGGAAGTCTTTTGCGAATTGATTGCCGAACAAAATCCGACGGAAGTTCTGTCGGCCCTCGCCATCGTTGAGCAAGGGACTCAGGGAAACCCTGACCCACAGCTGAGCCGGTCCGTGGCTCGATTACGCCAGATTCTGGGTTTTTCTCCGCTGGGACGAGAATCGGCCGCCGGACGTCTCCGTGCCTTATTCGAACAGGCAGAAATTGGAAATGTGGTGACCATCCTGGGTCAGGCCTGGCGCTTCGGGACCCATTGGCCGCTGCCGCCCTCCCATGACGGTTCCAAGAATTCTTGAGGGGCGCTCCCACATCCTGGGTGGAGGAAGATCGAGCTGGCCATATTCCTCGGTCAAACGCTGCGCTATGAAGGTACCGTTAGATTGGGAGACGTGATGATCCCTGCAGTAATTGGGGACTTGCAGGAGCGCGTCCCTCCGTTGGATGTCCCT
>CAITXU010000006.1 GCA_903896505.1 uncultured Verrucomicrobiota bacterium | reverse complement strand
TTTTCCCGCGGGGATGCCGTTCTCAGTGGAAACAAAGGGTGAGGAACTCCTGCTGAAACCCGCCGTTCTCGCAGAGAACCATGTCTCCAGCCGGGCGGTCTCCGGTGGCCGACGGCCCATCATCGATCTCGCCAACCAAGTATACCTACGAGGACTGGCTGAGTTTCCGGAGCTGAAGATTAGTGGCTGGTTTGAGCGAATTCGGATCACACCCAGCCGCCGGGCTGCCGCCATTCTACGCTCCCGACGACTGGCCCCTCCTTTTCGCGTCGTCGAGGCTTTCTCAGGCGGTGGGACGATGACGGCGGCCCTGTCGGGGAACGAACATTTCCGGGTCGAGGCCGGAATCGAAATTGAACCGCCGTTTGCCGATGAGTGGCAGGCAGCCCACCCGAATGCCGCCTTGGTACAGGCCGACATTCGTGCAGTCGAATCCTCCGATCTCCCTCAGTTCGACATCCTGATCGGCGGGATTCCTTGCACGAGCCATTCCAATCTTGGACGCGCCAAAAAGGGGTTGGCCGGGAAGCCGGAACTCGGCGATACCGGCGACCTGTTCATCCCCGTTCTGTCGCTAGTCCGCGACCGGATGCCAGCCGCCGTCGTTTTCGAGAACGTTCCGTCGTTCGGTACCAGCCTCGCCGGGCAAGTCGTCGTTACCCATTTGGAACGGCTCGGCTATCACGTTTTCACCTCGATACTGAAACCCAACGCCGAGTGGGGCGAAATTGAGGACCGCCAGCGCTGGGTGCTTGTGGCCACGTTGAATCGGCCCTTTGAAATCCGTGTGCCCGGGATTGTCTGCCGGACGCCGGTGTCCGCGTTCCTTGATCCGCCGAACACCGCTCGGGACGAAGCCGACGCCCGCAGGATTGCTGTAACCGTTGAGGGTCTGCGCGCCCATCAGGAGCGGCATCGTGCGCTCGGACACGGCTTCGGGTTCACGGTTCTCGACGGGCATGAGGCGCGCATTCCCGTGATTCCGAAGTCCTACCACAAGGTCAATTCCGGTCCGTTTCTGCAAACACCCTTCGGACTGCGGCTGCTGCGGCTTCCTGAGCTGGAGAGGATTCGCGGACACAATTTGCTCACCGAGCGCTACGCCACTGGGGTCGAGATTCTTGGGCAGGGCGTTCTGACCCGAGTTTTCCGGACGATTTTTCAACAATTGGAGGCGCACCTTTACTCCAGCGACACGGGCTCAATCACCGGTCTTTCGCACGGTCCGCAACAAGTCCAGGACCTCCCGGAGAAGTCCATCAGCGCGAGTGATGGCCGGTGATGCGTACCCCGGCAGTGTGCTTTTCAGAATGTCCGACACCGCGCCGATAGCCTCGACTAGGCGACGTTGTTCGGGTGCGCGAAGGCGTACGGTATCCCAACGATCCATTTCCCCAGAATCCATGAGTGCCGACCGGATGGCGTCATCCGGCACTTGTCCGTCCATCCATGCGGTCATGACGACGGCGACCCATCCTTTCTGCTGCGGGCTGAGTTCATCGTTCATACGCCATAGATTGACCGCGTGGTGTTGATTGAAGATCGACCAGACGAATCGGCGGAGTTGTTGCCCCGCCGGACTATCGGGGTTTTCGCGTATCGTGTTGGCTATATCGCCGAGTGCATCTGCCGCGTGGCGCTGGCGTGCCACTCTCTTGTCCAGTTCGGCTTGGGAAAGAAATGACGGCGCGGAAAGGACGACGGACAGGAGTTGGCGAATCGCCTCCGGCGGCGTCTCCTTCACTTCGCTGCGCCAGACCTTTTTGCCGTCGTCGCCGGGAACGGCGCAGAGCATCGGCCCGTCCACACGGACCGAGGCGCGACCATTGGAAAACGAGGAAGGCGTGGTTTTCCGGAAACCTCGGGTTTCGAGGAATTCCACAAACCAAGGTTGATCGGCGAGGGACGGCGGCGCGAGTTCTGGAGCCATCTAGGGCTTTTACCACGTTTCCAGCCGCCTGCGGAAGACCGGTTCGGACTAACGGATACAACTCTCCGAGAAACAATGCACCAATCTGCAAAACCCACGAACTGTTTCATGGGGGTTAGGGGACAAACGAGCCACAGTAATTGAGGTTGGACGATTTACTGCGATTGGAATCGCCCTATTGGATGGCTGTTGCGAACCAGTGCGGGCGCCGGGGCCGCTGGAGGCAGATGACCTTCCAAGTGATGGGGATGGGCTCGGGGTGGTCGTGGTTTGCGCGAACGCCGATCGTGATTTTCGCTGCCAATTCATGATTGGTCTGGAAACCCAAGCCAAATTGGGGGGGGTGAACGAACAGTTAAGCAATCCTCCTTGTCTGGGATCCTGCAGGCAGATTGTTAAATACACCGTCCATAAAGCCGTCCTTCTTCGCTGCAGTTACACATGCCTTCAAAGTTTCAGGAGAAAAATCAGGGTAGTTGCGGGAGAGACAAGTCTCAACTTCGGAATCGGTCCAACCCTTAACGCTGACACGTAATAGGGGGCCAAGACCAGACTTGGGGCGAGGCGAGGATCCCGCAAATCCACGGCTGGCTTGTCCATTGATAGGGCGAAACCGCCCGTTCATTATGCTGACAAAGGCCCTCTGTTTTCGGCCGCGGCGCATAGTCTTTAAAGTTGATTGCGTTTCGCACGGTCGATTGGCGATCTGATCCCCAAACACATCGCGGCGTGAACAATCGACAGGAATGCTCGGTATGATTTTGGTCTATTGGAGTGAGTTTGGCAAGCCTGTCTGGGTCGAGGAATCCACCGGCTAGAGAGTGGCTCTGCATCGGCTGGCGCGTTGGGGTGTGATTGGAAACGACGATGGGATGCCTCCACGCCGAGAGAATGAGCGTGAAGATTCCGTTGGTCACCATTCCCTCGCCCGAACAGGGCATCAATTGACGATAGGTCGGGCCAGAACGACGGGGGGGAAGCCCCACCCACTATCACTCCAGGCGAGTAGCAGAATCATTAGGGTTGAGCGCATGAAAAGTGATAGATGAAGAACCAATAGGATACGATATCTACTCTCCTTTTACTTCTTTCCTCCATATTAAATTAGAACGCTAGTCCACATCCTGAGAGGGGGGTGATGGTTCTCAGGGTTAGGCTGGCGTCGAGGATGTAGGAATGGCCCGATTTTGTGGTCAAACCTATGTGGTGATGGGTGCTTTCGGTACTTGAAACAGGTGGTGAATGTCGACTAACCCTAAGAGCGCATCTGAGAAATCGGAAAGGTGGGAGTTAGGCTTGACTTGGGCCGTTGAAATGGAGGGCGTGAACTAGCGGAAAGCTCTGTCGAGCGATGAAAATCGCTCAATACAGCACTGATGTCACCGATGCCCAGTGGGAAATCATAGAACCGATGCTTCCAGCCGCCAAACGTCGGGGAAGACCCCGAACCGACCTTCGCCGGGTGGTCAACGCGGTACTCTATATCGTCAAGGCAGGTTGCCCTTGGGGGTTGTTGCCGAAGGACTTTCCGAAGTACAAGACGGTCTTTCACATTTTCCGCGCCTGGGTTCGGGAGAATCTCTGGGAGCGCATCAACGCCCAACTGCGAGCCATGGTACGGGGTTTTGTCGGCAAACGATCCCGACCCACAGCGGCGATTCTGGACAGCCAAAGCGTCAAATCCGACTGCCATGGCGGAGTCAGAGGTTATGACGCAGCCAAGAACATCAAGGGGCGAAAACGCCATCTGCTGGTGGACACGCTGGGACTGGTCCTTGGGGTCAAGGTCACCGCAGCGGATGTTCCAGAGCGGGAAGGAGCGATGGCCCTTTTGAGTGGCATACTCGGCTGGCTGACTTGGTTGCGATTGATTTGGGTCGACGGCGGATACACAGGTGATTCCTTCGCCCATTGGGTAATGGAATTCCGCTCCCAGCTTAAAGTTGAAGTGGTAAAACGCTCCGACACCGCACGGGGCTTCAAGGTCTTGGCTCGGCGCTGGGTCGTCGAACGAACCTTCGGCTGGTTGATGCGTCATCGACGCCTCGTTCGGGACTACGAAACCACCACCGAAAGCGCGGAGGCCTTTGTCTTTATCGCCCTTATACGCATCCAACTCCGCAGACTCGCTTGAAGACTCGCTAAGTTTCATTTTTCAGATGCGGTCTAAGAAAGAGGGTCACAATCGGCTTCTGTCATGCCATAATGGCGGATGGGAGGAGACTTCGAATGAGTCTGGAATTTCGCGATTGGAACGGCATCCGCATGACTTATCTGTGCGGGAAAAAGGAACCGATCTGGCTGGTGGCCGAACTCACCAAGAAGTTGGGACATATTCCGCGTGCTGCACGTCAGCTGCGGTGGAACCGACAGGATGTCCGCATCGCCCTCTACCATGCGGAATGGTATGCAGCGACCATGGCGCAAGAACGCGAATCTGCGCTGCAAGCCGGGTTCAGGGCCGATGCCCTTATGAATTCCCCCAAAGCATTGGTCGTTCCCGGGAGCTCCCTTCAATCGAAACCATCCTCCCGTTACCGCCGCGGCTGTTGTTATTGCCGCACACATTCCCGATACCGCCCATAACCGTGGTCATGGAAAAGCCCAACGTCGTAATACCTCAACCCCGCCGCATCCTGGTGGGATGGCTTCCGCGTGACGATACTCCCGATATAATAGCCCGCCCGTCTGCGATTCGGCATCTTCCAGAAAACTGGCAACGCCGGATCGCCGGACGGGCTGTCTTAGTCACTCCGTTCCCGCCTCCTTTTTCGATACTTTCGGCTTCGCGCCGCCCTCTGCTTCAGCCTGCAACAAAATATCGCCCAGCCTCACCTTCAACACATCTGCCATTCGCAGCAGCGTTTCCAACGTTGGCTTGCGCAGGCCTCTGTCAGTGAGGCTGATCGTCGATTGATTCAGGCCACAGCATCGGGCCAGTTCCTTTCCCGATATATTCTGTCGTTCCCGCTCCTCCCGGAGCAGGCGGATGACGGCGGCACTCAGCACGCCCAAATGGTCGAAATTCAGCACAGTAGATGACTACTGTCATTTTTGTTGACTGACTAGATGACTTTTGTCATTTGTCTCTCATGTTCATTCGTCGTCTAGGTGTCAACGCCGCTTCCAGCCCCCTGCCATGCTCCGGGGGACGTTCCTGTCCCGATGTTCTCGAACTTGCTGATGGCGATTTCGCCATCATCGGGGCCGACATCACCCAGCACGCTGATCTCCTCGATGCCGTCGGCGCTGGCTGCGGTCCCGGGGAAAAGATGGTCCGCATCCCTCGCGCCTTGCTGGTCCGCGTGCGTGCCGACATTCCCGAGGCGGCCTGATCAACCCGTGGGTTTCGAACCGACTGTCCGTCGTGGTAGGATGGTTGGATGAGCTCCTTGGCCGCCTGGCTTTCTGACAATTGGGTTTCGTTCTTTCAGACGTTGGGCATCTGCGGGAGCCTGCTATTCACAGCTGAAACCCTTAGGCGCGATGTGGAGGCCAAGCGAGTCAGTGAGTATCTGACCCTCAATACCCAACACCGCCGCTTGTGGGGGCAACTGCATCAACGTCCCCGGTTGGCCCATTTGCTTGATGCGGATCGCAGCTTGGAAACCCGTCCCGTGACGACCGAAGAGCGCCTCTTTTTGGAATTGGCCTTCGTCCACTTCCACACCGGATGGCTGGTCGCAAGGATGGGCAGTCTGGTCCCACTGGGCGTGTTGGCTGCCGATGCCGGTCACTTTTTCCGTCTACCGGTACCTAGGGAAGTGTGGGCTCAAGTTCGCGGGACGCATCAGTCCGAGTTCGTCGCGTTCGTCGAAGAGGCGGTGCGCCGGATTGAGGCGCAGCGCCGATCAAATGCCGTGCAAGCGAGTAGGTCCGGCCCGACCGCCAAGGCCTGACAATTGCCGCAAGAACTCTGAATCTCCGGGATCAATGAACGAGACGGAAGGCAAGTTGATCAATCGAGAGGAGTTGTATGCTGAACTCTGGAAAACACCGGTGTCGCACCTCGTAGTCGCCTGGGGCGTGCCCTTCGCTGCAATAGCCAAAGCTGCGAAGGAAATGAATGTGCCGCGACCGGATGCCGCATACTGGAGTGCACAGCGTCGGGGGTGCGTCATGGAAAAGGACCCCTTGCCGGCCGCCGGGCCGGACACGAAGACACAAGTGGTGATTTCTGCTGCGAGGAAGAGGGTGGTTGCTATTCTGGCGACCGAAGTCGCGGATGCGCCGACCACGGCAGCGGCCGTTACCGAAGCCACTGAGCCTGAGGCAAAGGTTATACCAGTTCATCCTCTGGTGCGGCAGACCCGCAGGGCACTCACAACGGACACCTATTTGCACCACGGCGTTGTGACTACCCGTTCCCGACTCCCTAATCCGCTACGCTGGATAGAGGTGTCCCCGGAACTGCTGGAGCGGGCCTTGAATTTCATCAACAGTATCATCCATGGAGCCTTAGCTATCGGTGGACGATTTAGAGAAAACCCCGAACCGCATGAACCGACACCACGACTCTTCGTGGGCATACAACCAGTAGCTCTCCGACTTCGCGAAGTCATGAAGCGGACTGAACTCAATCTGACGGACGAAGAGAAAAAGAAGCAGGGAATTTGGCCCTTCACCCGTTATTCGTGGACCGGGACTCGAGAGCTCCGACTCATAATCGGTTCTGGAAACTACGAACTAAATGACAGGCAGTGGTCGGATTCGAAGAGGCGGAAGCTAGAAGATCTCGTTCCCGAGATTCTGGTTCATCTCGGGCAAGTTGAGGCGGAAGGGAATCGTTCACGTCACAAAGAAGAGCAGCGGAAACTGGTTGAGGCAGAACGGGCTCGTCTAGAGCAAATTGAGCGGCGAAAACGTTTCGAGGAGAGCGAACTGCAGAAACACTTGGTAACGGCATCAGACAATTGGTGGGAAGCCATGCGACTGCGTGGTTTTGTGCGCGCCTGTGAGCGTCATCTGGCCAACGGACAACCAACAGCTGATCTTCCAGAACAAACCAAAGCGTGGCTGGACTGGGCGCGAAAACAGGCGGATTCAATGGATTCAATTAAGGCAGGTTACCTCAGAGGCGTGCGACAAGAACCTGTACGGCAGGGACCGCAACGCCAATGGTGATTTGGCTGGATGCGTCCGATCACACGAGGTTCTTTGCGATTGCAACCTGATCGTCAAAACCGAAACTTACGCCGCAAGTGACAGGCCTGGAATCCTCGGATTCCGTGGACGAAGTTCCGTAACCGGGGACAAACCGGAATCGGCCAGTTCGGTCGCATTTAACTTTGCCTGCGACCGTTCCATCGCGCGCACCGCGTCGCGTAACTCATCGTCACCCGCCTGTTCCTGGGTTAGGAACAGTTTTGTGAACTCCCGGGCGCGGCTGATCTGAACGTAGGTGGATTCGCGCGACTGCATGACGTCCGAAAAAAGGACGAACGCCCGGTTCACCGTGGCACCCTGAGATTTATGCGTCGTGACGGCGTAACCAAGTCGCATGTGTTCATGGCTCAACGGGACGAATACACGCTTGCCTCCATGATCCAACTGAACCACTGCCGAACCTTGTCGTTCCTCGACGAACGTTCCGAAGGTTCCGTTCTTCACGCCGAGCTTCCGGTCATTGCGTCCGAAGATCACCCGGTCCCCCGGGAAGAAGTCACGTTCACCAATCGTGAACGACTGCTTTCCAAGCTGACCTGACTTTCGCCGAAGCGCCTGCGCTTCGCGATTCAGCCAATTTACCTCCTCGTGGGTTCCGGCGAGGATGAGTGTTTTGGGCAACTCCGTCTCCTTCGCCCACTCGGACAACAACGCAGAGGTCGCGGCCTCAGGCGTGACCGCGACATGCAGTAATCCCCGCCGTCGCAGAATCTCTACGCCCTCGCTCACGTCTCCGTCGGCGAACTGGCGAACGAGGTCGCGGCCCCACTGCTCGAACTGACGGCGGATGTCGGTCAGATTGGCCATGCCAAGGAATCGCCCAAGGTTTTTGAAGGGTGCCCCAGCTTCAATGGCGGGCAACTGTTTGGAGTCGCCTACGAGAATCACCCGGGATTTCGCCCGTTCCGCACAGGCCATCAGCTCGGCGAGCCGCCGGGTGCCCACCATGGCCGCCTCGTCGATGACGAGGATGGTCTTGGCGTTCAGGCGCGGCACTTCGGACAGCTCTTTACCCCATTGATGGAGCAAACGGGCGATCGTGTGGCTGGAAATTCCCGAAGCCTGCTGCAACCCCTCAGAGGCCTTCCCACTCAGCGAACACCCGATGAGGTGATAGCCTTCCAGCTCATACGCCTGTCGCGCGGCAGCAAGAAGCGTTGATTTGCCTGTTCCCGCGAGTCCATGAATGACCTGCACCGTGCCGGGCCGCTGCGCGATTCGGCACAGGGCGGCCTCCTGTTCGGCGGAAAGCGTGTATTGCGCCAAAACTGTTTTCACCGTGGCGTCGGACAGCGTTTGCGAAACATCCTCGCGTCCCGCAATCGTCTTGGCGACGAGGTCCCGCTCCAAATCCAGCGTCGCCTGGTTGGTGAACTGCCGTTCACCGGCGAACTCGCCCAGCGGAATCAATTTTCCGAGGGCCTCGCGTGCGCTTCGCAAAATGCCATCTACCGGCACGCCGAGCGCCTGAGTCTTCTCGGCGAGACCTCGGACCAGTTCGCGTTCGGAGAAGAAACTCTGACGGTCGAGCAACTGTCCGATGCTGGGCGTGACGTGCTTGGAAGGAACGTTGATTGGCACCTCCTTTCGGTTGGGATGGATGAGCGCGCGAACCTGCTCCATTCCGAAGCCAAATTCGGCGGCGGTTTGGCCCCAGCGGCGAAAGAGTTCCTCCCGTGAAACCACCACCTTTGTTTCGCGCGTGTCCCGCGCGACGATCTTATTTGTGCAGAAATGCAGAAGGATCAGGAGAACACGGTGATCTACACCAGCGGCTCAATCGAAGACCCAGCCATCAATCGTCGTATCGTGGACATCTTGGAGGGAACGCGGCCCGCGTTCGATAAACGCGATGACAAGTATATTCCATAGCTTCCTCAGCTCGATTCAATCTATAGCCACCTGCCCAACTGCCGATTCGCTTTCGCCCGCCTTTCTTCTAAGGTGGAAACGCAACGGCATCTCGCCATTTAACAACGTCTTCCACTTTCTCACGCTGGTAGATCTGGTGAACCAAATCCGACGCATGGTTGACCAACCGCATGGCGGCCTCGCGGGGGACCCCTGCGCGGCGCAGCCGATTGACGTATGTCACGCGGAGGCAGTGGAAACAGATGTGCGGCATTTTGACCTTAATGAAGAATTGCTGCCATCGCCGAGACGGCTGGAACGGGAATTCCACGGTGAATTTCTGTTTGGTCTTGGCCAAATTTTCGAGCAAGGGCCGGAGCGCGGTCGGCATCGGAATCGAAAACGCACGGGCCTCTCCGCCCTTCGGCGACGGGAAGGTGATCTTGTTCTCGACGAAATCCACGCAGCTCATGGGGATACGGGTTTCGCGGAGGCGACAGCCGGTGTGAAGCGCGATTTCGAAGGCGGTTTGCATCCACTCGGGTTCCTCGGCAAGTGCCGCCTTGATCGCCACAATTTCCGCGTCAGCGAGCTCCGGTTTCTTCGGGGCTTTGTCCTTTCGGAGCTTGAGGCTGACCAGGGGGTTGGCTTCAGTGTGTCCGAGCCGGACGCCTTCCCCGATGAGCATCGACAGCGTCTTGAGTTCGAAAATGGCGGTGTTCCGTCCAACGGTCTTCCCGCTTTTCTTTTTGTAGGCCGTCCGCCAGTCGATGTATTCGAGCGCCTTGCGATAAGTGATGTCCCGTGGCGAATGAATCTTCCGCACCTGGAGCCAAAGTGCGAGCCACTTCCAAGCATCGGCGTATCGCTCCAGAGTTCGGGCATTCTCGCAGTGACGCTCCAGAAATTGTGGCACCCAGGTATCCCAACCCTCCCCGCCGACAACGGGAGTCTGCCGGTACTCTTTCGCTTCAAGTTCTGCTCGAAGCGTCTTTGCCTTTGCAGTGTCGTTTGGATCGTCGGCCCGTAGGCCGGTGGAACGATGGCGCTCCTTCTGGTCGCCGTCGAAGTAGACGACATACCAGAAGGGCGAGCGTGGTTTGCGATACAGATACGCCATGACGAGTGCAAGTAGTGCAAGTAACTCATTTTAAAACAATGCAAAAACGCCCGTAAAAGCACCACTTTACACCACAGAAAACCATTTGGCCCGTAACGAGGGTTCGATTCCCTTCACCCGCTCCATTATACCCATGCGCTCCGGGAAATCCCTGACTGACCTGAAACAACTCGCCTTGGGAAGGTCATCCGCAGAGGGGATTTAATCCGCAGATTGACGCAGATGAACACAGATTTTGGGAATGCAGAATCCAAACCCAAAACGATTTCTTCCTAATCTGCGGAAATCTGTGTGAATCTGCGGATAAACTTCCATGACAGACACGCTCCGGCACCTGGTTAGGCCGACGGACTCTCATGCAAGTCTCGACTCCAACTCCGCTATCGCCTGATGCCACTCGGCCCACGACTCCTGCAACTCCGACCTGGTCTTGATGCGCTTGAGCGCACTCAACGCAGACGAAACCAACTCGGGTGAGGGCGGTGTGCCGATACGCGTCACGAATGCCGACACCTCGCCGGGCAACTCGGCGGCTGCAATGGCGACGACACAGTCTGTTGCTTCCAAGTAATCCTCACATTCGGCGACTCGTGAAAACGCCTCCTCCAAAATCGAAGTGTCCGCCTCGGCAAGCTCCCAAACCCAATCAGCTGCGTCGTCGTTGTCGAAACTGCCTTCTGCCCATGCTCCCATAATCGTTTTCTTTCGCAGCGTGGTGATTGATGCGTCTGTGGCGTCGTCGGCCTAACTGTGATCAAGTGACGGCCCGTTCGTCCATTGAAAAGCAAGCAAACGGGAAGTCCTCCAAATTCCAGAGAAGCTGCGGTTCTTGGACGATTTGTGCGAACGTCAGCTGGAAATTCACAGAGGAGGTTTTGTCCGCAGATTTACGCAGATGAGCACAGATTTTGAGAATGCAGAATTCAAACCAAAAACAATTTCTACCTAATCTGCGTAAATCTGCGTAAATCTGCGGATAAACTTCCATGTCCGCTCAGTCCGGCGTGCAAATCACGGTACGGTACCCGAAATAGGGAATCGAACTCTGGAGAAGATCAGCAGGGTCTCCACCCTTTGCCACGTCGTCGACGAACGACTGCGCATCTAATTGGTCCATAGGATGCAGGCCCTCTGCTACCCACACCGTTGGTACTGGTCTGGTTTTGATGCGTTGACGAAGCTCCTGGAGGGCGTCAGACACGGGTTTATGCCGGATGATACGGGTGAGCTACCACCGACTCGCGGCGTGAACCGAGAATGCGGAAATGACCGCGCCAACAGCAGATGAGCACAGGCACGCGGGACCAACGATCGTGAAATGCGAAGCGGAACTGAGAGCTCTACCCAGCGTTGCTTGAAGCAATTTGTTAGCCCGCGTCATGGCTTCCTCTTCAAAATCACAGCATGTCCGCTGTCCGGATCACCCAGTGTGAAGATCAAGCCATAAGGCGGCTTGGCTCCGGTAAAACTGGCTGGAGAAAATCGATTGTCGGTCGTCCTCAAATAAATGCCCCAAATCATTTTGAGGCCTGGGTCGAGCGTCCCCACCGTGCCCTTCTCCCACCTTCCCGCCCCACTGAGCAACGTAGCGAAGAAATTCGTGCCAGGCCCCCTCTCCTCATCCGGTGGCACATTGCTGGCGAGAAAGGTACCGTCAGCGTGAAGCTCCACGACAACGAGTGGCCGGGCGCTACCGACCTGTCGTGGTAGATGAAACGCTTCGAGGACGTATGTCCCAACCAACGTCTGCCGTCTCCGGCTCCGTCGTGGTGTAAAGACTGGCGTGCGGGTTATACCCGCAACCAGCCAAAGCAAACGACATGAAAATGAGCAAGCGTGTGCGCATAGCAGGCCAAACAGCATCTCGAAGCCCCCGAGAATTATCAAAAGCCAAAAAGTGTATTTTCGCATGAGATGCCTGACTTCGATTAGGCGAGGCCCGGTTCGGATGCTGAAGCGCAAGGAAACGGGAACACAAAAAACGAATCGAACCAGACGGCCTGTCCACTTCCGTCACCCGCCAACGATATGCAACCCGCTCGCGGCAAGAAAGTGCCGTTGCCGAACTTTGCAGCACGCCAAAAGGCCGTTTGGGGTGACCGGGTGTTCAGCGAAACGGAGGTCCCCGACACCAGCCCTCGCGCTTGCGGGTGCGACTTTGACCTGCTGGAATGAACCGATGACGCCGGACTACGAGCCTGACGCGCTGAGGGAACAAACCCCGGACTACGCGCCGCCACCGGAGACGCAGCGAATGATCGACGAACTGTATCGCGAGGAGTTGCTCGAGGCGCGCGTGATGCGGCCGGAACAGAAGCTTCTGCTGGGCGAGGAACTTTTTGCTTACGCTTGCTCCATTACCATGGCAGGCATCCAAAACCAGTTTCCCGAGGCTGATGAGGCCGAGCGGCGGCGCATCCTGGAGCAACGGCTGGTGTTGCAACGCAAGCTGGAGGAACGCGCTTGACGCCGGAAGCGAGCTTGATGGTGCAGGTGGCCGATGCGCTCGCGGCGTCGGGCATCGCCTATCTTCTGGCCGGCTCCTTTTCGAGCAATTACTACGGCATCCCCCGTTCGACGAAGGATGCGGACTTCGTGGTGGAACTTCAGGGAGGGGTGGGAAGCGATTTCATGGCAAGGTTGGGAACAGACTTCGAGGCCGACCCGCAGTTGTCGTTCGAGACCAACACCGGCACGTATCGGCAGTTGATTCAACACACGAGCAGCCCTTTCAAAGTCGAACTGTTCCTGCTCTCGAAAGATCCGCATGACCAGGCTCGTTTCAAACGACGGGTGGCGGTCTGGGCCTACGGGCGACAAATCTGGCTTCCGACGGCCGAGGACGTCATCATCATGAAGGTCCGCTGGGCGCGCAGTCGCGATCGGGACGACGTTCGCGCTGTCATCGGCGTGCAGGGCGAGAAGCTCGATTGGCCGTACATCGAAGGCTGGTGCGAACGGCATGGCACCTGGGGGTTACTGGAGGAGATTCGCGGCACCGTGCCAATCCTGTAACCGTTGCCATCCCTCCACCGATTGCGGACGATAATCATCCGCCCATCAAACATGGTCTTCCCGGCACTGGGCTCGACAGCATTGGAGGGCGGTTGGTGTTGCTCGGCCAATTTCCCGAGGTGGGGCAGGAACTGGTTCGAACCGATGGTTAGGCCGCATGGGTCGGTGCATCCGGAATCCTCCGCTCGGAGATGACGAGGGTGGAGTGCCAGACGGCCCGACCACTTGCACCAGGCTGTGACTATGGCCGAAACCCGTGAGGCAATGGAATTCACTTCTGTGAGCGCCCTCCAAACGCCGTCCAGTATGCCTCGGATACTGAGCATAACTCATCAAACGGTACGGTGCGCCCACTGTCGAGTAGGAGAGAAAATTCAGCAGCTGAAACGCTCACAATCCCGCTCGCACAATAGACGATGCTGGCGTCCGTCCAGTCCTTGGCCTGTAGAATGGTGGGCTCAGCCTCGGCGATGGTTGCCAAGTTGGTGAGTTCCGCTTCTTCCCCATGCGGTTCGTAACTGAGCGACGTGCAACCGTGTAGGGTAAGAAGAATACGGTTGCCGGGCTCCGGAAAGCGGTTGCGAAGATAGTCAATTCTGACTGAGAACTGAACTTCGCCGGGAACGGTGCCCGAGACTCCAAGGACCTCGCCATCGTGAAGGATATTCCAGATGTCGGCGGGGTGTCGTGCCACTTCGGTCCGGGGTTGCTTCGCGCCCCGTATCAACGGACCATTTACGATCCATGAGCCAACCTTCACGCCGTAGCGCAGACATTCCAGTCGGCTGCGCCGTGCCACGTTCCGAAGGACTCCGGTTCGCCCTAAGGCCCGGCAGGCCTGGAGGCCCGCGATACGGCAGGTTTGGAAACCTGCGCTACGTCGCGCGGCCGCCGGTCTGCTCACCAGGTTCATGGTCTCGATTCACGTCCGATTTTGGAGGTGTTCCCTACCCATGAACTTCTAACGCCCAACCGATTCACCCGTCTGACGCTGCAAGCCATGAGACTATTTCAACCTCTCCTCCCCGTTGTCTGCGTCGTCGCCTATTTCGGCGCCCATGCAGGCGATCAACCCAGCGCCACCGTCAAAGGCGCTGCCCATCAACCCATCCATGCCGATCTGCAACTTCTCCAGGGAACCTGGGAGGGAGTCGCCTTGGGCGATCCGGGGAGTTCTAAAAAACCTGATTCCCAGGCAACCAGCCAACGAAAGCCCGATGTAACGGAATTGGCTTTGGGGAACACCGGGTTTTTGGGAAGTCCCCCTTCGTCTGAACCTCCCCCTCCGTCGCAGGAAAAAATCACCATCACGATTACCGGCAATTCATTCCATTTTCACCGGGACACGAATTTTTGGTTTGAGACGACCATTACCCTGCCTGCAGGCACCGACCCAAAGCAGTTACACGCCACCATCAAAGATTGCCCGACGCCCAGTAGCATCGGCCAGGTGGTCTTCGCCATCTTCAAGATTGAGGACGGGATATTGACCATTGCCACGGGGGGCGGCGATGAGGTGCCGAAGAGCTTTGAATCCAATGGAAACAACGGACTGACTCGATTCGAACTCCGGAAGGTCCAACCTCAAAAGAAGGATAGCCTATGAGCACCCTGAGCGTTCGACTTCCGAAATCCATTCATCAGCACGCCAAGCGTTTGGCCCGCGACGAGGGACTTTCCGTTAATCAACTGGTCAGTAGTGCGCTCGCCGAGAAGCTCTCCGCGCTCGATGCGGAGCGCTATTTAAATGAGCGTGCCGAACGTGGCAAAAAGGTCGATATTGAGGCAATCCTCGCCAAAACGCCGACGGTTGAGCCCGAGCCAAACGATCGAATTCCCGAATGACCGCAATCGCTTAATGATACAACGTTAGGATGCAAATTTGGTCTAAACAAACTCGGACTCCAAAGAAGTGAACTCGGTTTCCACTTGTGACACTTCCGACTCTAGCCGAGACCCGGGCATTGTTGCAAACCTTCGGTCAAGTGGCGGGATACACTACTGGGACCATTGCAACTGGAAGAACGATCGGTTGGTCGCTGAAATGCTCCAGGCGTTCGTGAATTGCCAAGTCGTGTCCCCAACGATGAAATCACCCAGCCCAGCCCAATGGGAGAAGTCGTTGGTTGAGGCTTTCAGCTGATAGGTTTGCCCGGCCATCAAATCGGCGGCTTCGAGCTGGAGCCCATTCGAAGGTCCAAGTGCGATCATCAAACGCGGATAAACCGGGGGCTCGATGGCGAGGAGGGTGTTCGTGGAATACCCGGCGCCACCACTCACCATGTGAATGTCGGTGACACTCCCATTCAGAATATTGGCGTAAGCGAGGGCTCCTCTACCTCCAACGTCCGTGAAGGATATCTGAGGCCCGTTTGCGTAACCACAGCCACCATCCAACAAAGTGGCTCCACCGATGGAGCCATTCACAACCAACGGGACCGCAAGACTCGGTTTTGAGGTGACGACCAGGTTGACCGGAGAGCTCGTGACGTTGCCGTAAGCGTTTTTAACCTTCACGTTGAACGAGCCCCCGCCCTCCGGAGAAACCGCAACGAGCGTGAGATTGCTACTGGTTGCACCGGATATGCCGGGGCCATCCACCAGGTCCGCTCCGTTTCGGCGCCACTGAAAAGCGAGGGGTGGCGTTCCGTTGGCCACAACCCTGAGCGTGGGAGAGCTGGCGGGGCAACACAACCGGTTGGATGGAATCGAGGTAACCGAGACGATGGCAGCCCCCTCCAGATCGACCCAAAATCCGCCTGCCAGCGAAAATGAGCTGTTCGTCATCACGGAGCCTGCGTCCGCTTGACCGATCGTCGCTATGATTTGATAGGCCTCACTTGAAATCGCGCCGCCACCCTCTCCAAACGTTTGCCAGCTGAGCGTCATTGGCTGGGCTAAGGTCCGGATCGCCCAAAGCAGGCTGCATGATATCCCGAGACCCCATGCGCGCAACATGCGTCGGCCATTGGGGAAGTCGGCGGGAGGCATACGTTTTCGGCGGGGGCGGGTTTCCTGGACTTTATTGCGTATTGTTATTGATGAGTTTTTGGGGACTCACACCCGCCATGTTGTTGATGGCGGTATTGGTGCTATGTTGGAAAATGTTTCCCATCACAATGAAGTTGGTCATGGCCGGGCTGATGGTGATGCCACTGCTCAGGTTGTCAAAAGTGCAGTTGGCGACAACGGCACTTGCGCCCCCGGAAAGTCTTGCTTTGTAGATCGTTGGCCAGGACGACCCCGACTTTCGCAACGCGCAGCCGGTCATGGTGAAACTGCTGCCACCATTGACCACGAGCGCACAGTCGCCGTTGCTTTGCAGGTCCGCCCCGGAGACGATGACGTTCCCCGGTCCTTCGACATCGAGGCATCTCCAATGATTCCAATAGAGGCCGCCGGTGACCCGCAGCGTCTTGACGTCGTTCACCAGGATTCCAAACTGGCAGCTATCGCTCATGCAATCGGACATGCCGGCCCATGCGTTCCCGGAAGTCCCGTCGCGGTAGGTTTCGTTGACAAACTGATAGGCCTGGTACAAGGCCACTACCGAACAATGGTCCAGGCGAACCTCATCATTTCTCGCCAGGACGAAACCGGTGGCGTTGTTGAACGTGTAGTTTTCGTTGTTGTTCCAAATATGCACGTTGCGGATGGTCGAAACATCAAAGGAGCGTGTTAAATAAACGCCCACCTTGCGGGGATTGACGATAAACACGTTTTCGATTTGAACCCGCCCCGTGTTGATGTTGGTGTCGGTCGATATTCCAATGTAGGGACTGGTCATTCGGAGGTTGGTCAGGTGCACTCCTCCACCGCCCGAAATGAGGATGATGGGACCCGCCACGTAGGCGCCCCCTGCCGGTTGCGGCATATCGAAGGCCAGTCCATTGACCGAGGAGCTGCCTCGCGCCTTGATGACCGGCCCATTGGTGAAAGCAGTGCCCACCACAATCCGCGGCAAAGGCTCTGAATCACCAGCCCATCCTCCGGACGGCAATCCATTCAGCAGGATGCCGGACAACTCCAGGGTGCGGCTGATGAGATAGGTCCCAGCCGGGACAACCACCTGGCTCCCTCGGGGACCATTTTGCCCGGCGGCGATGGCTGCGACAAAAGCCGCTGTGTCATCCTTTACCCCATCACCCACCGCGCCATAGTTTCTGACGTTAAAAATCCCGGCACCATCGATCGTCTCGGCAACTCGGGCGCGCAACGCGTAACCCGAGGAATTGATCTGCGTCCTTGGGTTGAGTGTTGATCCATTGACTCGAACCTCCAGCCAGGTTGTCCCTTGAAAGGCCGCGTCGGGGAGCGGAACGACTGAGCCCAGCGACGTGGTGAA
This sequence comes from uncultured Verrucomicrobiota bacterium, assembly GCA_903896505.1. GTDB lineage: Bacteria > Verrucomicrobiota > Verrucomicrobiia > Limisphaerales > UBA9464 > CAILNN01. The sequence goes on along the minus strand of CAITXU010000006.1, from coordinate 42,878 downwards.
AAGGCCTTTGCTGACGGAAACCGAATTGGTTTCACTCCACAGCTGGTTCCCGCCGACCGGCTGCGGAAAAAGACTGAAGACCATCGTGTAGTTGCCATCGGTTACCAAAAGGCCATCCGGATCGCGTAATTGCCCCTGGTAGGAGATGCGCGCGGGGACAGCGGCATGGCAAACAGACGTTCCCCATCCGAATAGACAAAGGCCAAGAACGGTGAGGGCCGGACGCAGCCATGCCGGGCGGCGCAATACCGACCGCACCGTTCTGCTCATTGGCCATGGGGATTTCATGACAACGCCGCCTTTCCCTTTGAGTTGTTGGTCATATCTCCACTTTGAATTCTTCCGGCCAGGTGACGATTGGGCATTTGTCTCTTCTCCACAACTCAAGGTGCAGGGAGTGAGCCTCCCCCGAAGCTGATGCGGATGCCTCGAATTCGCCACACACGGTCAACCATGCTTCCTTGTACTGTGCCGACCGATGGGCCAGCAACCTTGAAATACGGACCATGGGTCCACCTGGGGCAGATAGTCCAGCCGGCCGAAGAAATCGGCGACGGCTTCCGCACCCGTCACGTCAGGCCGCTGCCCGTGCCCTTGACTGCTGATTGGTATTACCCAAAATGCCAAAGTGGTGGCTGGGTTCGATGGCGGTCTTTCTTTGGGTGCCCGGGTCATCACGCCACCACAACTTCTCGCATTGATTCCATCCACAAGCCTATGAGCACATTGAGTATTCGACTTCCGAAATCCATTCATCAGCACGCCAAGCGTTTGGCCCGCGACGAGGGAATTTCCGTTAATCAACTGGTCAGTAGTGCGCTCGCCGAGAAGCTCTCCGCGCTCGATGCGGAGCGCTATCTAAATGAGCGTGCTGAACGCGGCAGGAAGGTCGATATCAACGCCATCCTCGCCAAGACTCCGATGGTTAAGCCTGAGCCGCACGATCGAATCCCCGAATGATCCAAGCCATTCCTTACGAGTATGGCAGTGCCTTCCTTTATTCCTTTGATTTACAGGCTTCCGCGACCGGGCGGATGTAGCTCAATGGTGGAGGTTCCCTGAAAGACTTGCCAAGTTAGTGGCCCGGTGACCTTGTTGCTTTATGAAATTGACCGCGGTTTTTGATTCGGCCCCGGAGGGCGGATACACCTGCTTCGTGGAAGAGGTCCCCGGTACCATTTCGAAGGTTAAGACGCTGGACGATGCCAAAGCAAACCTTCGAGACGCGCTGACAATTGTTCTGGCGTGCCAACCCGAACTCAAGAGGGGGGACCGTTCAAGGTCGAAGTACTCCTATGTGGCAAGGAATTTTCGGTACACCTAGGACAATTTGATTTGGTGCTGGCGCTGGCAGTTGTCCGACTGCGCCGCTTGCCTAGCGTTGATTTTCGTAATAACGTCACAGGGTGTTGGTGACCGTTGAACTACCTGACCCGATAGCCCGCCACCTGCATCTTGATGGCCCCGGGAGCAGTCGCCGCGCTTTGGAAATCTTTGCGCTCGAAGGGTATCGAACGCTTGGATTGTCACGCCGTCAGGTTGGCGAACTATTGGGGCTTTCATACTACGACACTGAAGAGTTTTTGAAGCGCCACGACGCCATAATTCCCCTGACGATGGAGGAGCATCAACGAGGTTCCTCGGCACTCCGTAACCTGATCGAGTCGTGATCACGGTCGTATCCGACACGTCGCCCATCAGCTATCTCTGTCTCATTGACGCACTCGACGTCCTCCCAAAGCTTTTCACTCAGATACTGATTCCGCCGTCCGTACTCGCCGAACTTCGACATCCCCGCGCCCCTCAAGAGGTCGCTCGATGGCTTGCTGATTTGCCCCAGTGGGTTGTCGTTCGTCGGCCCATGAGTGTTCGTGTCGGCATGGGACTTGATCCAGGTGAAACCGATGCCATCTCTCTTGCACTGGAATTGAAAATCCCCGCCATTCTGATCGATGAACGGCGTGGCAGACTCGCCGCTGAACGCTGCGGTATCTCCGCGATGGGAACGCTCAATATTCTTGAAGCCGCCGATACGCGCGGGCTTGTGGATTTTGAAGATGCGATAGCCCGACTTCGTAGCACAAACTTTCACGTCAGCGATGCTCTCATCGACGCACTTATCGCCAAAAGACGAACCCGCAGAAGCTCATGAGCCCATCCGCGCACCTGCATGAGATTTACGCACACAGGCGGGCGAACATTTTGCCGCCGATTCGCAGCTACCTCTCCGGTCGAGAGTTCGATTTCTTTCACCCGCTCCATTGATTGTCAAAGGGTTGTGCGAGCAGCAGGCTTTCTTGTCGGCTTGTTCGATCTCGAAGGCAGATACCGGTCAATCCATTGAAGGGGATTTGCTGTCGCCACCCTGCCTGGAGGCTTGATGGGAGCTCATTTCCCAGACACATTTTCCCCGATGAGCCCCAGCTGCAGCCAGAACCCCTGCAGTCCATGCCGATGGCCAGGCATGGGCCTCCGGCAAACGTTCCGCCCAATCCTCGGCGTTTTGGCGGTGGGATGGTTGCTGGCCGTCGGGCCGCTCAAGGCCGCCCTGCCCGCAGGACCCGGCACCAACCACTGGGCCTACCAACCGGTGGGAAACCCTTCCCTTCCCCCGAGCGCGGACCCCTCGCTCACCGACATTGACCGGTTCATCGTCTCGGCGCTCCAATCCCGCGGTCTCTCCCTCTCGCCCCCAGCCTCGCCGCGGGAGTGGATTCGACGCGCCACCTTTGACCTCACCGGTTTGCCCCCAACCTGGGCGGAGGTCCGGGATTTCCTGGCGGACCAAAGTCCGAATGCCCGGGAGAAGGTGCTGGACCGCCTACTGGATTCCCCCCGTTATGGCGAACGATGGGGTCGTCACTGGTTGGACCTCGCCCGCTACGCCGACACCCACGGGGGAAGCGCCATCGGATTTACCCGGTTTCCGTTTTCCTACACCTACCGGGATTACGTTATCCGCGCCTTCAATGCCGACCTGCTGTACGACCGATTTGTGACCGAGCAGATCGCCGCGGACCAATTGGGGTTGAACGACAATGATCCCGCGCTGGCGGCGCTTGGGTTCCTCACCGTCGGCATGCAATACCGCAACCGGCATGACGTGATCGACGACCAGATCGACGTGATTTCCCGGGGCTTGATGGGCCTCACCGTGGCCTGTGCCCGATGCCACGACCATAAGTTCGATGCCATTTCCACGCGGGATTACTATTCCCTCTACGCCTCCCTGGCCGCCAGCAGCGCGCCTGATTCCCTGCCGGTGATCGATTCCGCGACGACCGATGACTCCCGTCGTGAATACCAACGGGAGTTGGTGCGCCTCCAGACCCGTTACGACGACATGGCTGCGGAGCAGAACGAGGTGATGCGCGGGCGTCTGCGCATGCAGGTGGGACTTTACCTGCGCGAGATCGCCAAGGGCGTTCCGGAGCAGGATGTCTCGACCGAGTTCCTCTCCTATCGCACCGACGACATCCGCCCGTTGGTGCTCAACCGCTGGCGGGATTACCTCGCGGGGATGCCCGACACCGATCCGGTGTTCGGACCCTGGGTGCGTTTGTCCCGGCTGAAGGCGGACGGGTTTGAGGGGGCCTGCACGAACTTGCTGGCTGCCTTTCAAAAGGAGAACGGAGACGCCGCCGCTCTCAAAGACCTGCACCGCCTCGCCGCCGAAGCCCCCCGATGGAATCCCCGGGTGCTGGAAGCCATCGGGCGGATGCCCCGCAAGTCGATGGTGGAGGTGGCGGACGCTTACGGAGACCTTTTTGCGGCCGTGCAGCAGGCGTGGCTGAAGGCGCTCATGACGGCTTCCGCCGAGGCTGTTCCCGGGGCCGAAATTATCCCGGACGAAGATCCACGTCAGCTCGAGATCAACAGCCCGGTCGTCCGGCAGCTGCGACGTCACCTGTACGGTGGGAACACCCCAACTGCGGTGCCGGACGCAGTCGCATCGAGCCTTCTGAATCGGACTGTCAACGATACCCTGTCCGGGCGTCGGGGAGCCATCCACGAGCTGCACCTGAGCGCTGCCGGGTCTCCGGCACGCGCCATGGTGCTAAAAGAGGCCACAGCTCCCGCGACATTCCATGTCCTGATGCGGGGTAATCCACTCGCCCGGGGCGAGGCCGTAAAGCCGCAGTTCCTGTCCGTGCTGCGGCAGGCGGACTCAGAACCCTTCCCGGATGGCGCCCGCCGGCTCGGCCTGGCGCGCGCAGTGACCTCCCCCGATAATCCCCTCACGCGCCGGGTCCTGGTGAACTGGGTCTGGCAGCATCATTTCGGCCAGGGATTGGTCCGGACGCCCGACGACTGGGGAACGCGCGGCAGCCGTCCGACGCATCCGGAGCTGCTCGACCATCTGGCGACCGTCTTCGCGGCGGAGGGCGGCTCTATCAAACGACTGCACCGCCGCATCATGCTATCCGCGGTTTATGCTCAGGGGGCGGTGGAGAATGAGACGGCCAGGAATGCGGACCCCGACAACCAGCTTTGGTGGCGGATGCCGACCCGCCGGCTCGAGATGGAGGCGATGCTCGATTCGATGCTGTGCGCCTCCGGCGAACTCGACCTGGCCATGGGCGGGAGGCCGTTCGATCGCCAGGGCCAACCCGAGGCATTGCGTCGGAGCATTTATTCCTTTGTGAACCGTGACATCGTGTCGAACCTGTCAAGCACCTTCGATGCGGCCAACCCCAGCTCCTGCACGGCCCGGCGCCCCGACACCACCGTGCCCCAGCAGGCCCTGTTTGCCCTGAACTCCGAGTTTGTCCAGGACCGCGCGAAGGCGCTGGCGGCGCTCACCGGCAAAACCGCAGGCGAGGATGAGGCCCTGCGGGTTAGAGAGCTTTACCGCCGCGTGTTGTCCCGCGAACCCGGTCCCGCCGAGCTGGATCGGATTTTGCGATTCGTTCGAACCGGGGACGAAACAGCCCGGGAACAGGCTTGGCAGGAGGCGGCGCACTCGCTGCTCGCCGCCAATGAGTTTTCCTTTGTGGATTGACCTTGGAACCATGAACACCCCGCTTCCCTTCTCACGGCGCCACTTCCTGAAGCGTTGCGGCATGGGCTTCGGGTCCCTGGCCCTCGCGGACTTGGTCTGCCAACCGGCCTTTGCGGGGGACATCATCCCTGTCCCACACTTCGCCCCTGTCGCCAAGCAGGTCATCCATGTATTCCTCAATGGCGGCATGTCGCAGGTCGACACCTTCGACCCCAAGCCCGAGCTGACCCGGCGGGCGGGGCAGATGCTGCCGTACCAGAACCTGCAAACCGAGCGGAAGACGGGTGTGGCCCTCCCTTCGCCGTTCACCTTCCGGCAGCACGGCCAGAGCGGAATCCCCATCAGCGACCTGTTTCCCCAACTCTCCCGATGTGCGGACGAACTGGCGGTGGTCCGGTCAATGCACGTGGAGCTGCCCAGCCATGAGCTGTCGCTGATGTTGATGAACACCGGTGACCAAAGGCAGGTACGCCCGAGTTTCGGCTCTTGGCTGACCTGGGGCATGGGTTCCGAGAACCAGAACCTGCCGGCCTTCGTCGCCCTCTGTCCGGGCGGCATGCCCGTGGGTGGGGCGGCCAACTGGCGCTCTGCCTTCCTGCCAGGCTCCTACCAGGGAACTCACGTCGACACCTCGCAGGCAGATCCCCGGAAGCTGATCGACCATATCCGCAACGCGCGCCTCGCTCCCCAGGATCAACAGCGGCAGTTCGACCTGCTCCGGGAGCTCAATGCGGACCATCTGGCATCCCGCCCGGGCGAGGCCGCGCTCGAGTCACGAATCCGATCCTTCGAGCTGGCGTATCGCATGCAAATGGAGGCGACCGACGCTTTCGACGTGGATCAGGAGCCGGAGCACATCCGGAAGGCCTACGGCGAGGGACCGCAGAATCGGCAGCTGCTCATCGCCCGCCGCCTTGTGGAACGCGGGGTCCGATTCGTCCAGACCTGGCATGGAAACCTGCAGCCGTGGGACAGCCATTCGAACATCCGCGAGGAACATCGAAAGGTTGCCAACGAATGCGATCAAGGCCTCGGAGCCCTGATCATGGACCTCAAGCAGCGGGGGCTGCTGGAGAGCACCCTGGTCCTGTGCACCGGCGAATTCGGACGCACGCCGACGGTGGAGATGGGCCAGAACGGGTCTGGGGCGGCGCAGGGTAGGGACCACAACCACTGGGGCTTCTCCCTCTGGATGGCGGGGGGCGGAATCAAGGGCGGAACAATCTATGGGGCGACGGACGAATTCGGATTCCGGGCCGTGGAGAATCCGGTCTCGGTTCACGACCTGCACGCGACGATGCTTCGGCTCCTTGGCTTCGACCATGAACGCCTCACCTTCCGTCATGCCGGTCGTGATTACCGGTTGACGGACGTCAGTGGCGAGGTGGTCAAACCTTTGCTGGCGTAAGGGCAGGTCAATCAGACCACAGGGTGCCTCCGATCTCGCACCCCGGTTCGGCAATCGGTGTGCGAACGTCTTCAGGACATTGAAATCCGATCCCACCCAGATGCTGTCGCTCGCTTCCTCTTGCGGGACATGCTTGCCGCGGCCTCGGACGACGCGGTGCGCCATACGCTACCCGACTGAACGACGGTGCGTCGTCCAGGGTACATCAACACCGTATTCTGAGTAATCACGAAGGTTCGATTCCCTTAGACATCTCCTTCAACAGGCGGCGATCGACCTTTCCGCTAAGACCCTTCGGCAGTTCGGGCAGAAAATGGATCCTCTCCGGCACCTTCAGGTCATGGAGGTGCCTGCTGGCGAACTCGCGCAACTCCGCTTCATCCACCCGCTTCCCGGGGCGCAGCGAAACAGTCGCGATCACTTTTTCGCCGGACACCGGATCGGGCAGACCAAATACGCCCGCCTCAAACACCGCCGGATGGCGATAGAGAACATCTTCCACCTCCTGCGGTGCCACGTTGTAGCTCTCGCGCACGATGATTTGTTTCCTGCGCCCTTGAAACCAGAAGTAGCCGTCGGCGTCGCGTTTCACGAGATCGCCGGTATGCAGCCAGCCGTCGCGAAGAGTCGCCGCCGTTTCCTCGGGGTTGTTCCAATACCCGATGAAATTGGATGGACTGCGCACCACCAGTTCGCCGATCTCCCCAACGGATACTGTCCGTCCCTCGGTATCCACCACTCTCGCCTCAACACCGCTCAGGGGTATCCCCAAAGAACCCGGTCGCAGTCCGTCGGACGGATTGATCAGGATTGGACACACCTCGGTCATGCCGATGCCTTCGCGCAGCGGCAGGCCACACGCATCCCGAAATTGGGAATGCAGCGGCAGCGGCACCGAATCGCCACCCGCGATGACCCACTGCAACGAACTCAGGTCGCGCCTCCGCTTCAACTGCTCGACGACGATGACCTGCGCCATCGCCGGCAACACAATGGTGTTGGTACACCGATGCCGCTCGATGGCATCCAGCACCGTCGTCGGGTCGAATGCTGGGACGAGTACCAGGGTGCCGGCGGCCAGCAGGGTCGGCAGCACGACACAATACAACCCGGACGGATGCAGGATGGAGGTCACTGCAATCCCAATCCCCGTTGGCCCAAAGCCCCACATGGCCTCGGTCGTCGCCGTCAGTGTCCGATGCGTATGCAGGACACCCTTCGGTCGTGCCGTCGTTCCCGAGGTGTAGATGATGAGCGCGGGCCGGTCCGGCTCATCGTTTTGCACTGCCGCCTCGTCAGGTCCAGGCAGATCCTCCGGCAACCCGGCCATGATTCGGCACGGATGACCGCTCAATGCTTGTGCTTCCGTCGCCACAGGCAGGAGCTTGGGATGCGCGAAAAACACTGCCGGTTTTGCGTGCCCAAGGATGTAGGCGATTTCCGGTGCCTTCATGCGCGAGATGATGGGCATCGCGATCATCCCCGCGCGCCAACACGCCAGGTAAAGTGTCACCATCGCAATATCGTTATACCAAAGGACCCCGACACGATCACCCGGGCTCAGGCCCTCGCGCAACAACCACTGAGCGATGCCGGTGACCGTTTGGTCGAGCACCTCATAGGTCACCGCTTCGTCACCACAGATCACCGCCGTTTTCTGCGGGTGCAATTTCGCTGCCTCACGAAAGCGGCTCGCGAGTCCGGTGTGCACCAGCACAGTCTTTGGGGTAATCACGATGAAAAACAGACCATTGTCCGCCCCCGCACGCAACGCCAGAGTGGCGTACGCTCCTGCGCTTTTAGTCCTGAAAAGCTAAGTCCAATATCAGCATCCACGCTAACTTCCGACAGCTCATATTTCTTTACTTCTGTCAGCGGTCACTCGAAGAGTACCACCGCGTTTCGAAAAGAGACGGGCAATCGTCAACGAGATGAAACGAGCATCACAGAGAGCATGGGACCTCGTCCAATCGCTGCATTCCGGCCCGAACCTCTGGTATCGGCTATTTGGCTGGGTGGAACCACCGCTGCAGGCAATTGAAGAGATTGCGGCTTCCGGTGAGGCCGAGGTGATTCCATACCTTCTGGGTTTTGCGCTATCGCCAGACGCCAACGTGCAACGAGCTGCAACAGACGCCATTGGGCGACTCTTTGTCTCCGTCGAGAGCACCGATTACGTCCAGTTGGATTACCTGTCCCGATCTGCGCTGAACCATGAGTCAAAGGCCAATTTAAGATGGCGGAACCTGAAGCCGAGTGAAGTAACGTTCTTAGCAGGCATGCCGCACGGCGGTTTACTGGTCCGTCTGGCCACATTTCACAGCTACGGATATGTTAGGGCAGCAGCCGTTCAGGAGCTATCTTCCGCCACGGATGGCTCGGAGATTCCATTTTTGCTCTTGCGACTAAACGATTGGGTCGAGGAGGTCCGTAATGAGGCCCTGCGTGTCATAACCCCGAGAGCAAATATCGATTGCGCCAGGCATTTCCTTCGGAATCTGCGACTGGTGTATCGCTTGCGGCAGTGCAGACGGGACGCTCATGTGCAAATCATTCAAACAATTGAAGGTGTCCTAAAGTCACCCGATGCACTACCCTTACTCAAGGACGGTATCGCATCAACCGACCGATGGCTCCGTCGCACCTGCTTCCGGCTGGCTGTTGAATCCCAGACTCCCGGAAGTTCCAGTTTGTTGAAAGATCTACTGTCGCACTCCGACCCGGTCCTGCGGGTCTGGGCAACTCGGAGCATGCCGCGTGAATTGGCTGACCACGATCTAAGACTCCTGGTGCAAAAGCTAAGGCGTGACCCATTCATGCCTGTGAGATGCGAAGCCCTGACCATCCTCGTCGATCGCCTTCCTGATTGCGCGAACGGTGAACTCCATGACGCCCTGTGGGATGTCAGCGCATCCGTCAGAGCTGTGGCCCGCTATTACCTACAGCAGAGAGGATTCGAAGACTTTCGGACGGTCTACGTCAATGCCCTACAAGCAACCACTCCCAGGACTCTTTTCGTAGCGATTGCCGGACTTGGTGAGACTGGCAAGCCCAACGACGCGACACTGTTGAGGCCATTTCTCACTTCGCCCTCCATCAGCTTGCGGAAGGCTACTCTGTGTTCGATTGCAGCCCTGGACGGAGAGCAATTTCTCGACGACCTTCTGTTGGCTCTAACAGACGCCCATATTGGAGTGTCAAAAACCGCGCGACTCGCATTGGAACCTCGTTCATCCCTCCTGGATGGGGATATGCTATGGAAGGTATTTGCAAACGAACGAAGATTCCACGTTCGAAAGAATGTGCTCTTGCTGCTGTCTCGGCTCCCAACCTGGACTCGCCTTCCTTTCATCGTCCAAGCCTGTTCTGACTCCGATCCGGATATCGCAACGATTGCCAGCCAATGTCTCGAGCACTGGCGAAAGAGTTCCAACCGTTCGTCGCCGACGAACGGAAATCTGAAAATGATGCAGGGGCTGCTTACGGAATATGAGTCATGTTTGGATCAAAACTTTGTACAAGAGATGAGATTTTGGGCAAAGCAATAGCCGAGGGTCCTGCGGACGGCCATTGGGCCTTGACTACGCGGAATCGGCAGGAGCTCCGCACCTGGCAAGGTGCCTCTGAATCGGGAGAGGTGATGATCCCCACAATAATTGGGGACTTGCGGAAGCATCGCTGTTCGAACCGCCACGGCTCGGCAGGAGCCTCGCCCTACCGATGTGGCTCGTGTTCAATAGGCTGCATTTGAATCGCATGGCTGGGAGGAAAAGCGGTTATTTGGAGGACAGGAATGTCTTCGCTATGGGGCGGCGGGCTCATGGACTTTACGCCAGGCGCTATATTCAGGCTTGGTATCTTCCAGTATCTCTCTTAAGGCCTGTCGGTCTTCGAGGGGAATTGTGGCGTAACATTGGGTGGAATCTTTGCCTGCAAAAATGGTGTCCAGCCGGGTCCAGAGGTAGGCCTTAACGTCGTCCGGGAGGGCATCGAAACTCGGTGAATAGATCAAGTAGCTGCAGGGGTACCGGAAGATGCGATGCGTCAAATCTAAATCGCGAAGTGAGCGTCCTCGACGGTCACGCGGTCCTGCGGCTTGGAATGTCGCTGAAAATCCGGACGTGCCGCTGACCTTTCCTTTGAGGGGTGTCTCATTTCGGAAAAGCATGTATTCCAGAAGGGCCTCCGCGGCCAGCGCATACGGTGTCGTCTCTGCAACACGCGGGCTGCTAACCATGGATGCGGCTTGAGCCAATCGCGCATCGTAATTGAGTCGAATCAAAAGGTTTTGCATGCGGATTTGATGCTCGAGAACCAGCAAGGCCACCACGTCGCTGTCCGGCGTCAGATAGGGATTCACATCGAAGTTGGCGCAGAGATTAGTGACCGGACGGTAGGCCATCGGTTCCATCGAAGGCGGTGGCGTGCGATCGGGCAGGAAGAAGTTGCCCAAATGGGCGTCGTTTTCGATTCGTCCGGTGACATACCAACCGCCCCAGCGACGCGAGAGCGGCGAGTTGTGTCCACTGACAAAGTCGGATATCTGGGACACGGGATATCCGTCCGGACCAGTGAAAACGGAACGAACCAGGACCCCCGGCACTCCCGATGTTTTCGGGCCCTGGTGGCACCGAATGCAATCCAATTGACGGGCGAATTGCGGTCGAATGGATTCCGTCTGATCGAGGGTGAAGAAGATGCATCCCCGGGAAGGATCCACGGACACGATGTCGATCACTTCCCCTTGCGGAACCCATCCGATGTAGACTTGATCGTTGAAGTAAATGGCACGTGGTGTTGCCGGACCTATATGCGTGTTCTGCGAGCTTGTCTTGGAGAAGACCAGGCATTGGGAATGACTCGAAATCCCCAGTTCTTTCAACAAGGAAGAAAGGTATCCGCGTTGAGGCTCATGCTGCAGCACGGTTTCCCCCCTCTGGATGCGACTTTGGAGTCGGCTGATGGGATCCGAAAGCCCGGAGGAGTCTTGGTAGTGAATGACAGCCTCTTCCGGTTCGCCGAGGGCCGTCTGTCCGAAGGCCGGAAACCTGCAAATCCCAAGTAACAGAGTCACGACGAGACAACCCAGGGCACGCCGACCAGCCGCCTTTATCGTGAAAAGAATGTGGTTCATTTGGAGGCAGCCGCGAATTCAGCGACGAGCCAGTCGCAGACCCAAAGCCGACGCCGATACGACCAGGGTGACCAGTCCCCAAGCCGGCAATAGAGGAACACTCTCTGTCGAAGAGGGTTGCATGGAAACAACCAACGGCTGGGATGTAGAAGCGCTGCTGGCCAGCCAGCCCGTATTGCCCATAAATGCGGCTGTGATGGAATGGCTGCCGACTGCGAGCGATGAATTGGTGATGCTCGCTGTGCCATTTGCATCCAAAGGCAGGTTCGATGCGAGTATTGCCGCCCCGTCACTGATGGTAATGGAGCCCATGGGGACACCTCCTCCCGACTGCGCTAAAACCGACACCGTCACGACGATTGGTTGGCCCCATTCAGAGGGATTTGGTGAAACGGCAACCGATATCGCCGTCGCGGTCGGTGGTCCGACCCATTCAACAACACTTCCACTGCTGGCGGCGTAGGTGGTGTCGGAGGCATAGGTGGCGAGGATCGAATGATGTCCAGCCGTGAGATTGGTCGATGAAAAGGTGGCCGTTCCTCCGGTGGTCAGTGCCACCTGGCCCATGACGTTTGTGCCCTCAGAGAGAGTCACCATACCCGTCGGTTGACCCGATGGCACCCCGGCCACAGTGGCAGTAAAGGTGACCTGCGTGCCTACCGGGCCACCATTCGTTGAGGCTGTGAGGGTGGTTGCGGATGCGTTCGCATGGACCTTCTGAATCCGGTTTGCCGTGGAGCTCGGAAAAATGGCGTCGCCACTGTAGACCACGTTAATCAGGTGGTTACCAAGGAAATGCGCTCCCGCCGTCAGCGCGGACGTTGTGACGGAGGCGCGCCCATTGGAATCCAAGGCCAAACCGGAGGCAAAGGTGTTGGTGGTCAGTGTCAGGTCTTGATAGGTGATGTCCGTGAAAGAAACAGTCCCTGTGGGCTGAGTTGCCGAGGGTCCCGGATTGGACACCGTCGCGGTAAACGTGACCGGTTGCCCCACAACCAGGGTGGTGGCATCGGGAGACGATGAGGTCAACAGAACACCGATCCCCGGCCGATTGCCCAACGCAAAAAGGGTCCCGCCATTCAGGGTGTAAATTCTGCCATCGCCACCAATGACCGTAGGAACATAAGGTTCCCCGATACCGCTGCTCAATTTGACGGTTTGGGATAGGGAATTCTCGCCGAGGTTCCATCGATAGATAGTGCCGTCTTCGCTGGGCGTAAAAATGGAGTGTGTTGCCGGATTGACTGCAGCCGAATTGATGCACCACTCCCGAACAGCATTCGGATAGGTGGAGCCATAGTATTCGGGGTCCGGTGTGACACCCATGATGGTCATCACCTCGCGCATTTCAACCAAACCGGACGCGGAGGGATGCCCATCGATTTGGGTCACATTGGGATCAAGGAGGGCGATCCGGTTGACTCCATCGCCACCACCGAGACCTCCGTAATAGTTGTATTTGCTGAAAATAAGGTACGACGAGGGACCGGTGTAGTTAGGCACCATGCTGGAAGGTACGAAGGCTGGGGTATAGTCCCACCCAAATCCCCCAGGCGTCTTTGTCACGCTGAGATCGCCACTGAACCGTAGAAGAAACCCCCGCGAGCCATTATCGGGATTGCTGAACACTCCGAGGTACACGTCGCCGTCCGGGGCCACCATTGGGGAAGCGGTGCTTTCATCCAGAATGCCCGCATTCCTTCCTGACCGCGGGTCCTTGAGCAACACCCGGTACTTGTTGGTCAGTGTGGTGGCATCGAGCCCGAGGAGATAGCCGTTGTAGGACCATCCGGTGGACTGTTTCGCCACGACATACACGGTGCTTTCGTCGGCACTCAATGCCGGGGCGGAGTTGTGGGAGTCATTCGTGATACTTCCACTGTTTGCCGCTTGGTTCGCCAGCACATGGACCGCGTTGCCGACGGAATCCACCCGGACGAATCCGCTCAGCGACGTGCTCAACGGCGTCGGAGCAGTTCCTTGAATTCGGAAGCCAAAATAGATGTTCCCCTTTGAATCGGCGGTGATCGGTGTATTGACGAAAACAGTACTGTTGAACCCGCTGATATTGTTGGAATATGCCGACATTCCGTAAAAGGCCACTCGCGTGGGTTTCCCATGGGAATTCGAGTCAGGATTATCCACATACCAGACGGTGCCACCCGCCCCTGCATAGTAGACACGGAGCGTACCGGCCACGATCGCCAGAGCCGGGTTGTAGGTGGGAATCCAATTGTGAGACGGAAGGATATAATCAGAAGTCAGCGTGTATTTTGCAGTACCCGAATTGCCGTCGAACACATCCAAGCGGAATCCGTTGCTGACCGTCTTGACCGGAACCAATACAGTGTTGGATTCCGTAATCAGGGGCGAACCGTAATGTGCTGAGGCCGCGTTACCATTCAGATCGACGGTCGTTTTCCAACGAATCATCGCCAAATCCTGCGCCGGTGTTGTATAAACGGAGGTGTGCTGAGCATTGCCCCCGAAACCCGGCACGGCTACTCCCCCCAAAGCTGCTGGAAGGATTCCCATCTCCACCATCGCCAGGAGAAACAAGCTCCGATTGCCGATCGGAAACCACTGCCGGAGCACGGTGACCATCAGCCATGGGCTTATCGGCCGCTGTCGACAAGGAAGATTCATTGGGTTTAAGTACAAGTTGGAATGGTGTTGCGATTGGGCACCCCGGTATCGCCCCGACGCCCACCTCCACAACGATGCTGCGTTGACCGATTGACTTCAAGACGGTTCGGTCAAACGGTCGTCAATGCCGCAGCATCACTCTTTGAAATTGTTCTGAACCGGTCAGCTTCCGTAATTCTCCGTCGGCATGCGACACCTGGATGTCATGATAGTAAGAGCTTTATCCGCAGATGAATGCAGATTTACGCAGATGAATTGGATCGGGCTTTCAGCCGTTAGATATTTACCGAGAAGCGGCCTGGGCCGATGGGAAGGCTGGAATGTTGCCGCGCCATTGGCGCTCGTGGTCGACCCCTGTAAATCGTCCGTCTTACCGTTTTTTGATTGCCGGTACCACACATAAGGTGGTTGTTTTTCCCACATGAAACTCAAGATATGCCTTGCCGGAATCCTGGCCCTGACGGCTTCAACGTTTGCTGCCGAGACGCCCGATGAAGAAGCACTTAAAAACATCATCCGTGCCGAGACAGAATGCTACTACAAGGCGGATGCCGATGGTTGGGAAGCGACGTGGAAGCACGATGCCGAGGTGACGCGAACATTCGTGGACCCGTCCCGCTGTGACAGGACGGTGGGTTGGTCCGGTTTTGGGCCCGAAACAGCAACCTATCTGAAGCTGGGCAAGCCGATCCCCATGGAACTGAAGCAGGACCATTTTATCATTCGTACCGGAGGAAATCTGGCTTGGGTGGAATATCGACAATTCCTGCATTCGCCCGGGGCGGACCCAAAAGATCGGAGGCTTTCCCACGAATACCGGGTTCTTGCGAAAGAGAATGGCGAGTGGAAGATAGTCAGTGCCATCACCACCGATCCCGAAGGCTTCAATCCGGGACCCCGAAGCCGCGAAACCGCTCTGAATACCGTCGGTTATCAGCTCTTGGGGGAGAAGGAGACCAAAGAGGCGGTGGAGGTTTTGAAGCTGAATGCCTCGCTCAACCCCACTTCCTCCAACGCGTACGATAGCCTGGGCGAGGCGTACGCGGCGGACGGAGACAAGGCTCTGGCCATAGCCAATTATGAAAAAGCCCTGGCCCTGGATCCAAAGAGCGAAAGTAGCAAGGCAGCCCTGGCTAAGCTGAAGCAGTAATTTTCAGCAGATATCGAATACCAACTCAGCGTCCGACGCCGGGCGGAACTCTCAGTCGGACCGGAGATCACCCGGGGGGTCGGACGTCTCGTCCGGTGCCGGCAAGGGTCGTCACGGTGGCGGCGGACGCGTGGGTGACTGACAGCGCGAGCGCGGTCATGAGGGAAACGATGTGTTTCATGACAAGGTCCCGGTCGCACTCATCCTTCAAGGATAGCCAATGACTGTGCGATTTCGCAATGCGGACATTTCCCGGCCTCTCACACTAGAGGTTTGATGTCCGGGGGGCCAAAAAGCGGCGGGACGCCGCTTCCACTCTCACTTTCACTTAGGCTCCCAAAGGTGGCATTTGGGGTCATGCGAAATATGACTTGCGGGGTAGGCGCGGTTCGGACCGCCAGAAGCTTGGCGGCAGCAATCGCCCGCAGGTCGTAGCCGCCGTTCGTCAGACGGCGCTGATTGATCGGGAGTCTCCATCCCGGGCAAAGTCGTCCGCGATTTCGATGGTGAGTGTCTTCGATATTTGAGGTTGGAGACCCGCCGATCTCTCGATGGACGGCTCAGGGCTTCCAGACAATGCGTGAGAGGGTGTCGTTGGTCGAGGCGGTGGTAGCGCCGCCGTGTGTGATGAAATAAAGGGCTCCGTCTGGTCCCAGGCGAATGGCAACCGCACCGGCGGTGCCGCCTTGGAGGAAGGGTTCACTCTCGCCGGGCTTGCCGGTGGCTGCGTCCACGGGGGCGCTACGGATCGTCGTTCGCGCAAAGTCGGCGTAGAAGAACGCTCCGGTGTATTTTGCCGGAAAGCCCCCTCCCGCCGCAGGTTTCCGGTAGATGATTGCCCCGGTGCAGGACGCACCCGTGTTCCGTTTATAGGTGAACCAGGGGGATTGAAAGCCATCAATCCGATTGGTGCGCGATGTGGTGGACCAGCCGTCGCCAAAGACCCGGGGCCAGCCAAAGTTCGCACCGGCGACGATGCTGTTCACCTCATCGTAGTCATCGGTGAGGTCACCGCCGTTTTCCGCCTCAAGGATGAGGCCGGTGGGTGCATCATAATCGAGCGACCACGGCTGACGGTGACCACGGGTAAAGATGGCGGCTTGCGCATTCGGGACATCGGCAAAGGGATTGTTGGTCGGGACGGAGCCATCGAATCCGATGCGCAGGACCTTACCACGTAGATCGCGCAGTGATTGCGCCTTGTTTTCCGGGTCGTCGCAGTACTGTTTGATCCGGGAGTTCTGATTGTTTTCGCCGGCACTGACGTAGAGCAATTGTTCTGTGGGATGAGCCAACAGGGCACCGCCCACGTGTTGTCCTGCCGGATCGCCCACCCATTCGATCAGAGTCGCCTCGCTGGCCGCATCCAGAGTTGCCGAAGCCCCCTCCCCCGCAACGGTGTAGCGCACCACGCGGGCCCGATACTGGGAGGGCGCATGTTGGGTGGAATGATAGGACAGGAACACCTGCGGGGTTCGCGGGAAATCGGGGTGTAGCGCGACCCCGTGCAGTCCCCGGTCGCCGCTGACGTCGGTTTCCACTCGCCCGACACGATGGGAGGTCCGCGCCACGGTATCAATGCGCCAGAGGTCCCCAGCACGCCCCGTGACCCAGGCAGCCCCATCAGGAGCGAAGGTCAGATCCATCGGTTCACTCACGGAGTCGGAACCCACGACGGTTTCGACTGCAAATCCCGGCGGCAAATGGACTTCCGCAGAGGCAGCAGAAAACCAGGTCAGGGTCGCGACCATTGCGGTGAGAAAGCGCAAACGATTGGGCATGTTGGACAGAGAATGGGGGATTTGTTTGCCGACGTCTACATCGACGGAGGAGCAACGGCGGCCTCAGCGCTTGGCAGCGGGACCGGGTCCTTTCAGGCCAGACCGAAGCCAGGCCAGAACGTCAGCGACGTCGGCGGGGGCAAGTCCACCCGCGAACGATGGCATCAGAGATGTAGAGAGTCGTCGCACACCGGCCACATCCTTCCGCAGCAACACCTGTTCGACGCCGTTGGGCAAAGCAAGGGTTAGGCTTGTCGCGCCGTCGTCCTTGAGAATCCCCGTTATCAGACGACCATCGGCGGTTTGCACCACGGTTGTCTCATAGCCCGGACGGATTCGGTCATTGGGAAGCAGGATGTCCTTGAGCAACCCTTCCTCGGCCATGCCGATCTGCCCCAGCAAATCAGGGCCCACTTCATGTCCTTCGGTGCCGATCCGATGGCAAGTCGCGCAGGCCTGAAGAAAGAGTTCATGGCCCCGGGCCGGATTGCGCGGGTTTTTCAGCGCGGTGACATACTTGCGGAAGGTTTCGTCACTGACTGTCTCGACGGGAGGCAACGCTCCCACGGGAAGAGCACCGTCCTCCTCGGTGACCTCGGCCACCCACGTCTCTTCCAGGGCACGCGAGGCTTTGCGGACATCGACGTCGGCACTTGCGGCCAGTGCGGCAAGAACAGAACGTGAAGATTTCTCGGCGAGTGGCTTGCGGGGAACGTTCTTCCTGCCTTTGGCCAGCCCATCCAGGATGGCGGCCTGGAACTCCGGTTTCGCCCCATCGGTCAGTTCCAGGGTATGAGCCAACTCCGCTTCATCGCGCCGGGCGGCGACCGATTGCGCGAGTCGCCTGAGGATCGCGGAGGGCGCACCCGGTTCCTTGATCAACCGGGCCAGCATTTCAACTCCCCTTCCATGCAATGACGACAGGAGGGCGGCGTCCATCCATCGTACGGTGTGATGGAGCAGGGCGTACCGGGCCAGCAGGTCAAACGCCTCGGGTTCCTGGCTTTCACCCAGACTCAAAGCAACTTGAATCTGAACGCGCGGATTTTGCTCGTCGGTGCCCGCCGCCAGTGCGGCCTTTAGAAGGGCCTGCCCGTCAGGCTTTGCGAACCACGGATCGGCCAATTGAAGCGCATGGATGCGGACCGAGGGTTCCGGATGAACCAGAAAGGGCTGAATGTCCGCCGGCCTGAGCACTCCCAAACCGTCCAGGGTTCGGAGCACGGTGATGATCGTGGAGGCGTCGGCATTCTTGTTCGTGAGGAGGTTCCGCAGCGGGGATTGCGCTTCCTTTGCGTTTCGTTCCACCAGCAACCGTTGCGCCGTCTGGCGTCGCCACAAATACGGACTGGCGCATTCGAGTGCCAGTGACTTGGAGTCGAGCCCGCTCATGTCCGACGAAGGGGCTGTTGGCGCGTCCCGGTGGGTGAGACGATAGATGCGACCACGATCATGGCCGTTGTACAGGCCGTACTGCTGCTGCAGGTGGCGTGGAATGGCCGAGTAGTCCTCGATGATTTCCCGGTAATAATCGACCACCCAGATGGACCCATCCGGACCATGTTGAAGGCGGATGGGATGACTCCATGGATCGGTGCTGGCAGCGAACTCCGATTTTTCCTCCCCCGGCGCCCGGTGTGTTTTGAGGACCGATCCATCGGCCTCGATCATCTGACGGTGGATGAGGTTGCCGGAAGGCTCGCAGGCGAAATGCTGGCCATGCAGACCCGGCAGGGCATGGTCCTGATAGACCATCGATCCGCAGGCGGCGGTGAACCAGCCGTCGGCCTCGCTTTCAGCGGCACCGTACCGGCTGTTGTAATATTTAAAATACTCCGGGTCCTCGGCGCGTTTTTGACGCCAGGGATGTGGCCTTGAAAGGGAGTAGGCATGGCTGTCACCGGTGCGAACTTCAATGTCCGAGATGGCAAAGTCGGGATTGCGAATCAGATAACGCCAGGGGAGCGGGGCAATGAAGATGGCGGGTGCGGTGGTGGTGACGGTGAAACGGTCGCCCGCCTCGGTCATGGCAAAACCAAACGTTCCAGTGCCTCCCGTGACGGGCTCGATGGCGGTGCCGTCCGCGCGAATACGGAAATCCGTTCCCGGTAGATCAACGGGTGAGGGCAAATGCGGTCCGGTGATTTTTCCCCCGCCATGACCGCGCCCAAAATAAATCCAGCCGTCAGCCCCCCATTGAGGGGCGTTGATGCCGCGTTCGAGCATGCCGACCGGAAAGCCTGTATAGAGGACTTCCCGCACTTCGGCTTTGCCGTCGCCGTCGCGGTCCGCCAGGAAAATGATATCCGGCGCAGCGGCGACAATGATCCCGCCCCTCGCAGGAACCAGACCATAGACGGGAGGCAAATCGGCAGCCCAGACCACTGCTTTATCCATGCGCCCATCACCGTTGGTATCACTTAAGAGCTTCACAACTCCATAAGTGCCCTTCATGGCGGCTTGTTTAAACTTCTCGTCGGCCTGAACGCGACGGACCTCGCTATCGAGTTTTCCGGTCTTGTTGAGTTCCTCGACGTCCAACTGCCCCTCGAGATTGTACCCGTGAAGCTCACTGACAAACAGGCGACCCTGCTCATCCCAACAGATGCCGGAGGGGGATGCGATGAGAGGTTCGCTCGCGACGACTTCCATTCGGAAACCGTCCGGCAGCTTGAAGGCGGACGCGCTTTGCTCGGGCGTCTGGGCGGTTGGCGCGTCGCCCGGCCGGGGTATCTCCGCCAGGAGATGAGCGGAAACGAACAGGACGAACAGGCCTTGCGCGGCGTGGCGGACAAAGGGCCGACGTTGACCAGTACTGTGGTTTTTCATAGGCGATTGAAAACGGAGATTTTCGGGCAAAAGTTCATTTTGAGGCGAGCCAGTCTTCCAACTGGGTGAGTTCGTCGGGGGCCAGTGCTCCCTTGGGTGGCATGTGGCCATACTCCACCAAGGCTCGAATGCTCGGACCGTGCACCCGGTACAGCGGCCCACGGTCTGCAGAATCGGAATGACATTTGGCACACCGTTTCATGGTCAGGGCACCGCCGTACTCAACCCGCGGTTCATCTGCGGGAAAGTGCAAGGGAGGAACCTCCTGTTCCGTGATGTAGTCGTTGATTTGACGGGCCTGGTCGGCATCGCTCAACAAATCGGGACGAAACGGACGGATGATGCGGGGACCTGAAGCGTGGCAGGCGAAGCACTCGGCCCCCTTAAAATGAATTTTGTCGGGCAGCACGTCAGCGTAATAGGCGATGGGAGGTGAGACGGTCTTATCGCGCACAATCGAGTAGTGATTCCATTTCTTCTGGTTCAACGGCTTTTGAACCAGCAGGTAAACGTCGACCGCATTGTTGGTGAAGAAGGAGACGTAATTGAGCATCGGTTGCCGGACCTGGGCATCCAGGGAACTGTCGAGCGAGACGTCGGCCACCGGTACCGCCTCGCCCGTCTCAAAAAGCTGGCTGGCTTTTCGCATGTATCCCGAAAGTTCCTCCTCTGTCAGCCCTCCCGGTCGAACTGAGCTATACGAAGGCAAACTGCCGAGAACCCGTTCTGCGGACGGCCTTAATTTGTTGGTGCCGACCGTGGCAATGGCCTTTTCAAAATCCGCGCGAGTGAAACTCGATAGATCGAGCGCGGGCGGCTTTGTGGCCGTTGTCGGCCCGGCGTCTACCTCCAGAATGAATCCCACGGCAAAGAGACGGAACATCGCGCTTTGGAAAAGATTCATGGAATGTCGCAGCGAGGGGTGTGAGCTATTTCAATGAGGCTAGAAATTCGACCAAATCGCGCAGGTCGCGTTTACTCAAGGATTGCCCAAAGCCTTCCGGCATTCCCGAAAGGCCCCGTTGCCGTCCGGCTATTTCGGTCTTGCGAAGATTGAGGAAGCCTTCCTCGGGTGAGTTGAGCTCGAGCCAGTCGGAAGTCTCCTGTTTTACCGATCCGGCAAGGACGGAACCATTCTTCATGGTGAGCGTGACACTTTCGAATCCGGCGGCGATTTGTGCGTTGGGCGCAACCATGGACTCCAGAAGATATTCGCGGGGGTGACGCTGAGCGATGCCAGTCAGGTTGGGTCCGACGTCGCCTCCCTCCCAGCCAATCTTGTGACAGCGCAAACAGGAGGCATCCGTCCGTTCGAAGAAAATCTTTCGTCCAGCTGCGGCATCGCCACCGAACAATGCCTCCGAGAAGGGTGCGATGGAATTCGTGCCGCGCGCGGCATCGAAGGTTTTTAGACCTGCCCGCACCTCGGGTGAATCGCTTCTCGATGCCACCTCAATGACGTCGAGTTGCAGTTCCTTCGGAACGTTGCCGATCGCCAGTTTGTGGGCCCACTCGCGGGCGAGAATGGTGGCGGCCTGGTTGGTGAGGCTGGCCAGGGCGTTGAGCGCCGTTTGCTGTTCACGCAGGGAACCATTGTCTCCTGCGGCACGAATGGCAGTAACGGCTTCTTCGGGGGCCAACCGCGTCAACTGCCTTAGGCCTTCCGCTCTTAATTCCGCGTTGGTGCTGGCCACCGCAGCTCGGACCGCCGGAATGAAGTCCGGTTCCGGACTTTCGCCGAGAACCTTCAGAGCAGCAATTCGCAGTTCGGGGGTCGCCAATCCGTTGGTGGCAATCGGCAGCAAGGTCTCGCTGAAATGGGTCAGCCCAAATTGGTCGATCACTGAAATGGCAGCAGCGCGAACCGGATCGGAGGCTGTTGCCAACAACGGCACCAACAACAGCTCCACGGATTCTTTTGCCGGAGCCAAATCGCGAGGTGCGGACGGGCGGTAAATGTTCAACAGCCGGTCCAGATTGGGCGGCTTTGGCCACAGAGCGACGGCTTCCAACGCCTCGACTCGCAGGTTATCCGGAGCATCCGAGCGGGCGGCGAAGCGAACCAGATTTGCGGCAGCCTGAGGTGTTCCGAGGTGAAAATTGGCATTGATGACCCGGCGTAAGAGCGGAGACGAGGTGGAGGAGGGCCTGAAGATCAGCGCTGCCAGTTGCGGCAAGGCACCCGGGATGGGTTGATCGTGAATGGCCCGGGCCGCTTCGAGAACAATCTGCGGTTCAGTATCTTCGAGAGCATTGGCTACTTCGCTCCGCCCGAGTCGCCTCAGGGCCAGCAGCGCCCCCAGGCGAACGGACGAGGACGCATCGGTTAGGGCGTCGGTCAGCGAGGTGGTATCTCCCAGCCAAGTCAGCCCCATCACCGCTGCATGCCTCAAATACGGTTCGCGGTCGGCATTTTCTTTCAACAAGGCAATCAGGAGTGGAACGGCTTCGGGGCGACCCAGCTTTCCAAGCGCCATCGCGGCAAAGGACTGTACTCGCGGGTTTGATTCGGCCACAAGTCGGGTGAGACCGTCATACGCTCCAGCGACTCGTTGTTCACCGAGAATCTTTGCGACCTGCGCGCGAACCTCGGCATCCGAATCGCCAAGCAACGGTAGCAATGCCGCGACCGCGTCGGAGGAAGCCTTCGCTCGGGCGATCTGGTCGAGTCCCCAGATGGCGTGCAGGCGTGCGATATCATTCGTTCCCCGGGCAGCCACCTCGCCCAAAACTCCCACCTCATTCAGCTCGGCCAAAGCAAATTGCGCTTCCTGACGAACGCGCTGATCGGGAAACTCCAACCATTTCGCGAGTTCGGTCGCATCCCGTTGGGCCATTCCTTCAGCGAGCAACCGCTTCGTTTCAGCGGCGAGCGGGTCTGCCTTCCGTTCCGGATCGCTCACCTGATAGATCCGACCCTTGCCGGTCTTACCCCAGCCAGTGACCCAATCGAGCACATACACACTGCCGTCCGCACCCAGTTCCACATCCGTCGAGAGGATGTTCCAAAGGAACCGCTGTTGATCGAACAACTCAAAGGCAGCTCCTTTGGGACGCAGTGCAAACGACAGAACGCCGCTGCCATTGGCCGTACCGCGAAAGTCACACAGGAAAAAGTGATTTCGATACCGCTCTGGCAATCCCGTCCCGGAACTGAAGGTGAGTCCGGACGGTCCAGACGCGATGTGTGCAAGCGGTGGCAGGCTGTACGCCGGTTGCTCATCATTGCGAAGCTGCCAGATTTTTTCGGCCATCCAGGGACCGCGCTGGACAGGGGTATTGATGAACTGGAATCCCACCCGCCAGCCGCTGTCGCCGCCTTCGACCAAATAAACGCAGCGCGCCTGGTCGCCCGCGTCCGAGTTATTGTCGACGGTGAAGAGATTGCCATGGTCGTCAAAAGCGAGCTCCTGTGGATTGCGTAACCCTGTGGCGAAGATTTCGAGTTTTGAACCATCCGGATTGCAGCGAAGGACCGCACCGGAGTCCGGATTATTCACCACCCCGTGGTCAGTCTTCACGCTCAACCCTCGGTCACCAATACTGAAGTAAAGACGACCGTCCGGTCCCATCCGTAGGCCATGCAGGTCATGGCCCATGTAGGCGACGCGGACCCCGTAACCGTATTGCAACGACTTCCGGTTGTTGGCCACTCCGGAGTGATTGGTATCCTGCAGCAACCAAAGATTCGGGATGTTGGCAAACCAGACATTGGTTCCACGGGCCAGCACGCCCGCACCGATGCCGTCGAGTGGCGTATTGAAACCGTCCGCAAACACCGTGGAATGGTCCGCCACACCGTCGCCGTCCTTGTCCTCGATCCGAACAATCCGCTCGGAGAAGGTGGTGAGTTCGGGAAAATGGTCGCCGTATTTGCGATGCAGCAGGGCGAGCCGGTCCTCGACCGTGCGACAGGCAAGGTCCTCTTCAACCCAGTCGAGGTGCTCGGAGGCATCCGGCACGCCGGTGTAGACGCGGAACGTCTCCGCCACATACCACCGGCCCTGACCGTCCGTGCTAAACGAGACCGGATTGGCCAGAACTGGTTCCGCTGCGAAAAGGTGGATGGATAGTCCGGGAGCAAGCTCAAACTTTTTGATGGCGAGCTGGCCCTCGTCGGATGCCTCGGCCACCCCGATCTGTTGCCCCACACTGCCGTTGCCGGCGGCGACGGCGGTGGCTGGTGTCATCCCGACCGCCAGTGCAACGACGGACGCCACGAGTCTCCCAAACCCAATTTGAGCCTTTGTGGAATTCATTGGTTGGCTTTGAATCGTACCCTGCATTGAGCCTCGAAAACTGGCGATGCTGCTCGTCACTCGGCAAATGCATTCTCGAATTTTGACTCTATCTCCGAAATCGCGACGCGCTTGCCGAAAAATCTGTCACGGAGTGCGGAGGGGACAAAAGGTACCATTGGGGCCAGGCACGTTGGATCGGTAACGAAGGCGGAACGCCCGCGCTACCAGGCACCTCTTGACCCACTAATAATCCCCCCGATATTGGGCCACAAATAAGTCACGTATCAAAAACTCTTGAGAACTCTCACACCATGAAATTCATGAACATTGCAAGGGCGGCATTGCTCCTGGCCTTCGCATCCCTTTTGCCGGGCCGGGTTCTGGCCTGGAATAGTCCCGGACACATGATCGTGGCGGGTCTGGCCTATGACGAACTGTCATCCGACCAGCAACAAAAGGTCGTTGCGCTCCTCAAGATGCACCCCGACCTGGCCCCTTTGATGCAAGGGTTTCCAACTGGCTCAACACCGACGGATCGCGAGCTGTTCATGGCTTCGTCCGTCTGGCCGGACCTCATCAAACGAGGGCACCCGGAGTACAAAGATATCGGATATGAAACGGACAAACCGGCGGTGACACAAGTCACCTTTGATCACGTTCAGCATACCGGCTGGCATTTCATCGACCTGCCTCTTTGGGTCGGCAGCGGCGATTCCCCGACCAACCTCCCACCCGCTCCTGAAGCAAACGCGGTGGGGGTCATCAACGTGCTGGTCAAGCAACTGGGCAGCGACGAGGCGGATGCCGCAAAGGCTTACGATCTCGTTTGGCTCCTTCATTTGGCCGGGGACTTGCACCAGCCTCTTCATGCGGTCACCGGCATCACCGAGGTAACGCCGAAAGGCGACAAAGGGGGTAACGACATTCTCCTGTTGGGTGAAACAAACAACGAATCGGAGCTGCATGCGTATTGGGATGACATCTTCGTGAAATCATCCCGTCCGGATCGTCGCACCAATCGTCCGCGTTTGGACCGCGATTTGGTCAATGCGTCCAATTGGATTGCCGACCTGAAATCCGGTGATTTAGGTCCCGCCGCGTCCAACCTGGACCCTGCGGTCTGGGCCAGGGAATCGTTTACCATCGCGGAACGCGATGTTTACAATTTTGAATTGATGCAGACCATCGGTGGAAAGAAGACGTTGAAAGCGACCCTCGACGAGGCTTATCACCAAACCGCCCTCGCCGATGCGAAAATGCGGGTCAGGCTGGCCGGCCATCGGTTGGCACTCATCCTCCAATCGACCGTGGCACCGTGAGTCTTCGCGCAGAGTGGCAGAGGCTTCCAGGTCCGGTTCGATCTGCCACTTCCAACTAACAGCCTTTTGCCCGCCCCGTGCGCAATGCCTATTGGATGGCTGATGACAGTCTAAAATATAGCTACGACTTATTTGATTCTGTTGTCCATCGGCCACAGCATCTCTTCCCACGGGAGGTCGTCGAGTGGCCATCTCTCAGGCAAAAGTCGAACGATGCGGCCGGGGCGGAAACCCTCCAGAAGGTTTTCCGCCTTGATGACGAGTTGGATTCCGCTGCTGCCAAGAGCGATCGGAATATTTTTATCTCTAAAATTTCGGAGTACATGCGGTCGTTGACTTGGTCATAGCACCGGGGGGAATCTTCCGCCACGAGGGCGGCGACGCGGCTCTTGAGCCTGAAATCATTCGTGAGTATGGGGTCGAAACCGCCGAAAAGTATTACCGAGACCCGGCTCGCTTCATTATCCACGGCTTCAATCCAGCCGGGTAGACCGTGCGCCTTCTCGTAGGCGCGGTGGACCTCGATCTGCTGGGCGGCCGCCAAGGCGCGACTTTCCTCGTCGAGCCAGATATCGGTGCAACGTCCCGGACCTTTGAGTGTGGCAACGGTGATGTTGATGAGCAACATCTGGCCGACGGCGAGGTTCGTGAGGGTACCGAAGCCGCGTTCCTTCCGTCGGGAAGCGGCCGGGTTGAAGCTCGTAGGCGGCGGGTTTCACCAAACGCGCCGCCTCTGCCTCCCTCAAGGGGCGACGAAACGCGCGCTCGGCGAAACGCGTTAGGATTTCCCGCGCCTACGCCAGATCCTCGGTGCCGCCTGTAAATAGTCCCTGGTGTTGCGGCGTGGGCCACAAGGATTGCAGGGGGCCTTCCACATCCACGAAATCCACAATGAGAAAGGGGCGCAGGGGAACTCCCTCTTCATCTGTCAGCTTCCACTGCCAAGGCTGGCGTCCGGTGGGCGAATCCTTGATCGTCGTAAAGAAGCGACCTGGATCGTAGCGACCGTGACGCGGCAAATTTGAGGGGCCGGGTGCCTCGCAGGTGAGGCGGATGTCGTGATGCCCGGCGGGGACGTGGAAGGTGAAGTCAAGAGTCATCGGCTCGGTCTCCGGCGTGACGACATCCTGCTCGAACAGCATCCGGTCAAGACCCTTCGCATAAATGGAAATGTGCGGCGCGCGGCCTTTCGGTGGCTTTAAACCGCTGACTTTGATCCGCATCCGATAATCACCCGAAACGGGAAAATCCGTGCCCACGTCCAAGCCGTCGTGGGGCCACAGCTCCGCGCGGACTCGGTCGGCCAGCCCCAATTTTTCGGCCTTCTCGCGCTGCCATTCGTGATAGCGGAGGGACCACACATCCCGATGCTCGGACAACCTTTTTGGCACTTCCGTCGGCAGGGCATCATTCAGCACCGCCTCGGCCGCCGCGAACTATTTCTCCACGTGCGCGGGCGAGACCGAAAGCACGGAACCGATCCGCTCGAACCCCTGCCAGTTCGGGTCCTCCGGCAGTCCAGTCGGGTCGGTCACGTCGAAATTTACCCCGATCAAATCGTGAATCGTGTTGGCGTATTCCTCGCGCGTCCGCTTGTGGAAGCTCACGCGTTCGCGCCTGGCCAGACGCACGGCTTCGCCTTCGATCAGTTGACCGGAAATCCACTCGGCTATGAGGGCTGCATCTTCAGGCTTGGGCCGGGGCTCATCTTCGGGCGGCATCTCGCGGGAATTGATCCGCTCAAGGACATCCGCCCAATGTGAGGCCGTCAGCGGTGAGGCAAAATCGCGAGACAAGGTATCCAGCCGAAGGTTCCCCTTTTGCTTCTTCTCGCCATGGCAACGGAGGCAATGCGCCTCGATGAATGGCCCTGCCGCCTTGTCGAATCCCTCGGCGACACCCTCCCATCCGCGGCAGCAGGAAAGCAGCAGAACTCCGATCCAAGCCGGAAACCTGACAACGTCTTGTCGTTTGCGAGTCATCCAACACCAGAAGTACGACGACAACCCTAGTGTCGTGCCTTTGCCTTTGATAGAGTGATTTCCGCCAGGCGGTACCGCCCCATCGAGTCTTCACCCTCGATAGTCCAGCTTTGTTCGATAACGATCTGGCTGCCAGTAGAGACGACCTTTCCAAACCAAATAGTCATCGGATTCCCTCCGTGCTGACACTCCAATCGACTGAGGCCTCGAAAAGTTGCCAAACCTCCTTTTCGTCTTGGGTCACGGAGAAAGGATCGAGGAAGAGGCCGACGCGTCGGGCCGGAGCCAGTTCCGGTGGCGTTCCGGAGGGAGTGACCAAGGCCCGTCCGTTATCATAGGCAAAAAGAACGGCTTGGTCGGAGCGGGCGGGCAGGCGGGCAATCACCACGGCTCCCGGCCCGGGGCTTCCCCAGCTGGTTATTTCCTGAAACAAACGATCCGATACACCGCGCAATCCCCCTGCCAACGGGTGTTCCGGCAACAGGATTTCGACCGGAGAGGGCCCCCCTTTGAAACCGTGATCGATGCCTTGCCCGGCCCCGGTCATTTTCAGCACCGGATAGGCCGCTGGTTCCAGACACACCACTGGCGCCGAGGCCTGAGCCAAATGAATGCGTTCCAAGGCGGGTTCGCCCACACCGTATTCGAAGAGTGATACAATGACCAAGGCCCGACCGACGAGGTCTTGTGTCTGGACTTCATCGAAATGCCGGGTCTCGACCCGAAATCCCAGCTGCCACAGACGGCTACCGACAAATTTGTCCCCGATCATTTGATTAAACCGATTCCATTTGTTGTCGGCTGGAATTCGAGAGGTGAGAAGCAACACGCTACCCTGCCGAGTTCGGGCCACTTCCGGTTTGGCATCGTCGTCGACGTACGCACGATTGCCACCGCCGACATCTTCCGACCGACCACTTTCAAGTGCGGTCAAATGAACCAGCCCTTCCTCCACCCGCATGGCGGTTCGGCCATGGGCGGTGGCCAGACTGAACTTGGTTCCGACCACCGCCGCTTCGGCCTCCTCGGTCCGAATCAGCCAGGGTCGACCGGGCCGCTGCTTCTGGGCGGTGATTTCAATAAAGCCGCTGGTCAATTCAAGTTGACGGACTTGACGCCCACGTCCCAGGCGCGCTTCGGGCCCAAGGAGAATCTGGCCTAAACCACCCACCGTTATTTGCGCCGAGGAATCCGCACGCACCTGTATCCATTCATCCGGACGCAGTCGTTGGCCGACCTGGGCAGCCCGGACTCCGCCGTTGCGTAAAATGGTGGTTCCCGCCTCAAACTTGACCACGGTCGCCCAGGAGGATTCGAATCGCAGGCCCCAAATTCCGAGTGTCACCATCAGCAAGGCGAACGCGGTTGCCCATACCGGACGCCACAGCCACCGAGGAGGCCATATGAAGTGACGTGCCTCTCTGGGCCGGAAATTTAGTCCGACGGTGGAGACCACTTCTCTTGCCGCGGCCGCGGCTGCCAGCGACTCGTCGAGGTTCAAGTAATCAAGGAATTGAGCACGCAGTTCCGAGTCCTCCCGCATAGCGCTTTGCAGAGCGGCCACTTCCTCGGGACTGGCCCGTCCATCGGCATACCGTTGAATGGAATCCTGCCAGTCGAATTTCATGCCAGTTCCTGCCTTGCCATTTCGCGTCGCACGCACTCCAGCAGGGTCTGCCGGATTCGATGGAGAACCTTGTAGAGGGACATCGGTGTCTGGCCGCGCATTTCCGCCAGTTCATCCATCCGGATGCCAGGAGCGTAGGCCGACAGAACCAGCTCTCTTTGACGGTCCGGCAACCGTTTCAGGCAGGTCTCGAGGGATTCGCGTTGGGCGTTGTGACGCGGTTCCGCTACCACCGCTTCTTCGGCCAGGCGACCAAGAAGCTGTTCATCAAAGACATGGCGGTCTCGCGCCCTGTCCCGGATGAACGCAAGGGCCTGATAACGGGCCACTCCGAAGGCCCATTTCCGAAAATCCCGCGACTCATCAAATTCCCCAATCTTCTCCCAAAGAACGACCGCCACCTCCTGCATGACCTCCGAGGCGTCGCCACGGGTTGGAACCAGCGAGCGGACGTAGGTGCGCAAAGCAGGCTCGTGCTCGGTAAAGAGTCGCAAGAACTGGCGATGTTGATCGTCACCTGGAGCGTGCATTTCCAATGTCACTCGTTGTCTCCCGAACCGAGACGCACTTGCCGAAAAATCTTTCGGCCCGGATTCCGTGAGCGCTCGATTCCCTGCCGTCCTTTCTCAAGTCGAAAACCGGAGTTATTACTCTGCGCGCCGTTTGATCATCTGCTTCTCGTGTTTTCCTCCCCAGTTGCACATGGCACGAATGGTGAACGTGATGGGGCAAGTCTTGGAGGTATAGGATACGGGCTTCCTCATCCCCCA
The DNA here is from genome assembly GCA_903896505.1 of uncultured Verrucomicrobiota bacterium. GTDB lineage: Bacteria > Verrucomicrobiota > Verrucomicrobiia > Limisphaerales > UBA9464 > CAILNN01. Next base: position 12,989 of record CAITXU010000006.1, on the reverse strand, counting down.
GGACAGTATCCCAAAGGTGCCTACTAGACAGAAAAATACCGCCCTCTACTGTCCCGCGACAAACAACCGCAATGGCTCTCGGGCAAATCGCTGTGTGAACCTGAATATTCGCATTTTGAGGAAAACATCAGACCCCTATCCTCCATGAGCAACCCTGAAACCACATTGATCGACGGCACACACGCTATTCGCAGCGATCGACAGGCCTATTTTAAAATCGGTTCCGGCCCGGCCGTCGTCATCATTCACGGAGTGAGAGGACACAAGGAGGACTGGCGGGGCGTGGCTGAAGCCTTGGCCAACACCCACACGGTCTATGCTGTAGATATGCTGGGATTCGGCGGATCGTCACGGGATTGTAAAGACTTGTCCATTTCAACCCAAGCCGCGGCTATTCAGGCTATTCTTATCACGGAAGGGGTCACCCAAGCGAAGCTGGTGGGAAATTCTATAGGAGGATGGGTGGCCGCGACCTTCGCGGCGACGTATCCCGCGATGACCGAAAAGCTGGTGACCATTGATCCCGCCGGTTTCGAAGCGATGTTCCAAGGGGAACCACCGGTGAACCTTTTCCCGGATGACGTAGCCCAAATGAAGAAGCTGCTTTCGTTTGTCATCCACTCCGATTTCGCCCATACGGATGACTTTGCAGCGCAAGCCTTCGCCGGATTCCAGGCCAGCGGTGAGAAATCCATTGTCCCGGTTCTATGGCCGGGGCTCTTCGGGTCTGCGCGGCTTGAGACACTGCTGCCAAAGGTCGAGGCACCGACGCTGGTGGTCTGGGGCCGTGAGGACAAACTCTTCCCGGTGGCACTCTGCTCCTACCTGACATCGCTGACGCCAGGCGCAAAAAGCGTGGTCATCGACAATGCCAGCCATTTTCCGCAGGTGGATCAGCCTGTGGAACTCGTTCATCATCTCAAAGAGTTTCTGCTGTCGAATTGAAGCAACTATCCGAACCAACCCCATGAGCACCACCATCAAAGCCCTCGCCGCACTTGGCGCAAAGCAACCGCTTCAACCCTTCGAATTTACGCCCGGTCCGCTCGGCGACGAGCAGGTCGAGATCGCGGTGGAAAGCTGCGACATCTGTCACAGTGACCTTTCGATGCTCGATAATGACTGGGGCTTTTCAACCTATCCATTCGTCCCCGGTCACGAAGCCATCGGCACCGTTGTGGCCGTCGGCGATCACACCAAGCGAGTCAAGGTGGGCGACCGCGTCGGACTCGGCTGGTATTCCGGTAGTTGTGGTGAGTGTGACCAATGCCTGTCAGGCCACCAAAACCTATGCCTCAAGGCTGAGGGGACCATTCTGGGCCGTCATGGTGCTTTTGCCACCCGGGTGCGTGCGCATTGGGTGTGGGTAAACCCGATCCCCAAGGCCCTGGATACCACGACCTCCGGACCGCTGCTGTGCGGTGGCATCACCGTGTTCAATCCCCTGGTGCAGTGCAATGTGAAGCCGACCGACAGCGTGGCCGTCATTGGCATCGGCGGGCTCGGTCACATGGCTTTAAAATTCCTCCGCGCCTGGGGCTGCGAGGTTACCGCCTTCACCACCAGCGATTCAAAGCGGGACGAAGCTTTGAGGCTGGGTGCACATCGCACCCTCAATTCACGCAACGTGGACGAATTGACGAAGGCCGCCAACAGCTTTGACTTCATCCTGAACACGGCCAACGCCGATCTCGACTGGAACATCTACGTGGCCGCTCTCAAACCCGGGGGACGCCTGCACACCGTCGGCGCGGTGCCCGGACCGATGGCCATGGCCGCCTTTCCCTTGATCATCGGTCAGAAATCACTTTCAGCGTCACCGCTGGGCAGTCCGTCGACGACGGACACCATGCTGGCCTTTAGCGCCCGACATGGCATTGCACCGACCACCGAGACATTCCCCATGTCCCGGGCGAACGACGCACTGGAGCACCTCCGCTCCGGCAAGGCGCGCTATCGCATCGTGCTGGTGAATGATTTGGGATAAATCACGGTGCCGATGACCCAGGAAACAGGATGAAACTCGCCTTTCTTGGAACCGGTAACATGTCGCGCGTTATCGCCGGCTCGTTGGCCGAACTCGGGCATGAAGTGCTCCTCGGCTTATGTTCGCCACCGGAAATTTTCTAGCGATGCCCGGCTTTATCGTATCCCCGGAGGCTCTGGTGGTTCGGAATGCCTGCCATCCTCAAGGGGTGGGTGGATCGCGTCTTTGCCTATGGACGAATTTATGGCGGTGCGAAGATTTACGAGACCGGGCTCGGGCATTCACAAAAGCGGGGCCTGGTCCTGATGACGACAGGAGGTGGACCGGATGTTTATGGCGGCCATGAGGTTAATCCATCGCTCTCCACGGTCCTTGCGCCCGTGCAGCACGGGGTTTTTTGGTTCAATGGATTCCTGCCGCTGGAGCCATTCGTCGCGTGGAGTCCCGCGCGCATTCCACCCGAGGATCGCGCAAATTGTCTGGCTGCCTTGGATGCACGGCTAAAGGACGTCGCCGTCGAACCGCCGCAGGTTCTTCCACCTCTGGCGGATTTTCCGGAATGGGGGAAGGACACCAGGAAGCGTTTCATGGTCACCGCCACGCATGCCAGGCCAGTCGACGAAACCTTCAAATCACTCATCCCTGCGGAGGGAGCGCGTCTCGCGGAACTCAAGCGTCTCGGAGTCTTGCTGGCGAGTCACCTGAGCCCGCCGCAAGCCAAACCGTGGAAGGGCTTCCTGCTGTTCCGGGAGAGCGATAGTGCAGCGGTGCGTCAGCACCTCGAGACACTTCCACTGGCCGGATGGTTGGGATTTGAGATCGCAGAGGTTAATTAATGGTGATGACATTCTGAAGGGATGCATGGGGCTCCAAAACGGGCATCCGATGGGCACCCGCGAAGCCAAAGCGGCGGGACGCCGCTTCCACTTCACTCCAGGGCAGTATCCCAAGCGTGGCGCCCGGGGTGATATAGCCAACTCAATTCGGCGGCGGGCGTAGTGTAGGTCACCTCTATATTGACGGGGAGTTTGCTACCAAGGTGCCTTTAGATCGGGAATGGTGATGATCCCTGCAATGATTGGGGACTTGCAGGAGCGCGTCCCTCCGATCGACGCACGGCCAACTCGGATGACGAAAAGGTACGAAAAGGCAACCCAAGAAATGAATCCTAGGTTGCCAAATCAAGGGCAATTTGGGAGCCGGAGTTAAATCCAGATCGTCCAATTACTTGCGGGCGCGGCGATAGAAGGCGAAGCCGGCAAGACCGAGGCCGCTGACCAAAGCCCAGCTGGTGGGCTCGGGAACTGCAGTGGCGTAGGAGGTGAAGGTGACGGTCGACTTCTTGCCGGAGAGCTGGAGGGTGAAGGCACCAGAGGAGGAGTGCAAACCAGAGACCCCGGAGATGCCAGTGCCAGCGATGGTGAGCGAGGTGATACCAGCGGAGGTGGACTTGGAGACTGAGGAGAGGGAGGTCACCTTGAAGTCGTAAGTGGTACCCGCTTCAGTGAAGGTCCAGAGGGTGAAAGGAGCACCAACAACTGCGGGAAGGCCACCGGATTCAAAGGTGAACGGGGTGAAGGTCACCGGAGAATAACCGTCGGTGACGGTGGCGTAGGTATCCGTTTGAGTGCCGTAACCGACAGACACTCCGACGAAGGAGGTGAAGGCGGTGGCGACAGGGACAGTGCCATTGAGGACGGACGAGCCGACGAAGCTGATGTCACCGCTTACTGAGGCGGCATACATTTGGCTGGCAGCGACGAGCGCTGAGGCCGCTCCGACGAGATAGGAGGTGTTTTTCATGTGTGAATTGAGACGAGCTAAGGTTTATTTATTATCTAGTTAACCCTGCGGTTAACCGATGAGGCCTTCATTTAAATCGGAGTGGGGTAGCCGATCAAGCAAAATTTAGTATTTTTCCCCATTGATCTGAAAACTCAGGTGAATGAGTAGGGTTTTGCCGTTCGTCTGACCGATAAGGCGATCTCCTTCCCAGGGTGAACTGCGCGGCAAGAGGCTGGAAGCCTCCTCCGCTTTGGGACGACCGCCGGACGTCTGGCCAATGCGAAACACAAAAAAGCAACCCGGGAGATGAATCCCGGATTGCTCAATGAGAGACGTTTGAAAGTAGATTGGGAGTCGGATTTAAATCCAACTCTTCAAATTACTTGCGCGCGCGGCGATAAAACGCGAAACCGGCGAGGCCGAGGCCGCTGACCAAAGCCCAGCTGGTGGGCTCGGGAACCGCAGTGGCGTAGGAAGCGAAGGTGACCTTGGTCTTCTTGCCCGAGAGCTGGAGGGTAAAGGAACCAGCGGTATCGGTGAACCCGGTGATCTGGGCGATACCGGTGCCCGAGATGGTGAGCGAGGTGATACCAGCGGAGGTCGCCTTGGAGACCGAGGTCAGGGAGCTCACCTTGAAGTCATAGGTCGAAGTGCCCGACACGAAGGACCAGAGGGTGAAGGGAGCACCAACGGTCGCAGGAAGACCACCGGATTCAAAGGTGAAGCCGCTGAAGGTGGCCGAAGCACCATCGGTGGTGGTGTAATCACCAGTTTGAGTACCCATACCGACAGTCACTCCGGAGAAGGAGGAGAAAGCGGTGGAGACTGGGACTTTGCCGTTGAGAACGGCGGAACCAGCGAAGCTAATGTCGCCCGAGATGGAGGCGGCATACATCTGGCTGGCAGCAACGAGCGCGGAGGCCGCGAGTACTGCAGAGAACTTATTCATAGTCAAGTGAGTCTAGTAAGGTTGGCTAAGTTAATAACTGAAGCGCGTCGCATTAGAGCTGTAATCTAAAAGAATGTCCACCACTTTTTGAAAAAAATAGAACCCGAGTCAAAGCCGTCTGGTGCGTAGCCTTGGCGACAGGGGGGGCGGCGATCTTTTTTTAGCCCTGTCACCACCCTTTAACGCCAGTTTCGCCGCCACCCGAACCTGCCTGGAGTGCGGCTATGGCCTGACCTACGAATGTTGCTGGTCGATTCACTTGAATCTCCGCAACCCGGCCTAACCCATCCAGACCGGGTCGCGAAGACGAACTACCAGCCGCTTAGGGACACCGGGTCCCCGCTGCGGATTACTTGCGATTGCGACGAACCAAGGCGAAACCGGCCAGGCCGAGGCCGCTGACCAAAGCCCAGCTGGTGGGCTCAGGAACTGCGACGGTGTAGGCGGCAAAGGTCACTTTGGCCTTCTTGCCAGTCAGGACGAGGCTGAATTGTCCCGGGGTGTCGGTGTAACCGGTGATTTGAGCGATACCAGAGCCCCAGATGGAAACCGAGGTGATTCCCAGCGAGGTATCCTTGGTCACGTTATCGAGCGAGGTGATCTTGAAGTCGTAGGTCGTGCCTCCGGACTTGAAGGACCAAAGGGTCGGAGTTCCGACGATGGGGGCAGGAAGGCCGCCCGACAGGTAGGTGAGACCAGTGAAGGTCACGGGCAAACCATCGGTGCCGGCATAGGCACCGGTCTGGGTACCATCCCCCACGGTGACAGCCACGAAGCTGTTATAAGCCGTCGAGGTGGGAACCGAGGAGTTGAGAGTGGTGGAGCCCGCGAAGCTGATGTCACCGGTGATCAACGAGGCGTGAGCCTGGCTGGCAACGACGACTCCCGCTGCGAGCGCGAGGAATGACGAGAGGTTTTTCATTTGCTGATGTTATGCTAAGGATGTTGATGAGACTAAAAGAAGCGCATTGCATTAACAAGACGCGCCCCCATTTTTTCCACGCTTTTCTTGATTTTAGGCCTGAAAACGCGATTTGTGGTCATTTTTCGGACCCTTCTTCTAAGGCCCCGACTAAGCGTGCTCGGTGTATTTCGTATCTCAACCCCACACTTCATCCGCGCCACCTAGGAAGAACGCGTATGAACCCGGCCATTTCCTCCTTTTCATCCTTTTTCATTCGGTGCTTCCATCAAAACTCGAGTGCGGATCGGAATCTGGTGCAACGCCGCTTGCCTAAACCGGCCCGGGCTTTCTAGGCTCCCTCCATGTCCTCCCTGTTACGAACCTGCCTCGTGGCGCTGGGCCTTGCCTGTTCCACCGTCGCCGCCGAGCCGACGACGTACACCCTGGCCGTGATCCCCAAGGGCACGACCCACGAGTTCTGGAAGTCCATCCACGCCGGGGCCAGTAAGGCGGAGCAGGAGCTCAATGCCCAAGGCACCAAGGTGAAACTATTCTGGAAAGGCCCATTGCGCGAGGACGACCGGGACCAACAAATCCAGGTGGTCGAGAATTTCACGGCCCGAAAGGTCAATGGGATCGTTCTTGCACCGCTTGATTCACAAGCGTTGGTGGCACCGGTCACGAGCGCCGCCCAGGCTGGTGTCCCCACGGTGGTCATTGACTCGGACCTCAAATCGGACAAACAAGTGAGTTTCGTCGCCACCGACAATTTCAAAGGGGGTCAGTTGGCCGGTCAGTACCTGGCGAAACTCCTGTCTGGCAAAGGAAAGGTGATTTTGCTCCGCTATCAGGTCGGCAGCGCCAGCACTGAGGCTCGGGAAAGTGGTTTTCTCGATGCCCTCAAGGCATTTCCCGAGCTCAACCTGATCTCCGCCGATCAGCATTCAGGTGCGACACGGGAGACCGCCTACCAGGCGTCTCAGAACCTCCTCAATCGGTTTGGCCGGGAGGTCAACGGCATTTTTTGTCCCAATGAAACCGTGACCATCGGTATGGCCAAGGCGTTGAGAGATCTGGGTAAGGCCGGGGGCCAGGTCAAGCTCATCGGCTTCGATTCCGGAGTGCAGTCGGTCCGCGACCTTCAAAACAATGATCTCCAGGCATTGGTGATTCAGGACCCGCTCAAGATGGGCTATCTCGGGGTGATGACGCTGGTCCAGCACCTCCAGGGAAAGCCGATTGAGAAGCGGATCGATACCGGGGTCACCCTGGTGACTCGCGACAATATGAACGATCCCGCCAATGCGGATTTGCTGGCCCCCCCCATCTCCAAATACCTCAAAGATTAGTGCTGCGCACGGCCTATTGGGTCCTGTGGACGGCAAACGGGGTCACCTAGCGATGCGCCTGCATCTCCCCTCTGCCATTGACCTTCTGCCTGCCGTTGTGACTGATTCCTAATTTTATTCATGTCGCGTTTCTCACGCTTGCTGCAATCCGGAGGGCCATTTCTTGGCCTGCTGCTGGTGTGCGGACTGTTCGCCCTGACCGAGGAGCGCGAGTTCATTTTCACGGGAGGCAACCTGAAGAACATCCTGACCCAGACGGTCATCGTCGCCGTTGGAGCCCTGGGGATGACGTTGATCATCGTGGGTGGCGGCATCGACTTGAGCGTAGGGTCCGTGGTCGCCTTCACCGGCGTGCTGGGTGCACGACTTCTCGTCGCAGGATGGCCCCTCTGGCCGACGGTTGCCATGGTTCTGTCGGTCGCTTCAGGTATTGGACTCATCAACGGCACGATCATTGCCGGATTCCGGATGATGCCGTTCATTGTCACCTTGGGCATGATGGGGGTGGTCCGGGGAGGCGCCAAATGGTTGGGGGACAATGCCACGATCAATGTTCCACCGACTTCCGGAGTGGGCATCCTGATGGCCCGGGTTGACCCCGGACAGTTCTGGCCGCTACCGGTAGGTGTCTGGATTCTTTTGTCACTTGCCGTCGTGATGGGTCTCCTGCTGCGCCGAACCGTTTTCGGACGCCAGGTCTTCGCTGTCGGGGCCAATGAACTGGCGGCCCGGTACAGCGGGGTGCGGGTGGCCATCGTCAAGACGGCCACCTATGGCGTCGCCGGATTGCTTTTTGGTCTGGCAGGTCTGTTGCAAATGTCGCGTCTCACACAAGGGGACCCAACCGTGGCCGTCGGACTCGAGCTTGATATCATCGCCGCGGTGGTCATTGGAGGCGCGAGTTTAAGCGGAGGAGCTGGGAGCATCAGTGGGTCCATGATCGGAGCCTTGATCATGGCTTTGCTGCGCAACGGCACCAATCAACTGGGATGGCAAACCTACACCCAGGAGGTGATCATTGGTGTGGTCATCGTTTTGGCCGTGGGTCTCGACAAGTGGCGACAGAGCCGTGGACGACACTAGTGTCGGTCAATTCTGACTTGAGCAATTCCCCATTTCAGGCGATTGGTTCCCGAAGATTTTTTGCCATGAGCATTCTGACCGCACCCGAGAACAACGCCCCCCTTCAATCGCTGGATGAGGTCGAGGACTTCTATAAGCAGCGGTATCCGGAACCGATGACGGAGGAACAAAAGAAGCCTTCGATCGGTACCGACCCGAACAAGAAGGTGACCGAATTCCGGAACTATGAGGCGGACGCCCGTCCGACGGTCCGGGAATTCTATCGTCTGAATCATGCCCACCAGACCTATGACTTCGCTCTGGCCAAGCGGAAGGAGTATCTTGGCTTGAATCGCCGTCAGATGAGCATTTGGGAAGCGGCGGAGTACCTCAATCAATTGGTTGACGACTCGGACCCCGACACGGACCTGTCGCAGTTGGAGCACCTTTTGCAAACCGCAGAGCATTTGCGGGCCGATGGAAAGCCCCGTTGGATGATCCTGACCGGCTTTGTGCATGACTTGGGAAAAATCCTTTGCCTCTGGGGTGAGCCGCAGTGGGCAGTGGTGGGCGACACGTTCCCGACCGGATGCGCCTATTCGCAGAAAATCGTCTTCCCCCGCTTTTTCGACGCCAATCCCGACAGCCAGAATGCCCGCTTCCAGAGCCGGAATGGCATCTATGAAGAAGGCTGTGGCCTCGATGCCGTCAATCTTTCCTGGGGTCACGACGAGTACATCTACAACGTCTGCAAGGATTACCTGCCGATGGAAGGGCTCTACATGCTGCGGTATCACAGCTTTTACCCGTGGCACCGCGAAGGGGAATACGGTCATTTGTTGAACGATCAGGACCGCAAGCACTTGAAGGACGTCCACGACTTCAATCCGTATGACCTGTACACCAAGAGCCACGCCAAGCCCGACGCGAAGGCCCTCCGTCCGTATTACGAAGACCTGATTTCCGAATACTTCCCCACAAAAGTGCGCTGGTGAAGGAAATGTCGAAAGGCCGGGTCGGCCGCTGAACCTCGGTTCAAGCGATGCGATCCCAATGCGGCCTAAGCTGGTGCCGCAGGTTCCATCCCTCTATCCTCGGTTCAATCGTTTTGGTTCCAAAGTGGCTTAAGCCTGAGACACAGGTGCCATCACTCGATCCTGAGTGGTAAAAGCCCCACCAACCGCGGATTCCTTCGCAATGAAGGAATCCGCAGTGGTGAATTGGACCGGGCCTTCAGCCCTCATCCATGACCTGTGAGGCGACCGAAGCCGTTGGCCTCGACTGGGATGGACACAACCCGTTATCTTCCCTGAACGGCACCCTGAGTTCCAATTGAAGTTCCAATTGGAGTTAGCACCGAGAGGCGACAGATGACCTGTCCCTTTGTTTGACTAACGTCAGGTTTCCGTGACCCACACCGTTCATTACCCCTGACGCCCCCCGGATGCATCGAGTCCAGGGCCGGACGAGACGTCCGGGTTCCCGGGTTCAGACAAAGGGACAGGTCATTTGTTAGGGCTCCCGGGTGCAGCTTTGGGAGGTTTTGCGTCACCTCCGGATGTTCCTTGAGGCTCGATGACGGAAAAGGTTGCGGCTGGAGCGAAAACGAGGATGTTTCAAGCCTTTGCTCGCATGTCCGCGGTCGCCCTAAACCAACCTACTTCGACTGCCTCCCCGGCGGTTCCCGCACCACAGCCTCCGCATCCGGTCGATTTCACGCGTCCGGTTCCGCGTCCGTCGAAATCGACGTTCAGCCTGATCAGCGATGTCCTGAACCACGGGGGTCCGGGGTATCTTCAGTTTGCGATCACCAACGTCTGCAACGCCCGGTGCGACTTTTGCGGATTTGCGGTCGACAAGTTTGATCCCAAGCAACGTCGGAGCGTCACGCTGCGGGAGGCCCAGGACGTCATTGATATTGCCGTTCGCAACCACATTGGCTACCTGCTGTTTGTTGGAGGCGAACCATTGGTCCACAAGGAGTTACGGGCGATGGTCCGGTATGCGGCCAGTCGGGGTATTCACCCGATGATCTGTACCAACGGATCCCTCTGGAACGAGGAGAACATGAAGGCCCTGGCCAGCGATGGCTTGACCAGCGTGATCATGTCCATTGACGCCCATGACGTTGCCCGGCACGAAAAGAACCGGGGACTTCCCGATGTTTGCCGTAAGATCAAACGGGCGAACGAGGTCTTTCACGAACTGGGTATTCAGACGACCGCCAGCATCACCGCCAGCAAGCTGATTGAGGATTACGGCAAGCTTCCCGCCTTCCTCGAGGAGCTTGGATTCCGCTCCTGCACCTTTAGTTACCCGCTGACCAGTCTGGCATCGAGTTACTTGAGTTTCAGCGACAGCGGGTTGGTCAATTTCACCAAGGACGAACTCATCGGCCTGTTCGACCAGATCAAGGTCATGAAGCGGGCGAGCGGGTATCCGGTGGTCAATCCGGAGGAATCCCTCTCGGAAATGCAACGGCACCTTCGGGGTGAAACGGAAAAGTTCGGGTGCCTGGGAGGCCACAAGTACTTTTACCTCGACTGGCATCTGAACCTGTATCGCTGTCACTTTTGGGAGACGCCGATGTGCAACGTCTACGAATGGGACGATTCCAAACTGATTCGGGACGGTTGCACCCGCTGTATGATTGATTGCTATCGCGACCCGAGCGTCCTGCAGTTTGTGGCGATCAGCGCCAGCGATGCCTGGCAGGCCGCAAAGAAAGGCAACCTGTTGAAGGCCGCCCGCCATGTCTTTGACGGTCGGAACCTGACCTCTCTGAAGGCGGTGTGGGATGACCGCAAGTGGATCGGCAAGGTTTGATTCGGCGGTGAATCAGCCGCGGGCCATCTGCTGGCTTCGGAACCATTGAACGGCATCCGCCAGCGCTTCCCGTGGCGGGGTTTGTGGAAGGCCGAGTTCCTGAATCGCCCGGCCGGGTTTAAACCACATTTTGTACCGGGCCATTTTGACTCCCGCCACCGGAGCCTTGGGCGGTTGACCGCTCCATCTCGACCATTGCTCATTCATGTGGGCAAATCCCAGCGCCACCGCATAGGGGACCTGATGGCGGGGAGCGGGAATTCCGGTTAATTCCGACAGGACGAGCAAGGCGTGTTGAAGGGTCCAATTGCCTTCGGCATTTCCGAGGATATAACGCTGGCCGATTCGTCCACGTTCCGCCGCCAGACGGTGTCCGGCCGCCACATCCCGGACATGAACAAAATTGAGACCTGTATCGAGATAGGCGGGCAGGGCGCGATTGAGGAAGTCGACCACAATTTTGCCGGTGGGAGTGGGCTTGACGTCGCAGGCACCAATGGGAGCGCTGGGGTTGACGATGACCACCGGGGCGCCCTGCCGGGCCAGGTCCAGGGCGACCATCTCGGCCTTCCACTTGGAGAGCTTGTAGGGATTGGTCATTTGCGTCTCGAACACCGGGGTCTCTTCGTCGGTAGGGACAACCGGCTCTCCGTGCTTCGATTGGGGCAACCCGATACAACCCACGGTGCTGGTGTAGACAATCCGGGAGCAACCCGCCTTCCACGCCGCCTCCAACACACCACGGGTGCCGTCCACATTGGCCCGATACATGGGAGCGTAGTCGGGTAACCAGAGGGCATAGCTCGCCGCCACATGAAAGCACCAATCACATCCCTTCATGGCGGATTGCAGACGGTCCACGGGATCGGTGATGTCACCAACGACCTGCTCCAAGTCCACTCCGTCCAGTGCGCGCAGATCGGCACCGGGCCGCAACAGCGCCCGGACTGTATGTCCAGCCTGCACCAAGTCGCGGGCCAGATTTGCTCCAATAAAACCCGAGGCACCGGTGACGAAACATTTCACTCCGCGACTCCAGCATGAGTCCGAGGAAAAAACCATCCCCGGCTTGTTCCGGTCCCTCGTGTCGTATTTCCGAATGGGGCATTTCAGGCACAACAAACGGCAAGCTATTTCGGAAACACGACACTGGTAAAACCAGTTGCCCCGGATGTCCCTCGCCCCGTAGCCTTCCCCGGTCAACTGCGGAATTACACACACTCTCCATCCATGAGCGAAACCTACGTCCCCCTCATCAGCTCCGGCATCGCCGGCCCGCTGGGCATTCTTCATCTTCCCCGTCTGTGGCTGAAAGCCTCGCTCGAGGCGGCAGGAAAACTGGCTGCTGGATATCCCGGCATTGGCCAGGGCTACGATACGATGGTGGTTACGGCCCTGGGATTGAACCCGGAAGCGATTGTTCAATTCATCAAGGAATCAAAGCCAACCTATCCCCAGTTCGAAGCTTGGGTGCGTCAGCAGCCGGGGGTCAATCTGACCAAGGCCAACATCCACAAGCTGAACACCAGCATCATCGGCTACATTCACAAGGATGAGACCCGGAAAAACATCCTCGCCGCCAACGGACTTCCCGATGACGGGTCCGTACTGCCCGATGCCGTGAGCCTGAACAATCTGGACGACTGGTTTGAGTTCCACCAGGCCGTCCTGAAGTAGCCTTTCGGGCCTTGAGGCTTGGAGCATCGAGCATCACCCCACCTGGGCCGATTGGCCCAGGCTGGAGTGGATAGGGGCCGTTGGCTCCGGGACATGGTGCAAATAGAGGTTGGCACCTCTCTTCAAGAACCAGCCCTCACGCCGTAGCGCCGACATTTCTGTCTTCCAAAAAACGGCTTTTCTCCACCTCCGGATGATTCAAGTGTAACCCATTGAATCAGAGAAACATCAGTAGCTCAAAGCTCTGGATAAGCCGCCCGGTGGGAGCGGTCCTACAAGTCCGTCATCAAAACTGCGGTCTCGGGAATTAAGGGAAATGCCTGGTAACAAGACGGATGTCCCGTTTCGAGGTCAGAACTGCCGGACGAATGGGCGAGGCGGTGTGCTGGCGATGGTGGTCGAAATCGATCTGGGGACTTGCAGGAGCGCGTCCCTCCGTTGGATGTCCCT
>CAITXU010000005.1 GCA_903896505.1 uncultured Verrucomicrobiota bacterium | reverse complement strand
GCCGCTGAATGGTGTCCAAGAAAAGCGGCTGGAAGCCGCTGCCACCATGATGTGGTCCCTGAGGCAACGTGAGGTCCGCAACTCTTGGCATGGTCGTGGTGAAGTGGCAGTGGCGTCCCGCCGCTTATGGGGAAGGGCTTTTGCCTTGTTCCCCTTAGGATAATCCTATAAGGGATCATTTCATATGGATTTGACAGTACCGACGACAGGAAGCCCTGGCCAAGTCCCAGCGTCACCGTCGGACCCTGCGGATGCAGCCATAGCACCACCGCCGGTGGCCTCCCAAGGGTCTCCCGTCCACCCAGTGGACGCCGCGCAGAGGCTTCCGGTCATCGATGTCCTGCGCGGGGTCGCCTTGTTGGGCATTCTCTTGATGAACATCCCGGGGTTTGCCATGTCGACCTACTTCGACGAAGCCTTTAAAAGCAATCCGGCTGACCCGCGATACTGGTTGTTGGCCCTCATCACTGTGGTGTTTGAGGGAAAGATGCGGGCGCTTTTCGGGATGATCTTTGGTGCCGGTATTGTTCTCTTCACGCAAAAGAAGGAGGCAGTGGGAAAACCGGTCGTCGGTCTCTTTTATCGCCGGATGTTCTGGTTGGTCCTGTTTGGACTGATCCATGCCCATCTCATTCTTTGGGTGGGTGATATTCTCTATCTGTACGGGGTCTGCGGTATGTTGGTCTATCCCCTCAAACAGCTGAAGGTCCGCTACTTGTTTCTCGCGGTTCCGCTGGTGGCACTCCTGGATTTTACCGGCAGTACCGTCTTCTATCGTGATCTCCGACGCCAACGCCTGGCTTACGTGGAGGTGACCGAAACCCAGCGGCTGGGAAAACGACTGACTGCGGCTCAGACGAACGCCCTCGAGGATTGGCATAAAGTTGAAAAGTCGCTGATCCCGAGCCGCGACCAAGCGGCGGCGGACACGCATAAGATGAAGTCGGATTACGCAGGCGTGGCCAGCGTCGTCCGACCCCTGGCCTATGAATTTGAATTTCCCGACCTCTGGGTGGAGTTAGGCGATTCGGTGGCGCTCATGTTGTTTGGAATTGGGCTCTATCGGAGCGGCTTTTTCAGCGGACAATGGGCTTCGTCTAGGTACCGACGGATGGCCCTCGTCGGCTACGGATTGGGATTACCTCTGGTGGCGTATTCCTTTTATTACTCCACGGTCAATTATCCGAATATCGAGGCGTATCTGGCCCATTTGGAACGGGTACCCATGGATTGGATGGGTTTGATCTATCCCTTTCAGCGGATACTGCTCGTCTTTGCTCATGTGTCGATTTTGATCCTCTTGTTTCAGTCGGGTCTTTTGCGACCCTTTCTACGGCGACTTGCGTCCGTCGGTCAGATGGCGTTCACGAATTACATCCTGCATTCGGTCGTATGCACCCTGTTCTTCTTCGGCTATGGCCTGAATTTCTACGCCGAATTGGGCTATTTCCAGATGTACGGAGTGGTTCTCATTATTTGGGGCGTCCAGCTCCTGGTCAGCCCTTGGTGGCTCCAACATTTCCGATTCGGCCCGCTCGAGTGGGTTTGGCGAAGTCTGACTTACTGGCGGTGGCAACCGATCCTCATCCGGAACGAAAAAGCCGTCTCCGATTAACGGCTTATGGCTTCGCCGCAGTGAGGTGGCAGCGGCGTCTCGCCGCTCCTTGGCAGCCAGGACAAGCGGCGGGACGCCGCTGCCACTTTGCTGCTTATCCGCTCAAAGAGGTGGAGGCCCATTCCAAAAGGCCTGCCGACAGTAGTCAAACCCAAGCCGGACGAGACGTCCGGGCTCCCAGGGGTGACGCCGGTCCCGAGTTTTTCGCCAGGCACAGCCCCGCTGAAGACGTGTCCCGCCAACCGCTCTCGCGGAGCGGGCATCACCCTTTTTTCGCTCGATCGGCTCAAAATGAGGTACTGTTCCGGCGAAGAAATGGACCTGCTGCAGAAGCTCGAAATCCTCGCCGACGCGGCCAAGTATGATGCCTCCTGCGCCAGCAGCGGGGCTGCGCGGAAGGATTCCCGTGGAAGCAGGGGTGTCGGCTCGACCGGCGGAGCCGGTATCTGCCATTCGTATGCCCCGGATGGACGCTGCATCTCCCTGCTGAAGGTGTTGATGACCAACGCCTGCCTCTACGACTGCCACTACTGCATCAACCGGCGGTCCAGCAACGTCCAGCGTGCCCGTTTCACACCCGACGAGGTGGTCCGGCTCACGCTCGATTTCTACAAGCGCAACTACATCGAGGGGCTGTTCCTCAGCAGCGGCATTATCCGTAGTGCGGATGAAACCATGGAGATGGTCATCGAGGTGGGACGCAGGCTGAGGGAGGAGCATCATTTTCGCGGTTATATCCACCTGAAGACGATTCCCGAGGCCTCACCCGAACTGATTGAAAGGGCGGGGCGTTATGCCGACCGCATCAGCATCAATATCGAGCTGCCCACGCAGCAGGGGCTGACAAAGCTGGCACCCGAGAAAAACCTCGCGCGGACGCAGAAAGCAATGGGCCATATCCGGGGGAAAATCGAGGAACGCCACGCGGAACGGCGGAAACCCGACGCACCAAAGCCGCCGCCTTTTGCGACCGGACAGAGCACGCAGATGCTCGTCGGTGCCGATGATTCCACGGATGCGGTCATCCTGCGGCGGGCGGACTCACTCTACAGTGACTACCGGCTCCGGCGGGTGTATTACTCGGGTTTCAGCCCGATACCCGAGCCCTCCTCGCTGCTGCCCATCAAACCGCCGCCGCTGGTGCGAGAGCACCGTCTGTATCAAGCCGACTGGCTGTTGCGCTTCTACGGATTCGCGGTGGATGAAATCGCCAGTGACACGGCACCCAACCTCGACCTGCAGCTGGATCCCAAGCTGGCTTGGGCGTTGCGCCATCGCGCCATCTTCCCTGCCGACGTCAACAGGGCGCCGCGCGAGATGCTGCTGCGCGTGCCGGGACTCGGCGTCCGCAATGTGGACCGCATCCTCGGAGCACGGCGGCACACCCGCCTCCGCCTGGCCGATCTGTTGCGCTTGCGCATCCCGATGAAAAAGGTTCTGCCCTTCATCATCGCCGGGGACCACTCGCCGACTCGCCTGGGCCTGGATGACGAGTCGCTGCGGGCACGCTTTCTGCCGCCACCGAAGCAGGAGGAACTGGACTTTGGAGCGCCACCCCCGCCCATGCCAGTCGACATCAATTCCGTCCGGTCGGGCGAGCTGTAGCCATGCGCACCGTCATCATCCAGCCGGTTTTTGAGGAGTGGCGCGAGCGGGCCCGGGAGCTGCTGGCGTTGCATGTGCCGCCCGGGGAGGTGCTTTGGTCGGATGAACCCGGCGAGTCCGGCCTTTTTGCCAGCACCGACGGGTCAGACCGGCGGGGCTCGGTTCCGAAAGTGCCGACCGCGTTTCTCGACATCGCCCGCAGTGTGGCCGTGCACCGCGACCCACGGCGCTGGGGTGTGTTATACCGGGTCCTCTGGCGCATCACCCACGGGAGCGAGAGGCATCTCCTCGCCGTGGCCACCGATGCGGATATGCGGCAGTTGACGCTCTGGAACAAGGCGGTGGGGCGCGATATTCATAAGATGCATGCCTTTGTTCGCTTCCGTCTGGTGGGAAAAGACGAGTCCACCGGTCGCGAGCAATTCGTCGCCTGGTTCGAGCCCGAGCACCGTATTGTTCGGCTGGCGGCAGGCTTCTTTGAGAAGCGATTCGCTGGCATGGATTGGTCCATCCTGACACCGGATGAATGCGCGCATTGGAACGGAAGTGAACTGCAGTTTACCCCCGGCGTTGCGCGCCAAGCCGCGCCGGATGAGGATGCGCTCGACGACTTGTGGCGCACCTATTACCGCAGCATCTTCAATCCTGCACGACTCAAGGTGCGCGCCATGCAGACCGAGATGCCCAAAAAATATTGGAAGAATCTCCCCGAGGCGGAGCTCATCGCCGGGTTGATAGCCGGGAGCGAAGAACGTGTGGAGAGAATGCTGAACACCGAGGAACGCCCGGCCCGGCCCGCGCCGAAAAATGCCTATCTTGATTCGCTCCGGGAAATGAACGAACGAGAGTCATCCGCCGCAGATGAGCCATGAAAGGCGTCAAGAAACAGCATCTCCCCCAAAAAATCTGCGCCGCCTGCGGACGCCCGTTCACCTGGCGCAAGAAATGGGAGAGGGTATGGGATGACGTGAAATTTTGCAGCGACGGCTGCCGGATGGGAAAAACCCGGAAACCGGCCTCTGCAAGGGGCTGAGGTGGTACGTTATTCCGTAACCGACAAAAGAGCGGAAAGAGCCAGCTTCATCCGGTGGCACCGGAGCGAAGTGAGCGGATCATTTTCTCCCAGAAAGGAAAGAAACCGGAGGCGGCGAGGCGGAAGGCGTGGGCATCGGAGGCGCGACGGATCAGGGTGAGCCGGATTCCCGAGCCTGCGAGGAGCGTAGACAGGCGCGGAACCAGGTCGCGCACCGGTCCGACGGTGGGAGCGAAGGCCACGACTTCCGTGAGCTGTTGCGACCGGGCCCAAAGGTCGATGCCCGCGGCCGTATCCGTGACATCGGTTAGGGCGGTGGGGCATCGGTAGTGGGCTTCGGCGCGTGCAATTCCATCGGTGAGAACCGTCCGTAAGGCGTCGATGCGTTTTTCATCGAGGCGGTAGCGGTCGCGATAGGTCCGTTCACTCGTGAAGGCCGCGACGACAACGGGAGTAAATTTGGCGAGTGGACCGAGCTCCGGTGTGAGGTCGTCAGCGTGCAGCCAAAGGCCGGCCCGGCCGGTACCCTGTGGCAACTCGGTAGGAAAATCGGACAGCGGGTGCCTGGAGGTATCGGCGTGGTCTTTCGGAATCGAGGGCCTCACTGCTCCATCGGCAATCCGTTCAGAGCCGCTTCGGTCGGACAAGAGTCCCGCGTGGGCGTATTTTTCGAGATTCGAAAGCCTCACGAGATAGGTCTTGCCCGGGGTCTGCAGGCCGGCCACCCAGCGCCAGGAGAGGGTGTTGCTGGCGGGATCGGCGTCCAGGAGATGCCGGAAGAAAAAATCCGCGCCGAGTTCCCATGGCAAACCTTCCGCATGAATCCAAAAACTCGCCCACCACATGCGGGCATGATTGTGGAGGTAACCCGTCTCGATCAGTTCCCGCGCCAGCAGGTCCATGCAGGCGACGCCACTCTGTCCGGCAGCCACGGCGTCCGCCTTTTTCAAAACCTCCGCCGGCAAGATCGCGCGCAACTCCCGCACCCGGTGCCGCCACATCCTCCACACCTGCGGGCGCATCTCGAGCCACCCCTTCCAATAACGGCGCCAGCAAACTTCCTGGAGCCACTTCTCTGCGGCTGTGAAACGGTGATGGTCCTGCGTGTCGCGAAGGACTTCATCTTCGGTGATCAGTCGATGCCGCAGGGCGGCGCTGAGCCGGGAGACATGGCCATGCCCGGGCTGCACGTGATTTCGACTGGACGCGTAATTCTTGACGCGAGGAAGAAATATGGCCCAGGCGGCCAAGGCATCGGCACGTGTGAGTGGCGCGGCAACAGCAGGAGAAGGAAGAGCGCTTATTGCCGATGAAATTACTGCGGGACCCGCTTATCGCAAGGCATGGACGCCGCTGTCCCAATGGCCCGAACTCGCCATGGGTGGCAAGGGAACCTGAGCCGGACGAGACGTCCGGGTTCCCGGAAGAGGCCGACCTTTCGTTTGGACCGATCAGACCACGGCGACTTTCACACAATGGATGGGCGGAAGGGCATCGAATAGACATTCCCAGGAGTTGCCGCCGTCGCGTCTCATCCAAAGCTGGCCGGTGGTGGTGCCAAAATAGAGCGAGGGAGATGGCAGTTCGTCGATGTCCATGGCGTCCCGCAGGATGGTGAAGAAGCTGTCCTTCGTTGGAAAACCGTTGGTGAGCTTTTCCCATGAGCTTCCGCCATTCCGACTCCGCCACACCGCTGGAATGCCGCCTGGACAGGTGCGGGTGGCGGGTTCCAAGGGAACGACGTAGAGGGTCTCCGGGTCGTGCGGATGCACCACGAGGGGGAAGCCAAAATCGGACGGCAACCCTTTGGCGATGGAGTACCAGGAGTGACCATGGTCATCGCTCCGCAGGACGCCGATGTCCGGACGCTTCCCGCCGGGGCCGTCCCAATCCGCCCAACCGCCATGATTCTGCATGTACAGTCGACCGGGGGCATCCTTGTGGCCGGCGATTTTGTGGACGCATTGGCCAAATTCAGGAAACGGGTCCGGCATGAATCCGGCCCCGACACCTTTGTTGGCTGCGGTGAACGTTTCGCCGCCATCTTCGCTCAAATAGTGGCCTCCTGTGGAAATGCCCAGGTGCACACGATGTCCATCCCGAAGGATGGTGTGCATGCGGTATCGGAGGGGTTTGGACCGCCGCGGGTTGGCTCTGTCCCGGGGTCTTGGGCGAATTGAAGGAAGTGGAAATCCGGCGATCGTGGTCGCAATCGAAATGGGGACTTGCAGGAGCGCGTCCCTCCGTTGGATGTCCCT
>CAITXU010000004.1 GCA_903896505.1 uncultured Verrucomicrobiota bacterium | reverse complement strand
GGAAGGGCCAGGGGACAGGCCCATCTCTACCATTGTGATATCAGTCAAATCCAGAGAAAGAATTTATCCGCAGATTTACACAGATTAACGCAGATTGGGAAAGAGAATGGGGACGGTTTCTATCCGATGGGTGCGGCGGCCATTGCAAGTGGACAACAAAACGCGTCAGATGCGTAACCCTGGGGATTCGCTCTATTCACAAAACCGCCTTCTCTAAATCTGTGTCAATCTGCGTGAATCTGCGGATAAACTGCATTCCTGATCCCTGCGGCGTTGATATCGGTCCAGACAGGGAATTTGTCCGCAAATTCATTGTGGCTGTAGAATGAATCGCCGGTGCTCAAGAGAACGAGCGCCAAAATTAAGCAGTAGTGCACGGCCAAACCCAGTCACCCGCAGATAATTTAGAACTTGAGCCTTCTCCACGCCACCGAGGGAATCGAGTGCCTTGCATTCGACCAGAAGGTTTTCAAAGCAGACAAAATCAGCCTTGAAGTAGCTCGGCAGAATCCCACCCTTGTAGCGCACCTGAAGCAGCTTTTCCCGTTCAAAAGGAATTCCACGGCTCGTGAACTCCACAGCAAGCGCATCGGGATAGACGACCTCAAGAAAACCATTCCGCAACTCCTGATGCACCTCCATTGCCGCGCCAATCACAGCAAAGGTTTGTGAATCTCTGTTTCCGGAATCTGTCTTCATCGGTGCCTTCGTTAAATCTGTGTTAATCTGCGGATAAAATGTATTTTCGCACTAACAAATCCGCGGTCCCGGTTATGAGCTCTTTTCGGGGACGAAGTACAATTCGAAGAACGCATTCGTCGGAATCAGAAGGTCGTTCGCTCCTTTTGTCGGATTCCATTCAGGAAAGAAGCTGATCATCAGAGGTTCCCAGTCTGGTGTCGTCGCAGGGCCAAATTCAAAGGGCGCGCCGGAAGATGAAACCGACCCGCTTGTGATAATCTTCCCAGAGGTTCGCTCCATCAGGATCACTGTTCCATCGGTGGGTGGTATATAGCGGATGCTGAGCCCGCCGCCCACCAGCTGGGCACCCTTGGGCAAATGCCCTGTGGAACAACCGCACAAAAGAATCAGCCAGACAAGCTGGCACCAGCGTAAGGGGTTCATTTTGGGAAAAATGCACAGTCCCTTTCGCAATATCCACTTCATTTATGGATGGGGCTGGCCCGGAGCCGGCCTGGCGGTAGTGGAGTTGGACTGCGGACCAAACCGAATGTGAACCCGTCCACCGTCCGCCGGACGGTCACCGTAGACGGACCGGGTTACGCCCCAAAACAGCCCGGTGCACACGAGCCCGGTTAAAAGCACGGCGGCACCCGTCCGCTCGAGCCCGGGTATCCATAGGCCACCGTTGGTGAATGGCCGGAGTGGGTGTAGGCGATGACCTGCATGTAGGACATGCTGCCGCCGAGGGACCATCCGATGGCCCCTGCCGCACCAAAAAAGGCCACCCGCCGCTGCCAGTCTGCTCGACCCGACAAGAGGGCGGCTGCCATCGCTACCAGGGCACCGGGGAGCATGGCCCCGATTTCATGGCCGAAGTTGCCCCGGATTCCCCAACCGATGGACAACGCCAACGCCACCACCAGCGTCTGCCACCTCCAGATTCGGACCACTGAGATGTCCTGAGCGGAGGTCGACGAATTCATCGGGTCCGCAGGAGAAGACTTTAAACTGGAGTGACCGGACCGCTGCTGGGATGACGTCCCAGAGGTCCAAGGAGTTTGGCGGCCCCGGCAGCCACCAACTCCAGTTCGGTGGCGGTCATAAAGAACTGGAATCCCTGTTTCCGGTATTTCTCGATGTCTTCAGCGGTTCCCGCCGGTCGACCCAGCACCTTGCCGTGCCGTTGGGCAACGGAAACGATGTGGGCGACGGCTTCCGCCAGTTGGGGTGCCTTTTGGTCGCCTCGGAAGCCGAGGGAAAAGGAAAGGTCACTGGTGCCGATGAAGATGACATCGAGACCCGGGGTCGCCGCAATGGCCTCAATGTTCTCGAGCCCCGCCTTGTCCTCAACCATGGCGACGACCAGGATGTTTTGGTCGGCAAAATCGTAGTAATCGGCGGCGGGTGGCCAGCGGAGTTGGGAAAGAAGGGCACCGGAACCACGCAACCCGTTGGGAGGGTACTTGCAGGCATCGACTGCCTGCTGCGCCAGTTGCGGGGTGCTGGTGAATGGAAAAATAACGCCCAGCGATCCCTGATCGAGCACCACCTTGGCTGTCCAGAGTTCGTTGACGGGCGGACGCGAGATCGGGGTGATGTCGAATCCCCGGGTGGCCAGAATCATGTGGCGCAGTCCTTCTCGGGTGATAGAGCCGTGCTCCATTTCAAACCAAAGGAAGTCAAAGCCCTGACCGGCGAGATGGGCCGCCAATTCCGGGCTGTTCATCATCACCACGGCACCGATGGCGATGTCACCTTCCGCAAGGCGGCGGCGAAGGCGGACGACGGGGTTATTGAGATGGGCGGACATGGGCTGGAATGGAAAGATCGATTCGGATCGCGGGCCGGTTTGGATGACGAAAGATTCTGCGAAAATGGCGAAAGGTTGTCGACAGGGATTGAGGCCCGACGGCCAAGGAAGATCGGACGGTAGGAAGTGGAAGCGGCGTCCCGCCGCTTGTTGGCCCGCCGCCCAACCCGAGTGCCGTGGATGGTACTGTGGGAAAGCGGCAGGATGCCGCTGCCACTTCACTGAATCCGAGCGCCAAGGGTAGGAGGCTTCCAAATAACAGCTTTTCTCCCCACCGGCCGAATCGTTTGCAACCTATTGAATCACATCCACATCGGTAGACCGATCCGAACAAGCTCCACACCCTCAAGAGCGATCTGGACAACTATCAGGTCTACTCACCCGATCAGATCAACGCATTAGTCGAGTTATACCTGGGCGGAGCTGACCGGGACAAACTCGATCCCATCCTCGACGTCTGCGTTGCCGTCTACATCACCGAATTGGACGAGGACGGACAGGTCGATTTCAAAGGCAAGGCGAAGGCATTCTGCCGTACCTACGACTTCCCCGCCACGATTCTTCCGTATGGCATTCAGGACTGGGAGAAACTCTCCATCCTCCTGAACTTCCTCATCCCAAAACTGCCCGCACCCGCTGAAATTGACCTCACGAAAGGCATTCTCGATGCCGTTGACATGGACAGCTACCGGGCGGAGAAGAAGGCGACACTGGCCATCGCCCTTCCGGATGAAGATGCTGAGATTGAGCCAGTGCCGACCACCGGGGGTGGACGCAAGCCCGAGCCCGAACTCGACCGACTCTCAAACATCATCAACGAATTCAACCAACAATTTGCGGGCGACTATGCCGATCCAACCCGGACCCTGGGTCGAATCAAGGGCGAGATACCGGAGAAAGTGTCTCAGGACCAGGCCTTCAAGAACGCGAGACAGAACTCCGACCGGCAGAACGCGAGGATCGAGCACGACAAGGCCCTCGGTCGGGTGATTACAGCGATGCTCAAAGATGACGCCCAACTGTTCAAACAATTCCAGGACAACGAGTCCTTCCGCCGCTGGCTCACCGAAACCGTCTTCACCCTCACTTATGAAGATCGCTCCTCTGAGCCGTAGGACCACGCTCAAGCAGGAACTTTATCGGGTACTATGCCAGACGACTTAGACCAGTACTTTCAGTGCGTGGAGATCAGTGGTCGATGGGAGTACGTCATGAAAAACGGGAAAATCGTCGCCGAGAAGCCGTGAGAGGCCTTGGCGAAACCCCTATTGATTGAGGAGGGGCTCTGGACAATGCCAGCTTGGATCATCCATGCATTCTCAAACTCTCCAGAATCGCTCTTAACCCTCGGATGGACAGAGGCATCGGTAGGGCGAGACTCCGTCGAGCCGCGGCGGTCCGTACCACGTCCGCCCCGCAAGTAATACCCGGCCTGACCCCAGAGCGCCACGGGTGGGGTGCCGCCGTTTCGCAGGTTTCCAAACCTGCCGGGCTGATGGTCGGTCGAGGCGCCTTGCGACGGGGCGTAGCCCAGCCGACAGGAATGTCGGCGCTACGTGCGGTGGCCGTCGCCTGCATCGCCATAGTCGCCGAGTGTGAGTCGGCGCTGATCGATCAGGAGATGACTTTCCAATGCCAACGAGAGCGAATGGGCTGTCAGCAGGACTGGACCTATCACCCAATCCTTCTTTCTCTGTGTCCTCTGAGCACTCTGTGGTTGATCCTCATGACAGTGACCAGGAGCCAAACCACAAAAAGCTCAGAGGGCTTAGAGTAGAACTTGATTTTAAAGAAGTTTTTTGGAGTCGCCTGGGCGGGCGAAATGCTGATATTTGGAGGGATTCCACCGGTGGCACTCGGGGTCAGGCTGGAGATAACTAGCGGTGTGGCCGCTTCAAACGGACCTCAGGATCGGCTTCACCACTTCTCCATCCACATCGGTCAGCCGACGCTCGATGCCGTTGTGGTAATAGGTCAACCGTTCGTGGTCGAGGCCAAGGAGGTGCAGAATGGTGGCGTGCAGGTCATGCACGGTCACCACGTCCTCGACGGACTTGTAGCCAAACTCGTCCGTTGCACCGTGGCTAAAGCCCGGCTTGACCCCCGCACCGGCCAGCCAGCAAGTGAAGCCATCCGGATTGTGGTCGCGGCCCTGAGACCCTTTCTGAAAGGTCGGCATTCGACCAAACTCGGTACACCAGACGACCAGCGTTGTTTCCAGCAACCCGCGCTGTTTCAGGTCGATCAGCAGGCCGGCGGTGGGCTTGTCCAGCACTGGACCATGGACACTGTATTGCCCCAACAGGTCCTTGTGCCCGTCCCAATTGCTGACACCTTCGCCGCCAGTTTGATAGGCCCCGTTGAAGACTTGCACAAAGCGCACGCCTTTTTCGACCAATCGACGCGCCAGGATGCAATTGCGGGCGAAGGCCGCCCGCAGGTCTTTGATCTTCGTACCTCCTTCATCCGCTCCGTAAAGTCGAAGGATGTGCTCGGGTTCGGTCGACAGGTCGGCGACTTCAGGAACGGTCAACTGCATCCGGGCCGCCAGTTCGTAGCTGGCAATCCGGGCCGCCAATTGGCTGTCTCCTGGAAATTGACTGGCATGACGCTCATTGAGTTGTTGCAGGAAATGGCGTGTCGCCCGGTCCGTTTCATCGCTGAGGGATTCAGGCCGGGCCAGATTCCGGATGGGATGGGTGGCGTTGAACTCCGTCCCTTGAAAGGCGGCAGGCAGGAAGCCAGGTGCCCAGTTGTTGACGCTGTTCTGCGGTTTTCCCCGAGGGTCGGGGATCGCCACATAGGCCGGCAGACTCTGGTCCTCGCTTCCCAGGGCGTAGGTCGCCCACGAGCCAAGGCTCGGAAAACCGTCCAGGGTGTTGCCGGTCGACATGTAGTTCTCGCCCGGGCCGTGGGTGTTCGTCTTCCCCTTCATCGAATGGATGAAGCAAAGGTCATCGGCCAACGCTCCGATGTGCGGCACCAGGTCGGAGATCATTTTTCCGCTCTGGCCCCGTGGACGAAACTCCCAGGGACTCCGCGTCAGCGCCCCCTGTTCGCCCTGGAAGGTGATCAGTTTTTCCCGCCCTGGCATCGGCTGCCCATGGCGGCGAATCAGTTCCGGCTTGTAGTCGAAAGTATCGAGTTGGCTGCACGCACCGCTGCAAAAAATCACCAGCACATTGGTGGCACGGGGCGCAAAATGGGTGCCGCGTGGAGCATAGGGGCGACCGGGAAGAATATCCGGGCGCAACGGTTCCTTGCCGGAAACCGTGGCCGCCAGCAGGCCGTGCCGGGCGAGAAGCTGGGTGAGAGCAATGGCACCCAACCCCAGACCGGCGTCGCCAAGAAACCGGCGTCGGTTGGTCAACGGGCCGCTCAGGGAAGGCCGCATCGGTTTCATGGAATGAAGAGGAATTCGTTCGAGTTGAGCAACGCCCGGCATAGGGCGGGAACGCCTTCCGTGCGCGCGAAGGTCGTGGCTTCCTGGAGCTCGGCGGCGGTCGCAGGGCGGTTGTAAGCGCGTTTCCAAGCCAGTTCCAATTGTGCGGAAAGGTCATGGCCTGCCTCTCTCTGAAGCCGGTCAGCAAAGGCCTGCGACTGCTGGAGCATGAACCGGCTGTTGAAGAGGTTCAGCGCTTGCAGCGGTGTTGTGGAAATACTCCGGCGGGGAGCCACCAGGCTGCCGTCCGGGCAATCAAAAGACCCGAAGATGCCGTCCTGTTCCATTCGCACCTTGAAGGCATAGACCATGCGCCGCGATTCGGCAGGCCCGAATTCCTCCTTGGGGTGGTAGTGGTAGACATTCTCGCGATCGACATCGTGCAGGAAAAAGCTGGGGCCGCCTGCTGTTTTGTCCAGGGTCCCGCTCACGGTCAGGATGCCGTCCCGAATGGCCTCGGCTTCCAGTCGACGGGGCGGAAAGCGCCAGAGCAGACGGCTGTTCCCGTCCACCCGCAGGGCTTCCGGGCGCGGCGCGCTCGACTGCCACCACGTCGCACTGGTGAGTATCAGACGTTGAAGATGTTTGATCGACCATGCCCCGGAAGAAGCTTCCGTGGTGTCGTCGGTGGCGGTTGGGTGGACCAATTCGGCGGCCAACCAGTCCAGCAGTTCAGGATGGGTGGGACGTGCACCGTTTCGGCCAAAATCGTTGGGGGTTTCGACCAAACCCACACCGAACTGATGCTGCCAAAGGCGGTTGACGACGACCCGGGCGGTCAGCGGATTCGCGGGGGAAGCAATCCAATCGGCCAGTTTGCGGCGGCGCTCCTGTTCGGGAAGGTCTGAAGGCCATTGTTCCGGTTGAAACAAGGCGAGCGTCGCAGGCTGAACCTCCTCGCGGGGTTGCATGGCGTCCCCTCGGTGGAAACGGTGGGTTGGACCCGGCTGGCTGAAAGTGCCCGAGTACACCATGGATGCCTGGGCTGCCTGTTGCCGCTCCTGGCGGAGGGCCTCCAGACCTGCGAGCAGGCGCCGACCCTCCTGAGCTTCCCCCTCGGGAAACCGGTTGAAGTCATAGACCGGACCCTTTGGTTTTCCGCCGGACACCACCGGTTGCCGGTCATTGGAGCTGGCGATCGCCTGCCAGTGACCCGGCTCCAAAGCCGCTTCGATCACGTAATCGGTGGCCAATCGGTCGGCGAAATTCCCGTCGTGGTCCCGGCCCCAGACGATCCGTTCAATGCGCTCGGGGCGTGCAAACTCCAATTGAACCCAGCCGTGCCCGTCTTCATTGGAAATCCACGAGCGGGTGTTGCCCTTCCGACCGTCATTGATGTGCTCCAGTTTATGAATGTCGTATCCAGCCAGGGTGCCGGATGCGGTGGGGCGGGTCCCCGTGGCTGCCAGTGCCACATTGCGGTCCCCCGACCAGACCTCGAGTTCATCGAGGCACGGTTCTCCGCCCGTCGAAGCGCGGATGGTGAAGCGAACAAAGCGGGCCTCGACGGGAGAAAAGGATTCGGTGTTTTCCCGGGCGTTGACCGGTGGTCGGAGAGCTGTGCCCGCGAGTGTCTGCGGAGGTGGAGCTGTGAACCGCACCAACTGGGTTTCCACCTGACGGATTTGCACATCCAGTTCCCGGACTCGCGTCTCGCGGGCGGGCGGCAGGGGTTCTGCCCGTTCGCCGTGCCGTACGCCCGCGAAAACCGCCGAAAGCGCGTAATACTCGGTCTGGGACACCGGATCGAACTTGTGGTCGTGACAGCGGGCGCAGCCCAGGGTTAGCCCCAGGAAGGCCGTGCCGGTGGTGGCCACCATGTCGTCCAATTGATCGGCCCGCTGTTGGGCGGTGAGCACGGGGTCGGGGCTGCCCACGATGTCCACCGGACCGGCCACCAGGAATCCGGTTGCCACATCGCTTCCGAGGGCATCTCCCGCGATTTGTTCGCGAACAAATCGGTCGAAGGGCAGGTCGCGATTGAAAGCGGCGATGATAAAATCACGATACCGCCAGGCGTTGGGCCGCTCGCGATTGGTCTCGAACCCATTGCTTTCGGCAAACCGCACCACATCAAGCCAGTGACGGGCCCAACGTTCCCCGTAGCGGGGATCGGCAAGGACCTTGTCCACCCATCGTTCAAAAGCCTGGGACCGGTCATCGTGGAGAAAGGCTTCCACTTCGGCTGGCTCCGGGGGCACACCCAGCATGACCCAATAAAGCCGACGAATCAGCGTCGTACGGTCGGCCTCAGGGGACAGGGCGAGGTGCTCTACTGATAGCTTTGCGCCAACAAAGGCATCAATGGGGTTGCGGTGCTCTGAAGGGCCTTCCGAAGGTGCGGAGTCCGAATGCGGAACCGGAGGCCGGACCACGGGTTGAAACGCCCAGTGCGACGTGGAACGGGAATCAGCCGGTACCCCGGCGGCCGTGCCCGGTGATGTACTGACGGTCACCATTAGGAGCGAGGCCAGCACGGCGGAAGAAAGGAAGGCCGAAGGGCCGATGAAGCGGCGTCGAGAGCTGGCGGCAATTTCCTTCCAACGAGGCATTGTTGAAGTCTGGAGTTCTGTCCGGGGCTTGGAAAGAAGGATTTGCCCGGGGTCTTGTATCGAGCGCATCTCGACGTCAGTCGCCGCTCCAACCGCGCGGCGGCTCGAACGATGTCGACGGCGGCTCGAAATTGAAACCCGGGGGCAGGAAACCGTGTTTCGACTCCCGTCGCCAATCCTCGTGGGTTGGCAAACCAAACGTTGTCTCCAACTGGGCGTCGGAGATGCCGGACTCAGCCCTCCTCAAAAAGATCGGAATGAGGTGTGCCACGCTGGCTTTGAACCCCAATAGATAGTTCAATGGTTGGGTTGTGTCGCATTCCTCCAAAATTGACAGGCGGACTCTGTTGGCATCGTCGAATGCGATGGCAATTGTTCCGCTTGGGAGTGAGGCGGGAAGTGGCAAGGCTTCACCGGCCATGCCCTCGACCAACAATCTCCAGCGCTGCTGAAGGTCATCTGTATTCGATGGTGGCACGATCAAAATCACACGTTGTAGAAGATGCATTTGGTAAGCCGTCCGGAATTCCCGAAGGAATCCCGACGATCCGCTGAGGAGCATGATGACAATCTTGCTTCGCTCGAGAAGCGAACGCACCTGGCCTTTCCACGACGCGTCCGGAAGATAGACTCGCGCGGCTCCAAGAGGCGGAAGGACCTCAGACGGGCGGCCAATTGCCAGCACGGTACCGTGGGAACTGAGGATCTGGACGAGGAGTTCCTCGAGTTGCAGCGAGGGCTGCGCAGCCCTGAGCCAGCGAGGTGCCGCATGGGGTACGCGGAACACTGAGTCGTCCTTGAATGATCTCAAGTACAGGATCGGATCGACGATGTTGCCAGTTGCCTTGACGACAAATGCACGAGCCGCAATTCGACGGCTGACGTAAGTCATCATCGCGACGCCACCGACGGCAGCAAATACCAGAAAGATGAGGGCGAAGGTGTGTGCGTCCGACCATCCATTTCGCAGACCCCTGACGACGAATTGCAGCGCTGCCAATACCGGAACCGCCATGACCCAGACGAGCCACGGCACCTTGTTCTTTGATATATTCTGCTGGCTCATTGGAGCTCAAGTCGAAAAGCATGTGGACCATTTCCAATGCTGCCTTGATGCCTGCTCTCCTGCTTTAAGGAACTGGCAAGCCGATGCTCACATTGAGACGCCCTGTCGTCACGATTTCTCGTGACGATACACGGTGATAGTTAAAATAGTTTTATAGAGGAGACAGAAACATCCCGGTGACGAATTTCTGAATGGGCCCGGCAGGTGGAGGTTTTAGAACGGTCTAAAAGCGTTGGTATCAATGACAGGTTCACTTGGCAAGCGGCTTTCCGGTCTTGTCATTCTCCGCCAACCCTGTTCCTCTCCAACGCCGGGGTTTCTTTAAGTCGGCGCTTTTTACTCTCCAACACCATGGCCTGGAACCCCCTAAACCTCACCGTTCGTGTCGGATGCAACCTGGCCTACACCACGCCAGTAGCGACGCCCGCGTTATTCGTCCTCAAGCCACGCCTTGAGAGCCGGATGTTGTTGATGCAGGAAACCATTTCCTTCGGCATCGGTCTGCCCTCGTACGAATTTCAGGATGCCCACGGCAACAACACCTACCGTTCCACGCTGATGCCGGGTCGGAACGTGATCCGCCACGATGCCCTGGTGGCCGTTTCCTCTCTGCCCGAGAGTCATGTGGTCCACGGGCCCATCGTCGCCATTGGACAACTGCCCTTCGAGTTGTTGCGCTATACGCTCCCCAGCCGTTACTGCGACTCGGACAAACTCCGCGATTTCGCCTGGCAACACTTCGGGCATATCCAGCAGGGGTTGCAACGGGTTCAGGCCATTTGCAACTGGATTCATCACAACATCGAATACCGATTTGCCTCCGGCCGACCCGATTTGTCCGCGTCCGAGGTGATCGCCCGACGGCATGGCGTCTGCCGCGACTTTGCCCATTCGGCCATCGCCCTCTGCCGGGCGTTCAACCTACCGGCCCGCTATGTGACAGGGCATTTGCCGGATATCGGGTTTCAGGACCCGGGAACTCCGATGGATTTTCATGCCTACTGCGAGGTCTACCTCGGCAACGAGTGGATCACGTTTGATCCCCGGTTCAATATTCCGCGGATTGGCCGGATCAAGATTGCTCATGGCCTCGATGCGGTCGACGGGGCGTTCACCACCATTTACGGGGAGGCAACCCTCGATTACTTCGAGGTCTGGGCCTATCAGGTGGACCCTAACATGGTCAAGGTGGGTGACCCGGTGGACCTGAGTCGGCGCATGGATGGGACGCCCTTCATCCGACTTTCGTAGGTGGGCTCCGAAGTGTCCATGGACGTCTTATTGCAATAGATTGGAAGAGTTGTGGGCAGGTGGTTTTCGGATGTGAACCTCTTGGGTGGGGTCTGGACTGAAAATAGCACGCCCGACGGACCATTTTCACTTACCGCGAAGTCATGTGCGGGCGACGGTGG
>CAITXU010000003.1 GCA_903896505.1 uncultured Verrucomicrobiota bacterium | reverse complement strand
GGGCTGGGTGAATCAGGTGTTTGAGGACCATCGCCAGCGGTTTGGACCCAAGCGAAAGGATGGGGCGAGGAGATTTAAGTTCCTCGCAGAGACAGATATCTTTGGGTTGAGGGACCTCAGGTTGGAGCCGGTGGCTATTTCTACTGGATCAGGCGTCACAAAATAGGAATAGACCTTCCAATAATCTCTGTTTCGTAGGATTGCCAAAATCGCGGGCTTAGCGACCCTTACTCCGCATGGCTGAAACGAGTGAATTCGAACCGGCGGGATTAATTTTCGATTGTGATGGCACCTTGGCGCATACCATGCCTCTTCATTGGCGAGCATGGAGCGCGGTGACGACCCGGCACGGTCTGTATTTTCCGGAAGACCGGTTTTACTCCCTCGGTGGAGTCCCGACCCGGGATATCGCTCGCCAACTGGCCGCTGAACAGGGGCGTCCGGATATCGATCCAATCCAGTTCGCCCACGAGAAAGAAACCGAATACTTTACCCACTTCCAAGAGATAGGCCCGGTGGAGGAAGTCGTGGCCGTTGCACGAGCACATCGTGGACGAATTCCGATGGCGGTTGCCAGTGGAGGCTCCAAGAGCGCGATCACCCGGGTGTTAACCCAATTGGGGATTGTTGACTGGTTTCAGGCCATTGTGACCAACGAAGACGTGGTCCGCCAAAAGCCTGCACCGGATATCTTTCTTGAAGCAGCCCGCCGAATTGGTGTTCCGCCTCACCAGTGTCGCGCCTTCGAGGACACTGACCTTGGAATGGAAGCCATCCGCGCGGCCGGGATGGATGCCGTCGATGTACGGCATTACACCCGTGCGCACCTGCGACCTCGTCCGGCTTGAGGTAGCAACACTTTCGTCGTATCTTCCACAGTGCTGCCCATTCAATTACTCGACGACTTGTTGGAGCGGGTTTGGAACGGTGCCCGGGTGACCGCGGACGAGGCACTCCAACTGTACTCTATTCCGCTTGAGGAATTGGGGGCCCTTGCGGATCGACGTCGTCAATTATTGAGGTCGACCAATTATGGGGGTCGGGGCCCCTTGACGATGACGTACATCGTCGATCGCAACGTCAACTACACCAACGTTTGTAACGTTTATTGTAAGTTTTGTGCCTTCTGGCGTACCGAGAAGGATGCCGATAGCTACGTGATTAGTTTGCCGGAGCTAGACCAAAAAATCGAGGAAACCATTGCCCTCGGTGGAAATCAAATTCTCATGCAGGGCGGGCATCACCCGAGCCTCACCAAACAGTGGTATCTGGACCTGCTATCCCATGTTCGCGATAAATTCCCGGGGTTCAATGTCCACGGGTTCAGCCCCAGTGAGTTCATTCATTTCCAGGAAGTCTTTGAAGAACCAGTCGACAAATTGCTGAAGGATTTTTCGGCTGCGGGATTGGGCAGTCTTCCCGGCGGTGGCGGCGAAATTCTGGTGGATCGCGTCCGCCAAAGAATCGCCCCCCTCAAAGCCCGCACGGATGAATGGATGGGCGTGATGGACTCGGCCCACCGACTGGGACTTGCCTCCACTGCCACGATGATGTTTGGACACGTTGAAACCGTGGCAGACCGGATTGAACATCTGGAAGTGGTCCGGGCACAGCAGGACCGTTCGCTAAAACGTCTAGCCGAACAGGGCCAATTGGGCTCGGTCGGCGTGGAACCCGTCGAACAAGCGGCGGCCTACTCCATGGCCTTGGAACGAGGCGACCTCCGTGGGGGAGCTTTCACTGCGTTTATCGCCTGGACCTTTCAGCCCGAAAACACGGTCCTAAGAGCCCCGACGGTGGGTGCCCATGAATACCTCCGGATGCAGGCACTCAGCCGGATTTATTTGGACAATGTGCCCAGCATCCAGAGCTCTTGGGTGACGCAGGGACAGGAGGTAGGTCAAATCGCGCTAAAATTCGGAGCCAACGATCTCGGTAGCATCATGATTGAGGAAAACGTGGTCAGTAGCGCCGGTACCACCTTCCGAATGGGAGTCGAGGACATGCGTCGACTGATTGAGGATTTAGGCTATGCCCCTCAAGCCCGCGACAACTGGTACCGCCTGACCGGCAAATAAATGGCTGGCTGAGGAACCTCGGTTCACCCATTTACACCCATACTGCAACCTATCGCAAAGGCCTGCCTCGCGTCTTCCGAAACGGTTGGATATCTGGCACTTGGTATCGTCGTTTTGAATACAATTGACCTGTCCCTTTGTATGACATTTAGGGGCTAAGCCCCCAGGGCGCGGTCCCAGTCCTTCCAAACCGGTTCACAGCCGAGGCGTCGGATTTGATCCGCGAATTCAGATGGGGAACGGTCATCCGATATCTCAAACTGGCCGGTCGCACGCCGGCCGGCAGCATTGTTGGAACCGTCTGTATCACTTAACTCCACCCGGCGTCCCCGAACCGTTTGGTGAAGGTCGTCGCGACCTGCACCGGTATAACCGCCTGGCTCCGTATGGCTTCCGGCACTGGCATGCGTCACTCCCAGGGGTAGGAGCCCATCCCTCAAATGGCGGGGTTCGCGGGTTGAAAGAACCAGTCCTGCATCTGGCAGATAGAGCCGAAGGGCGGCCATCAGTTGCACCATATCCCGATCAGTAAGAGCGATCAGCGGCTGGAAATCGCCCGCACAGGGTCGCAAACGGGGTACGGCCACGGTCAGCATCGCCTGCCAACAAACGCGGCTCAGGAAAGCCCCGTGAGCGGCAGTGGCCAGGGCCTCGTAACGCCAGTCAGCGAGCCCGTGCAAGGCAGCTATGCCCAATCGACGAAAGCCCGCGGCATAGGCCCGCTCAGGTGTGGCCAATCGATAGTTAAAGTCCCGCTTTGGGCCGGCGGTGTGCAGCTGAGAATATGCGGCCCGATCGTAGGTTTCCTGATAGACGACCAATCCCTCCGCTCCGGCGTCCACCAGAGGACGATAGTCGTCAATCTCCATGGGACCGACCTCGAGGGCAATGGACGGCACCCAGTCACGAAGGGCTCGAATGCAATCGCGCAGGTAGGTTCCCGAGACAAATTTGGGATGTTCGCCCGCCACCAGCAGGATGCTTCGAAATCCTTGGGCGGAAAGGGCTTGGGCTTCCCGGATCACTTGGTCAACGGTCAGGGTGACCCTGAGGATGGCATTGTCCCGGGAAAATCCGCAGTAGGAGCAATTGTTGATGCATTCATTGCTCAAGTACAGGGGGGCGAACAGCCGGATCACCCGACCAAACCGTTGCCGTGTCAGTGCCTGAGAACGCTGGCACATCGACTCGATCAATTCCGAGGCCCCAGGCGATAAGAGGAGGGCGAAGTCAGCCAGTGAGCGAGGACCGCGCGCCAGCACCCCGGCGGCTTCCGCCCGGCTTCCATGTCGAGCCCGATGCAGCAGGGCCGTCCATGGCAATTGATCAAATTCGGTAACAAACGTCACGCCGATCATACTAGCGCAACCCGCGGCATTGCCCAATCAACGAACGATTCCGGTCAAATTGTTGGCGGTTCAACCGATGCAGAGGAGTCGTCCATCGCTGCCTTGAGCCCGAAATGTCGAAGTTTTTCCCGCATGGTCACCCTCGAGACACCCAGCCAGCGGGAGGCTTTGGCCTGGTTTCCGCCAGCGACGCTGATTGCCTGCGAAAACAATTCTTTTTCGACAAGCTCCAAGACGCGTTGATGGACATCCGTCCATTCCCCGCGTTGGGCTCCGGCGATTTCTTCGGCGACCAGACCGGCCACTCCCACGACCTCCGGGGGCCGGTTTCGGGGAGCCGCAACAACAAGGTCCCGCAATGAATCCGCCGTGACGGGATGCCCACGATGCCGAAGCAAGGCCAGTCGGATGACATTTTCAAGTTCACGGATATTGCCCGGCCAACTGTGGGCACGCAGAACTTCCCACGCATCAGCCAGGATGGTCGGAGAGGATATCCCCAAAATATTTCCGTGCTTCGCAAGAAAATGGGGCACGAGAACAGCAAGATCGTCCAATCGATCTCGCAATGGGGGCAGGCTGATGGTGACCTGATTCAGGCGATAAAAAAGGTCCTCCCGAAATTCCCGATTCTGAATGGCGGCCTCCAAATTGACATGCGTCGCTGCGATGATCCGCACATCTACCGGCAGAGTCTCACGACCTCCAAGGCGTTGAATCACCCGCTCCTGAAGCACCCGGAGCAACTTGGCCTGAGTGCTTGCCCCCATTTCGCCGATCTCGTCCAAGAACAAGGTTCCATTATGGGCCTGTTCAAACCGCCCGATCCGACGTTCGACCGCCCCGGTGAAGGCTCCTCGCTCATGACCGAAGAGCTCGGATTCCAACAAGGTCTCCGGGATGGCCGCGCAATTCACCGCGATAAAGGGCAACTTTGAGCGGTCACTATGCTGAAAGATGGCTCGGGCGATCAGTTCCTTGCCAGTTCCGGTCTCTCCGCGAATCAGGACGCTTACGGGACGTGCCGCGATACGGCCCAATTCCTTGTAGACTGCCTGCATCGATTTGCTCCGTCCCACGATGGCATCGTTGCCCGGGGCGGCTTCCCCCAAATCCACCGCCCGGGCGGCAAGTTGCCCGCTGGACACCGCCTTTCCCAACAAATCCAACAACTCCTCCATTTCAAACGGCTTGAGGAGGTAGTCATAGGCACCGAGTTTCGTAGCCTGAATGGCGGTCTCGGTCGTGCCATGGGCGGTCATCAACAGGATGGGAAGCAGTGGCTTTTGTTCGTGAAGCCGTCGCACCACTTCCAATCCACCCAACCCGGGAAGTCGAAGGTCCGTCAAGATGGCGTCGAACGTCCCATTGAGCGCCCGATTGAGGCCGTCGTCGCCGCGCGTGGCATGGACCACCTGATACCCCTCGGCTTCGAGCACGGAACGGAGTGCCGCAAGCAGGCTGGGATCGTCTTCAATCAGCAGAACTTGGGACATCGTCTTAACGCCATAAGCATGCTGGGGACCAAATCAAAACGAAATGGTCGAATGCAATTCCTGTCCCTGACCCAACCGGAATTTCAACCGACACCGGACCACGTGGCCTCGGGTAATACCACTCCGAACGTTGTCCCGCGCCCGGGTTCCGTTTGATAATGGATTGCCCCGCCATGATTCTCGATGATTCGAGCGGCGATACTCAGGCCAAGCCCAGTGCCGGTTGCTTTGGTGGTAAAGAAAGGGTCGAAAAGGCGTGGACGGATATCTACTGGAATGCCGGCACCCGTATCAACGATTTCGATGACCACCACCGGGAGTTGTTGGCCTCGAAGCCGTTGCAAGTCCCGCCGATACCTCAGACTTATCCTGCCCTTCGCACCGATGGCATCCGCCGCATTTTGAACCAGGTTGAGCAAAACCTGCTTCAACTGATTGGCGTCCGCCCGCACCGCCAGATTCTCTCCCCGCTCAATTTCCAATTGAATCTGATCCCCTGCGGCGAAGGAGTCGCCGACCAGACTTTCCAGTGATCGAAGAAGCGGCAAGACCGATACCGCGGAAAGCTCAGGCTCCGCGGGGCGTGCAAATTGAAGGAATCCTTTGACGATGGATTCCAAGCGGTCGATCTCATTGCCGATGACCTCGGCATCATCCCACGCGGGCGTACCCGCACCGAGGTGCTTTCGCTGGGTAAAAAGGCGGGCTTTGATGGCGGTCAGGGGATTTCGAATCTCGTGGGCAACCCCGGCCGCAAGAATCCCGAGCGAAGCCAGACGGTCCTGCCGGGCAATCAATTCGCGGCTCTCCAGCAATTGCCGCTGAAGCGGGCTGATCAATCCGCTCCAAATGAATCCGGCAAGCCCGAGGCCGGTACCCAACAAGGCGGTCAATGCCCCGTAGAGAACGGCCCGGATGAAGGTCAGTTCGCGACGAGACCGGTCAATCAACTCCTCACGGGCTCGCTGGTGCGCCTGAACCAAGTCGCCATCCAACCGACCCAGGCGCTCAAACTCAGCCGAAGTCCGCTCAACATCCGCCGCCAATTCCCGCACCGAAGTACCAGCGGCGATTTGCTGAGCGAGGCGAGTGGCGGCAATTTGATAGTCATCGTAGGCCCGTTCGATGGATCGGAGGGCGGACCTTTCCGCTCCGGTGTACAAGCGGTTCCGTTGCTGAGTCAGCCAAACGTCCAAATTGTTCTGGCCTGCATCAAAGCGCGCCCAGTCGTTTGAATCGCCACGAAGCTCGAAGCGAAGCAGCAGCCCCTGGAGATGCTGAAGATCCAGGAGGAACTGGTCTGCCGTCCGGTAACTTTCCAGTTGCTCCCGAGAAAGCTCATCGTTCAACAGACGTACCCGCTGCCAGGCGGACTGAGCCGCCCAACCGAGCAAAATGGCAGCCAGAAACAACAACAGACAGAAGGCCGCCAACCGGACCTGGAATTTTGTGGTCAGCATTCTTTTTGAATGGAACCCATCCCATTAGGAGGGGTAGCTGAGAAATGGCGAGCCTGATTCTTCTATCAAACCGACCCATGTTGGAAACTAAACACCCACACCGTGGACAGTTGTTATCCACCCTGAGCCAATCGTCTTCTGTTCTTGGATGGATCGGGAGCTCCTGGGGCTTGTGGGGACCACCAATCCTCCATGGGAGCTTACCCACATTCCTGACGGATTGGCATGATCCCTGCTACCCCCCGGCTTGTCGGTGATGACGGCTCCTTCGAAATCATGTCGTTGGCTGCCTACCGATCGATGGTTGTCGTACACCCTATTTCACCTATTGATCCGGGAATTCAGGTTCTCATGGAAGTTTCGAATTCGTACCAGCATCTGTCAGCCGCGCTTTGTCAGTCGGCCCAACCCCGAGCCGGTTCATTGTATCCACATTTGAACTTAACGGCGGTCCACCAACTTAAGTTGGTCCGATGAAGGCGTCCCAGGTTTTCAAATCCATCGCCTGCGCCCTGGCGGGAATGACGTCGCTCATCGGTTTCGCTGGA
This sequence comes from uncultured Verrucomicrobiota bacterium, assembly GCA_903896505.1. Classification (GTDB taxonomy): domain Bacteria; phylum Verrucomicrobiota; class Verrucomicrobiia; order Limisphaerales; family UBA9464; genus CAILNN01. The sequence continues at coordinate 3,991 of CAITXU010000003.1, read as the reverse complement.
GCAACGGCTCCCGACGCGGGCGAGTCCGCACTGCATCTCCGTGACGCCCGGCGCATTGCCTTCGAGCGGAATTGGGACCTCCTGGCGGCAAGAGCCAGCGTCGATCTGGCGGATGCCCAGCGATTGATCGCAAAGGAATTACCCAATCCCACCGTCTCCCTGTCGACCACCAAGATTCCTTCGAATGGAAATCCGGCGAGCACCCGGCTGGGAAACAGTCTCATCCATCGGAGCTATGATTCCGTCATCGCCTTCAACCAGTTGATTGAAATTGGTGGGAAACGGGGAGCACGGAAGGCTTCCGCCCTGGCGGGATTTCAGGGTGCCAACGCACGGCTGGCCGAAGCCCGCCGGCAACTAGAGCTGGCGGTGAACACGGCCTATGTTGGGGTTTTGAGCTCGGAAGAGCTGGCGCGAGTGCTCCGGACTTCAGCGGCTTCGCTTCGTCAGGAAGCAACCATTGCCGATTCACGGGTTAAAGCAGGCGACCTGTCGCTGGCGGACCGGGACCAAATCAGCATCTCCGCCGACCGGCTGGAGCTGGACGCCCAGCGCGCGGAGGCGGATGCCCAAACAGCCAGGATTCAACTGGAGACACTCTTGGGGAGCACTGCACCCGGAGGCCACCTGGCTCTTGCGGACACCCTCGCAGACCTTGCATCCCAACCCGAGGCAAAGCTTCAAGGACAAGAGCGTTTCGACATTTTCAGCCGACCTGATGTTGTCGCGGCGGAAACGGACACCAAAAGGGCACAGGCGGACCTCAAGTTGCAGAAAGCGATGCGGATTCCGGACCCCACGATCCTGGCTCAATACGAACGCCAGCCACCAGACCAAAGCGACACCGTTGGATTTGGATTTTCTTTCCCTTTACCCCTCTTTAATCTAAATCGCGGAAACATTTCGGCCGCTCAAGCGGCCGTGGAACAGGCGGAAATACGGGCCCGTCAGACGGCGGCCAATGCCCAGGCTGACGTGGCCGTGGCGGATCACGAGCTCACCACCGCTCGTGAAAGAAAAAACAGGTTTGAGAAGGATATCGCACCGAGATCGGCGTCGATTGCCACCACGGTCCGCTACGCCTATCAAAAAGGCGGAGCATCCCTTGTCGACCTCCTTTCCGCCGAGAGAAACGATAACGAAGTCCGCACGGCACTGGCCACTGCCACAGCGGACTACGTCATCGCACAAGCAGCCTACGCCGCAGCCATTTCAGACTTGGAGCGGTATCAACGAACCCAGTCTCCGTCCGTCCCCGCCAAACCCTAATCATGAAGTTGGTCACTCTGCTCCGGGCACTTCTGTCCGGTACTTCCATCGTTGGTCTTTCACTGCTGTTGTCCACCGGATGCAAGCCAGCGGCCGCATCCCGTGCAAGCCTTCCCGATGAAGCTCCTCGGACCGAGTCCGGCAAGGTCATTTTCCCCCCTCAATCGAGCCAGTTGCATTCCCTTCGCATCGACCCGATTCCGGCAGCCACCAATTTGGTCCTGACGTTCCCGGGTCGACTCACTTGGAATGAGAATCTGACCGTCCGGATTTTTTCGCCCTTTGGCGGTCGAATCCTTCGATCACTGGCCGAGACAGGCCAGCGGGTCGAACCCGGGACCCCGTTGATCGTCCTTTCCTCGCCTGATTTTGGCCAGGCCCAGGCGGATGCACGCCGTGCCGCCACAGACCTGGCGTTGGCCGACAAAAACTTTGCCCGCCTTCAGGAACTCTTTGCCCACGGAGCGGCCGCAGAAAAGGACCTGATTAGCGCTGAATCTGACCGCGCACGCGCACGGGCGGAAGCGGAACGGGCGAAGACGAAATTGGCCGCTTACGGATTGGGCGATGACTCGATCGACTTGAACTTTACCCTGAAGGCGCCCATCGGGGGCATCGTGGTCGAGAAAAACGCATCTCCCGGCCAGGAGGTGAGACCCGACCAGATGCTGGCGGGCATTGAAAGACTGGCGGCACCTATTCTCGTCATCACCGACCCAACCCAATTATGGCTTCTTCTAGACCTGACGGAATCGGATGCCGTTCGCCTCAGGGAAGGCCAGGAGCTCATTATCCACCTGCCGAACGAACCAGAGACCACCTATCGAGGCGTGCTCGAATACCTGGGGGACGGTCTGGATCCGACCACCCGACTCGTTCGAGCCCGGGCGCGAATTGACAACCATGAACGCAAGCTTCGAGCCGAGCAATTGGTCGCGGTCGAAGCCCGTCTGGACCTCAAAGCCGTCAGCGTGGATGACAATGCCGTGTTCCTGGATGGCGATCGCTATTATGTCTTCGTTGAAACCTCGCCCGGCTCGTTTCGTCGGCAGGAAGTCAAATTGGGACGAAAGCGGGAGGGCCGCGTTCAAATCCTCGCCGGCCTGAAAACCGATGATCGTGCGGTGGTCGACGGTGGTTTGTTGCTGAACCAGATTCTGGGCCAAACTGAAATCCACTAGGTTCCCCACCTCCTCAGCCCCACCCAACTGTTGCGGATATTGCCCCCGACATGATTCGTCGTCTCGTCCATTTCGCCCTGCATCAACCACTCTTTTTGGTGCTGTTGATCGTCACATTTATCGGTGCCGGAGTTGCCGCCTTTCTCAATCTGCCTATTGAGGCCTTTCCTGATGTTTCAGATATTCAGGTGCAGGTAATTACCCTCTACCCCGGGCGCGCTCCGGAAGAGGTTGAGAAGCAAGTGACGATTCCCGTGGAAGTAGCACTGGCGGGAGTTCCCCACTCTGTCCGACTTTTCAGTCATACTCAATTCGGCCTGTCGTTTGTCGCGGTCACCTTCGACGACAAGGTGACCGATTATTTTGCCCGCCAACAGGTGACAGAACGCCTGGCGGCTGCCGACCTGCCGGTGGGTGTTCAGCCCAGCCTTGGGCCGTTGTCGACTCCCATCGGTGAGCTCTATCGCTTCCGCGTTCGCGGAGAAGGAAAAGACTCTCGAGACATCCGGACGTTGGAAGACTGGGTGATCGAGCGGCAGATCAAGACAGTTCCAGGCGTGGCCGATGTGGTGAGTTTCGGTGGACTGGTCAAACAATATGAGGTCCGCCCCAATCTTGCGGCTCTCAAGGCGTACGGAATCCCCCTGCAGCAACTTTTTGCCGCCTTGGGTCGGGGAAGCGCCAATGCGGGTGGCAGCTACACGGAACAAGGGGAACAACAGTATCTGATTCGGGGCGTCGGACTGGTGCGAACTCTGGATGACGTTGGCAATACCGTTGTCGCCGCCCACAACGGAACGCCCGTCCGTGTTCGCGATGTCGCCCAACTTGCCCTGAGTGCCATCCCCCGTCAGGGAATCGCCGGGCAGGATGGGGACGACGACATTGTCTCCGGGATCGTGCTGATGCGAAAAGGGGAAAACCCGAGCGATGTATTGGGTCGGGTCAAGCAACGGATCGATGAGCTCAACACCCGCATTCTCCCCAAGGGGGTCAAGATTGTTCCCTACTATGATCGCTCCTGGCTGATTGGGACCACCTTAACCACGGTTTTCCATAACCTGGCCGAAGGGGCGATGCTGGTGACCTTCATTCTGTTCATCTTTCTCGGAAACATTCGGGCGGCGTTGATTGTCGCCTTGATGATTCCATTATCGCTATTGGCGACTTTTCTTGGTCTAACCTGGCGGGGAATTCCCGCCAATCTTCTTTCTTTGGGCGCCATCGATTTTGGCATCATCGTCGACGGTGCCGTGATCGTGGTCGAGAATGTCTTTCGCCATCTCAGTGAGGGGCAAATCGATGCCCGGAAGGAACCGGACCGATTCCGCCACGCCATTCAGTCGGCGGCCGCCGAAGTGGGACGTCCCACCTTCTTTTCGATGCTGATCATCATCGCCGCGCATTTGCCCATCTTCACCTTGCAACGCCATGAAGGACGCATTTTTGCCCCGATGGCGTGGACGGTGACGAGCGCCCTGGTGGGTTCCCTGCTTTTTTCGCTCACTCTCGTTCCCCTTCTCTGCTGGGCTTTCCTCCGG
>CAITXU010000002.1 GCA_903896505.1 uncultured Verrucomicrobiota bacterium | reverse complement strand
CCGGTTCTTAGGGGAGGGGGCGGTCGCAAGGCCGCTCCCTTACCCGACACTTGCAGGAGCGCGTCCCTCCGGACGCAAGTCCCTCCGAAGGAGGGACATCCAACGGAGGGACGCGCTCCCGCAAGTCCCTATTTACTGCTGGGATCATCAACACTTTTGATCTAAAGGCACCTTGGTAGCGGGGCTCCTCCCCGGCCTTAGGCGGTCCAAGTCGCGCTCCCCACGCAATTCAGCTCAATTAATATCCGGCCTGACCCCGGAAAGGGCCTGGGAGCCACTTCCACCACCGATTTGAGTCGACCGGCTTCAGTGTCCCCTCATTCTGATGAGGTGCACTCATTCCTGAAGTGGGCTGCCCTCGGGGTGGCCGCCGTGATTCTGTTGATCGGCCTTTGGCTCGGCATTGAACGGCTTCGAGGATGGTGGGGACTTCGTTCCCTCACCAAATCGCTTGAAGCGTCCGGACAATGCATTGATGTGGCCAAGCTGGAGCCGACCAACCGCCCGGTCCGGGAACAAAACGGAATGGTCGCCATTCTGGCGCTGACCAACCAACTCCGGGCGCTGACGAATCTTTTGGATCAGGCCCCACCGCTGGGTCGTGTCGTTCAGCCGGGTATCGTCGCCCTTCCCCAACACTTGGAGCGATGGCCGATACAGGGGAACACCAACACCTGGGAAAAATGGGCGCCCGAAATGGAGGCGCAACGCGGATTGCTGGACCAAATCCACCGGGCGTTGGAGAAACCGGGCTTTGATTTGGGAGTGGATTATCAAGGTGGATTTGATCAGGTAAAACCCACGGAATTAGTCACCATCAAAGACTCCGCACGCCTGCTCACGCTGGCCTGTGCATGGGAGATTCGTAACCGTCGGCTGGCGGTGGCGCATATCCACATGCTCGACACTCTTCGACTGGCGCATCAACTCCGATCGGAAAAATGGATCATCACGCAGGTGGTCCGGCGTGCCGTTCTGGACATGGCTTGGAATGCCCAGTTCTCTCTCCTCCAAGAGGAGGGATGGACCGACCTGCAACTCCAGCAACAGCAACAGGCCTGGCAACGACTGACGCCCATGAACGATATGATTCAGGCCTTTGAGATGGAGCGCGCCGTCAACTTTGCTGTCTTTCCCAACATGGCCGCCAATTCGGATGCTCTTCGCAAAGGGCTCGGGGATCCGAAGAAAATGTCCGAACTGCGGGGAAACCATGACCCGGAGACATTTCTGGACAGGACCCTCGATGCGATTCAGCCGTGGTTCTGGAAGTATGTCTGGTACGAACAGGATGAAGTGCGGGAAATTCAAAGGATGACCCGACCACTCGAAATCGGACGCCAAGCCTCTCGGGTGGGGTGGCATGGGGCGACGGCTTCCACGGAAATGGAGTTTCTGGAACAGACCTACATTTTCTTTTCGGCGAACACCTCGGTGTCAAAATGGGAACGGTTTCGATATCCATTTTCCACTAGGGAATCTTCCCTCCAACATGTTTTCCGGGATTCCCTTGTGGGAGAAACCCAGCAACAGTTGGCCATCACGGCCTTGGCGCTACACCGCTATCAAAAATGGAAGGGCGCATGGCCCGCGTCTCTCGATGACCTATCACAGCAGGATTTGAAGGAACCGCCGAGGGACCCGTTGGGAGGTGGCACTCTCACCTACCGACTGGATCCGGCGCAGGGATTTGTCCTTTATTCGAAGGGGGAGAATGGCCGCGATGACGGCGGCGATTCCACTCCAACCAAAGAGGGAGATATCCGCTTGAATTTGGCGAAGGGCAAAGATTTTGTCTGGCCGAGAGTCGCAGGCCAAGAGGAAGCCGAGGCGTTTCTTTTCAAGTCGAAGACGTCCAAGAACTGAAACCGTGGTTGAGCGATGGAGCTGCTGGGCTGATCGCGAAGAAGGGAATCAGACCCCGTCGAGTGTCCGGAGTCGCCATAGTTCGGGCTTTCAGCCCTCCTTCGTCGGAAGATGGTCAACCTGGCCCGATGGGCCAGGCTGGGATGGTCACGGGCCGTTGGCCCTTCGCTTTGGGTTGACCGGGATGCAAGGCAAGCGGATGGAAGCCCAAACTCCAGAAAGCGGCGGGACGCGGCTTCCACTTCAGGGCTCCAAGTGCCGGAAGCTCCAGGCTTCCACCAATGAACCGCCGTTAAAAGGCGTAGAGTTGGGTCTGGGTCCGGAGATAGAGGCGATCGCCGACCAAGGCCGGGGTGGCGAAGATACGCTCACCAAACTCGACCTGATGCAGGATTTCAGGAGCATCTCCACCCGCCTTCAGCACCGTCAGCTTTCCGGGCAGCGATGCGACATAAATCCGTCCATCCGCAGCCACTGGTGAAGCATAGTAACTCCCCGTCGTTCCCAGCCGTTCCTGGCTGTAAAATGGCTTGCCCGACTTGGCATCCAGGGAAGTGATGAGGCCACCGTCTTTAATCAAATAGATCCGGTCCTTGTAAAAGAGCGGCGAGGGCACATAGGGCAGACCCCGATTGTAACTCCAGGCGACATGGGTCTGGGTGATATCCCCGGTGCCGCCCGGTTTGACCGAAATCAAGACATTCTCTGCCTTGGCCGAAGTGGCCTTGATAGTGTTCAGGTCCTTTTCCGTGAGTTCTCCGTCCCGGTCCACGTCCAGACCGCGGATGAAGTCGCGGGTCACGGGGTCAAATTCCGAAAGGAACACCCGCCCATCACCGTTCTTATCAAACTGCTTGACGAAGGCCGCCCAATCGGTGGGAAAACTGGAGTCGGCTTTTCCCGGCGACCAGGCGGCAAAATACAGTTGGCCGTCGCCGACCACCGGTGTGGTGCAGACAAAACTAGAAATCCCTTCAATCGTCCAACGCTCCGCACCGGTGGCGAGATTGTAGGCCTTCAATCGCACCGCACCAGGCAGGACGATCTCGTCCACCGAACCATTGTGCCAGAGGATGGGGGTCCCAAAACTTCCGTTGAATCCGGGCCGGGGTGTCTCCCACACGGTCTTACCATCCTCCAAATTCAGGGCCAGAATCGAAGAGCCACCGTCCTGATCGCGGTTCAGAACGACCCGATTTCCCAGGAGGATGGGCGAGGTTCCGGATCCATAACGGCCACCGCTGAGAGCCAGGGGGAGCGGGTGACGCCAGAGTTCCCTGCCCTCCGTGTCGTAACAAATGACCCCGAAGGAGCCGAAGTAACTGACCACGTGTTTTCCATCGGTCGCCGGAGTGGAGGCAGCCGGACTGCCGTCGGTGCTATGGAACTCTTCGATCTGTGCTGGCTTGACCCCATGAGCCCATAGCAAATGGCCGTCGCCACGGTCATGCGCCCGGGTTTCCAATTGCCCGTCATGATAGGTAGTTAAAAAAATCCGGTCGGCCCAGATGGAGGGAGACGATGGGGACCATGGCACCTCCACCTTCCAAACGACTCCCTGGGTGGGGCCGATCGAGACGGGAGGCTTGGCGGAATCGGAAACCCCGGAGGCGTTGGGACCGCGAAACTGACTCCATTGGGGCTCGGCTGCGGCCGATGGCGTTCCGGAACAGCAAAGCGCCACGGAAACGACGGTGGAAATGGTTTGAAGTCGCATACGGTTTCTTAAGTGGAAGCAAAATGACAAAAAGCACGCCGATGTCCACTGTCATTGGCACCCTCTGTGGTTGAACTCTCGCTCACTGTTATGAAGATCAACCACAGAGCGCACAAAGAACACAGAGGAAGAAGAATGGGGTGATGGGGCTCGTCCCCCATTATTTCAACTTTAACTCATTGAATCAGAGTAACATCGGTAGGGCGAAGCTCCTGCTGAGCCGCGGCGGTCCGAATCATGACCGCCATGCGGTTCAGCGCGGTTCGGACCGCCGTGCGGACGAGACGTCCGCGTTCCCGGGGGTAGGCGCGGTTCGGACCGCCGCGGCGCGCCGGGAGGCGAGCCCTACCAAGGTGGTTCTGCTTCGGTCGGTGAGACCTGAATCGTATGGTTGGGAAGAAACGTTTTCATTGGGTAGGCTGGAAGGGCTGCACTACGTCGCGAAGCCGCCGGAATGCTCGTCGACGTCATGGCCCCGTTTCCCGTCCGATTTTGGAGGTTTTCCCAACCCGAGGAATACCGTTCCGCTCCGTTCACGACCTCAAGCGCGCTTCTTCAAAATCGATTTCCTGTTGGAGCTTCAGCAGCACCGCGTCCGGCGATTCATCGGCCAGACGCTGGCGAAAGAGTTCCTCGCGTTCGGCAGCCAGGGTCGCCAGGCGCAGGCGACGTGTCGCCAGTGCCAGCTCCTGCCGCCGGCTCCATCCGAGGGAAGCCATCTCTTCGTCTTCCACCTCTTGAAGGCGGAGCTGAATGGCGGCCCTCAGGACCTCCTTTCCCGAGACCTCTCCATCGTCAATGGTGGGGTGGGCGTCGAGGGTGGCCAGAGCCACTTTGGCGAGCTTATGACGGGCGGTGCGCTCGGCGGCATGATGCGTCGTGGTCTCCCGCACACCCAGTCGCCGGACCAGCCACGGAAAGGTCAGTCCCTGTAAAACCAGGGTCGACAAGATCACGCAGAACGTGAGGTAAATGATGAGTTCCCTTGATGGAAAGGGCCGACCGCCCTCCAGCGACTGCTCCAATCCCAGGGCGGCGGCCAGCGAAACCACACCGCGGATGCCGGACCAGGAGAGCACGGCCTGGTAACTGAGGGGTGGTAATGGGTCCCGACGCTGAAGTCCTGGAATGAGGACTCGTTGGAGGGGAACGACCAGGAAAATCCAGAGCGGGCGGAGAAGTATCACGCCCAGACAAATCACGACGGCGAACTCCACCAACTGCCACGGATGATAACGCTCATGGACCTGGGCCAAAACGGTTCGGAGTTGGAGTCCAATCAGGAGGAAGATGAGTCCGTTGAGAATGAACTCGATCATTCGCCACAAGGCAGCTCCCTGAAGACGCATCGAGTAGGTGAGATGCCGGGGTAATCGCCATCCCAGAAAAAGTCCGGCGGATACGGCAGAAAGGACCCCGGAGAATCCAAGACGGTCGGCAGGCAGATAAGCCGCGTAGGGACTCAGGAGGGAGAGAAGAAGGCTGAGCGATTCGTCCTTGATTCGCCGTCGCAAGGCCAGCATCAGCCATCCCACGTTGCATCCAACACCAACCCCGCCCGCGGCCACCACGACAAACCGCAGGGCGGCACTGGATAGGGAGAATTGTCCACTGGCGAGTGCACCCAGCGCAAAGCTCAAGGCGACCAGGGACGTGGCATCGTTGACCAGGCTTTCGCCTTCCAAAATGGTGACCAATCGATGCGGAAGGCGCAGTTGCTGGGCCACTCCCGCCACCGCCACCGCGTCTGGGGACGATACGATGGCTCCCAGCACGAAGCCGGCAGCCAGCGGTAGCCCCGGAATGATCGCGTGGGCCAGATAACCGATACCGACGGTGGTAAAGAGAACCAACCCCACGGCAAGAAAGGTGATAGGCCGCAATTCACGTTTGAAATGACGCCAGGAAGTGAAGAACGACTGGATGTAGAGGAGCGGCGGAAGAAAGAGGAGGAACACCAGCTCTGGATCGAGCATGACCCGTGGAAAGCCGGGCATCAGGCTCAGGATCAAGCCTCCCAGAACGAACCCGATCGGCTGGGCGACGTGCAGCCAGCGGGTCAGAGGGGCCAGCACGGCAAGAACCGCCAGCAGCAAGAGCAGGTTTTCGATGTCGTTCATCGAGCGGGCACGGGTAGAACCCGGGGACGGGAAGTCAAACACGACGGAAAGACGCCCAATGCCCCTCCACAAACGGCTTTACAGTGAACAGGGCGGTTCGGCATGTTTCCCCGATGGCAGTTACCTTTGGAGAGGCTGCGCCCGGTAGGGCGGCTTCCCCGGTGGGTTCGACCGGTGGTTATCGAACCTTTCCCCGTCTTGACGAGGCAGTCACCCGTTCGCAGTCCTTTCTCCTCTCGGAGCAAAAGCCAGAAGGCTATTGGGTTGGAGAACTCATGGTCGACGTCACTCTGGTGGCCGATATGGTGGTCTTCTACCACTGGTGGGACAAGGTCAACCCGGAGTGGGAGCGGAAGGCGATCAACCACATTTTCGGCAAACAATTGCCGGACGGCGGCTGGAATATCTATCCCAACGGTCCCGCCGAGGTCAACGCGACCATTAAGGCGTATCTGGCTCTCAAGCTCGCCGGAGTTCCTGCCACGGACGCCCGCATGCTCAAGGCTCGGGAAGTCGCCTTCACCATGGGCGGCGTGCCCCGGATGAATACCTTCTCCAAACTGTACCTCGCTTTGATTGGCTTGGTGGAGTGGCGTCACGTGCCGACGATTCCGTGCGAGGTGCTGCTCATTGGCAAATGGTTTCACGTTAACTTCTGGGAAATGAGCAACTGGTCGAGGGCAATGCTCATACCGCTGGCCATCATCAACCATTTCCGCCCCACCCGACGCCTGCGGAAGGAAATCAACCTGGATGAGCTCTATCCGCAGGGAAAATGGGAATTGGATGAACCGCTTCGTCCGCGCTATTTCGACTTTTCGCTTCGCAACATGTTCCTGTGGCTGGACCGGCTGCACAAACTGGCGGAGTGGGTGAGCCGTTTGGGGCTGCATCCCTTCCGAGGTCGGGCACTTCGTCGGGCCGAGCAATGGATGCTGGAGCGCTTCGAAGGCAGCGACGGACTAGCCGCCATTTTCCCGGCGATGCTCAATGCCCTGATCGCCCTGATTGCGCTGGATTACCCGGATGACCATCCGCAGGTCGTTCGAGCCCATCGCGAGCTCGAGCGCCTCATGCATTTCGATGCCGACAGCGTCCGAATGGAACCGTGCTTTTCACCCGTTTGGGACAGCGCCATCGTGGCCATTTGTCTCCGGGAATCGGGGGTTCCGGCAGACCATCCCAAGATGGCCAAGGCCGGCTCCTGGCTGATGGACCGTGAGATTCGGTTGCGCGGCGACTGGTATCACAAAAACCCGATTGATGTGGAACCCAGCGGATGGGTGTTTGAATTCAACAATCAATGGAACCCGGATGTGGACGATACCGCAATGGTCTTACTGGCCTTGCGGACCATGCCCTTCCCGGACCGCGCCCGGCGCGATGAAGTCTATCAACGGGGCATGCGCTGGATGATGGGCTTTCAATGCCGCGATGGTGGCTGGGCCGCCTTCGACAAGGATTGCACCAAGTCGATCCTCGAGAAGGTCCCTTTTGCGGACCACAATGCCATGCTCGATCCGGAATGCGCGGACATTACGGCCCGGATTCTTGAGCTACTCGGCTACGATCAGATTTCCCTGGACCATCCGCAGGTCCGTCGAGCACTAGAATTTGTCCGTGCCCATCAGGAGCCCGACGGCTCCTGGTTTGGACGATGGGGTGTGAATTACATTTATGGCACCTGGCAGGTGCTCCGGGGTCTGGTCGCCTTGGGCATCGATATGCAGCAACCGTGGATTCAACGCGGAGCGGAATGGCTACGGTCGGTTCAACAGCCCGATGGCGGATGGGGAGAGCGTTGCAACACCTACGACGACCCCATTTACAAAGGGGCCGGACCGAGCACCCCTTCCCAAACTGCCTGGGCGATCATGGGACTCTGTGCCATGGGACAGGCGGACGACCCGGCGCTGCTCCGGGGCATTGAGTATTTGATTGCCACCCAAAATCAGGATGGTTCCTGGACGGAAGAAGAAATCACCGGTACCGGGTTCCCGAAGGTCTTTTATCTGAAATACGACATGTACCGAAATGCCTGGCCACTGCTGGCCATGGCGACCTACCGGAAAATGCTCTCCGGACGAAAGCCAGGGGACGATCGGCTTTGAGTGTACCGGACATTTTATGGCAGCCTCCCAGACGAAGGGCTCGGGGTCGGGCTGGATGTAACTGGGTCTGAATCGAGTGGAGGGCATCGTTGGGAACGCCCCAAAGGGGCAAAATGAGACAGCCCAAGGCAACGCCCTGGGAAACGGTGCCAAACGAATTTTTGCCCTGAAGGGGCAAAACTAGTGCCGCAATTCCTCGCCCAATTCCTGGTGTCTATTGACTTCTCAATGAGGAATTGGACTCCTCAACGGAGCGATGACATCTTAGACGAATGTCATGACTGGTGTCGGTCTTGATTTCGCCCTTTCAGGGCTCAAAATTTAGCCAGACTTCTAACCCAGGGCTACCGCCGTGAGCTGTCTCATTTTGCCCCGGTGGGGCTTCAGAGAGTCGACCTTCCCGTGTCCACCAATGAACTTAAGGTAGGTCGTTCTTTGGGATTCTATTTGGAAGGGCCAACTTCAAATGAGATCCCTAAAAGCTATGCTTGAATCATCCCAGTCTTCAGGCAGCAGCCGGCAGCGAACTAAACAGATTGGCATGGAGATGCAAAATCTTGGCCACTGCCGACGGCAGGTCGTTCACCACAAAATCATGGTGATCATTGCCCACCCAGGGTGATTGCACCATGACGCTGGTGCACCCGGCCACGTGCGCTGCCTTGGCGTCAGGCCATTTGTCAGAAATCACGAATGAACGGTCGAGGTCCAGGCCCCATTTAAATCCTGCCTCCAGAAACAAACCCGGGTTGGGCTTACAGCAGGGATGGGAGGGATCATCGTCCACACAAATCAGGATGTCATCGAGCGGCAACTGTCGGCGCAGGAGTGCGTGCATTCGGTCCAGTTCACTCCGTGAAAAATGTCCGCGCACAACGCCAGGTTGGTTCGTGGCGACGATCAGGACGAATCCTGCCTGCTTGAGTTGGGACAGCAACGCATGTGCCGCAGGGTTGACGCGAAACTCTTCCAACCGGCGTGGAACGACTTGGTGGCGACCAGATTGATCGCACAAGTTGAGAATTCCATCACGTTCCAGAAATACGGCGGCCTTCATGCGGGTTAAGAGAGCATCCCCTTTGCCAGTTCATCTGGACGCAGACGACGTTGCCCGATGGTGACCCATTTATGGTCAAAATCGACCTGCCCAGACCCGGATTCGACCTGCCTCCACCTGTGCGACGCTTCCGGCAACGCTCAACTCTCGGAAACAACGAAATTTCCCGCTGATGCGTAGGGCCTGTTTTCTCAGGAATGGGAATTACTCTTCCGCCAGGTCGTCCGCCGAACCAACCTGTTTCTCAATTTCATGCAATGTGGGCACGACACGTCCAATGGAATTGGCGGCAGTCTGGCCCGGAAATGATTTCAAGAAAAACTTGGCGACACCAATGGTTTCACCATTCCGGTCGTGGAGCGGCGCGGTGACCACCCCATCTCCGTTGTCTTTTCCGTAATACATCCGGTTTTCGGAAAAGACCTTCAGTTCGGTGGCATCCGCTGCACGTCCGGCATCGGCGCTGATCTTGGCCGCGAGGACGTGCAAGTCGGGCCGGGAAGCGGTCTTACCGTAGATTCGAAAATTCAGTAGCCGGGGTTGGAGTTCGTCCACCTGCCGCACCAGTTTTGTTGCGAGCATCTCCAGCGGACGGTAGGTGACATGGGCATCGGAAAAATAGGCCACAGTATCGGACTTGGTGATGAATCCGATATGCCCCTTGGTGAAACTGTTGTCCGTCAATTCCGGGATGGCCTCTTTTCCGTCCAATAAGACCTTGATCTTATTACCGGTGCAGTTGACGGAGAGCTGATACCACTGCCCTTTTTTGAGTGGATAGTCCTTCCCAATGGGATTGGACCGAACGCCATTGACGAATTTATAGAATCGAACGTTTCCATCGAGGGTATTGATTCGAACGACGTAGCCATTCCGTTCATCTTGCGATCTAAAAACCAATCCGGCGATCTGCTCCAAGGCTCCAGAAATCACTTTGATTCGGGCGGTAAAGGTCAAATCCCCGTAAACCTCTTCATCAAACATCAGCAGAGGAAACCGTTCATCCTCGTTGGAGGGGACAACCTGGGCAACCACGGGAAAGCGGTTGATGGAAACGGCGTTGGTATTGAACGGTTTGAATTCGGTTGGAAGTTCGTCGCGAACGATTTTCCAGTCCCCTGTCTTTCCACTTCCGGTCAACCGTGAATGGAACCCTTCGGGCAACTTTCCCTCACCTTCTGTGCTCCAGTCGAAGGTCCGCTCGGCCGCCAAGGCGGAAAATGCCAAGGACAACGCCCACCCGGCCCCAAATAATGCTCGCACGACCAAAAGGATATCAGAACCGGCCATCGCGGCAAACTGTAAGCCATTTGGGATACACGACACTAGTGGCCCGATTCGACACCCATAGGAATCTCCGTGGTTGCATACCGATACTCCACCCCCTCCCGGGCGGCGGTAACCGTCATGGTGCTTCTGTGGGATTCGATCCGAACCCGGCAGGCATCCACCAATTCATCCAGTTCAAAATCGGTACGGGCAGGATCATGGTGAAATAAGGCAAGGTGTTTAACGGTCGCTTGAACGGCCAAATCCACCACCGTAAAGCAACTCGAGTGTCCCCATCCCGAGCGGTCCGCATATTCGTCGTCGGTATACTGACCGTCACCGATCAACAGGTCGGCGCCTCGGACGAACTCCACCAATTCCGGAGGCATAGGCCGCAATTCTGAGCGTGGCCGGTCGGCGGGAATCGGCACTTCGCAATCCGTCAAATAGACGACCTTCACTGCATCCACCTGAAGAGAATATCCCAGACATCCCCCGGGGTGTTTCAGTTGAATCCATCGGACCTGGACGCGGCCAATCTTGTTGCCCGCCGTTTCCAAATCCGACGAACTGATTTCGGCCCGAAGAGCCTGAAATCCAATGGGGAAGTAATCCGACTCCATTTGCCCCGAAAGGAGACGGTAGAAGCGATCATCCCCGGGGTGCCGACCGTGAATATAAAATCGATTTTCCCGACGGTAAGCGGGCGAGAAGAATGGGAAACCTTGAATGTGATCCCAATGACAATGACTGAACAGGAGGTGCCCCGTAATCGGTTGATTTGACCTGGTCAACAAGTCTTCACCCAACTCACGAATGCCCGAACCGGCATCACAAATGATGAGAGTCTCCTCGTGGCGAATCTCGATGCAGGCCGTGTTGCCGCCAAACCGATGGGTGTGCTCGCCAGGGGTCGGAATGGAACCCCGGGTTCCCCAGAATTTGACGAAGACATCCATGGTCAGCGCAGGGTGTACGTCAAAATGTCATCCCCCAATTGGAGGAAATCCCCCTCACGCAGGCTGACCGAGTGAACCTGAACCCCATTCAAGCAAATGCCATGACGGCTGCCGGTGTCCACCATGACCCAGGCACCTCGATGCTGAAAGAGGCGGGCGTGATGCCTGGAGGCACGCGAAGAAAGCAAGACCAGGGCTTTGCCGGGGTCACGACCCACCAGCATCACTTTGCCCCGCAATGGATGCTCAGCGATGACGGTACCACCAAATAAATGCACCATCACTGCTTCATGCTGACGTCGGGCCGCCCGTCGCCACCAAGCTTCCGAATGACGTGACAGCAGCGGCTGTCGCACCGGCGATGCCGAATTGGTCGAAGTCTGCTCCCCGGAAGCTTGCACGGCGATACCCGGAAGTCGGTCATCCCGACCCTCCTCGAAACAACCATGGGCCATTCAGCCCATCCGGTCAATCGTGGGAAATCAGGCAGCAGCGGCGGCGCCCTTGGCTGAACGCGCCGTGCGACTGGAAGCAGCCGCCTCGGGGCTCTCCTTGTCCTTGATGGACATGGCGCCCTTGCCGATGCGTCCGCGCAGGTAGGTCAGTTTGGCCCGGCGAACATCCCCGTGACGTTCCACCTCGATTTTGTCAATCCGGGGGGAGTGCAGCGGGAAAATACGTTCCACGCCTTCGCCGTAGCTGAGACGACGGACGGTGAAGGTCAGGTTGAGCCCGCGTCCCTTGACGCCGATCACAATCCCGGCGAACACCTGGATTCGCTCCTTGTCACCTTCCACCACCTTGGTGTGGACGCGGACTGAATCCCCCACGGAAAAATTCTGCAACTCCTTCCGAAATTGCTCGCCCTCGATTTTGTCAAACAGCGCCGATTTATTCAGCTTCATAACCATAACTCCCATTATTTCATCCAGCCGGCTTCCGCCAGCGCAACTTTTCCCACAAATCCGGCCTGCGGTCTGCGGTCCGTCGACTCGCTTCCGCACGCCGCCATTTTGCGATGGCGGCATGATTGCCAGACAACAAAATATCTGGCACCCGCCAACCGCGAAATTCCACTGGCCGGGTGTAGTGCGGATACTCCAGCACCCCCCGACTGAACGATTCGTCGTCACTACTGGCATCGTCTCCCAGGACACCCGGAAGCAAACGCGTGACCGCATCGATCATCACCATCGCGGGCAACGCCCCATTGGTCAGTACAAAATCACCGAGGCTGATCTCGTCATCCACGAGATGTTCCCGCACCCGCTCGTCAAATCCCTCGTAGCTACCGCACACCAGCAACAAAGCCGGCAAGGCAGCCAATTCTCTTGCCACAGCCTGGTTGAACACCCGTCCTCCCGGCGTCAGCAAAATCACCCGGGTGGGCACCTCGCTGGCAGCCCTGAGGGCTTCCACTGCTTCAAAGATCGGCTCCGGCTTCAGGACCATTCCAGGTCCCCCGCCGTAGGGAGTGTCATCCACCGTCTTATGACGGTCGTGAGTCCACTCTCTCAAATTATGCACCCTGAGCTGGAGCCGTCCGGTTTCCCGGGCTCGTCCGACGATGCTTTCGTCCAATGGACCCGAAAACATCCCCGGAAACAAGGTGAGCACGTCAACCTTCATCGTACTCGCCAAGTTGGGCTCCCCAGGGGTGCCCTCGTCAATCCTCGACCAGGTCCAGTTGGCACCGCAGTCCCGCCTTCATGGCACCGACTTGCAGTAGAGAACGAATGGCCTGAATCGTAGCCCCCCGACGCCCGATCACCTTTCCCGCATCCCCTTCCCCCAATTCCACCTCGTAGACGGTCATGCCATGCCGCTGCACCGCCGTGACTCGAACATCATCGGGTCGATCCACAAGGCCCTGGATCACAAATTCGACAAAGGACTGCATGGATCAGCGGCAAGATTGGGTGAAGTGCGGATAAACGGCGGATGAAATTCAGGCACGAAGAGACGAAGGTCTCGGTCCCTGGCGGACTTAGGCAGCCGGAGCCACCACAGCCACTTTGTCGGCCTTGCGGATCATGCTCGAAACAGTCTCGCTCGGCTGAGCGCCAACCCCGAGCCAATACTTGGCGCGATCGAGGTTGATCGAGAAATTCAGTTCATCCTTCCGCAAGGGCCAGTAGGTACCCAATTCCTCAATAAATTTGCCATCGCGTGGGCTGCGGCCATCAGCCACCACCACACGGTAAACCGGGCTGTTTTTCGCCCCAGTACGCTTCAAACGGATTTTGACCATAGTCGATTTGTCGAACGCCAACCCCAACGGCCAGCAATTTCCACCAAAGGGAGGCGGAGCATGCCGGTCGCCCACATCCAACGCAAGTCCTCTTTACATGGAAGTCACAAAAAATGAACGGAGGCTGGGGCCGACGGCTTTGGGAGTATCCTCCATTCAAAACAAGCCCGAAAAACGGAATATCGCTTCCGCCTTCAAATGATGGTCCCGGAATAAGCGGCTGGAAGCCGCTCCCACCTCAAAGAAAACGGCTGGGGGTTAGACGCAGATACCGTGGGATTTTTCCGGGTCCAATCCCAATTCTTGGATTGCCCGGGCAACGGTCTCCTTCGGGATTTCACCTTTTTGGCTCAGCGTGTAGAGCGTCCCCACGGCCGCACTGACAGCGTCAATCTCGAAGAACCGTCGCAGAACGCCCCGGGCCTCGCTTCGTCCAAAACCGTCACAACCAAGGCTGAACAGTCCACCTGGAATCCATGGAGCAATCTGGTCCGAGACCAACTTCAAATTGTCGGTGACCGCAATCCACGGACCCTCCTGTCCAGCCACCACCGTCTCCAGATAACTGACTTTGGGTGTTTCGGTGGGATGGAGCATGTTCCAACGCCGGGCCGCCTGGGCTTCACTCCTCAAACGCTTAAAGCTGGTGGCACTCCAGACGTCCACAGATACGCCATAGGCCTCCAACAGTTCCTGAGCCTTGAGGGCCTGCATCAGGATGGCACCGGAACCGATCAATTGAGCCCGATGCTTCAATCCTGGCTTCCCAGGACGAAACTTGTACATGCCATTCAGAATCCCTGGCACGACGGCCGGGTTCTCCGGGAGAGGAGCGTGGGCATAGTCCTCGTTGTGGACGCTGATGTAATAAAAAATCTCCTCGAGATCGTGGTACATCCGCTTGAGCCCATCGCAAACGATGACGACCAATTCATATCCAAATGCCGGCTCGTAAGAATAGAGATTGGGAACAGAAGCCGCAATCAGATGGCTGTGGGCGTCCTGGTGCTGGAGTCCTTCTCCATTCAAGGTCGTCCGTCCAGAAGTGGCACCCATGAGGAACCCCTTGCAACGACTGTCTCCTGCCAACCAGACCTGATCTCCGACCCGTTGGAATCCGAACATCGAGTAATAGATGTAAAACGGAATCGTCGGCACCCCGTAATTGGAGTAGGCCGTCCCTGCAGCAACGAAACTGCCCATGGAACCCGCTTCGTTGATACCCGCTTCGATGAGCTGGCCCGTCTTGGATTCGCGGTAGGGAGTGGCACTCGACGAATCGACCGGGTCATAGAGTTGCCCCGCCGCGCTATAGATACCCACCTGGCTGAAAAGCCCTTCCATACCGAAGGTGCGGGCCTCATCGGGAACAATCGGGACAATGTACTTGCCGATATTTTTGTCCCGCATCAAGGCACTGATGAGAATGGTGTAGGCTTTGGTGGTGGAAGCCTTTGCCAGATTGCTGGCGGTCAGCAACGCAGGAAAGGCGGACGGTTCCGGCACATCCAGACGAGGGGCCCGGGGATTCCGCTTGGGAAGGTACCCACCCAATTCCCGACGACGGGCATGGAGATACTCGTATTCCGGGCTGTCGGCCGCCGGACGGTAAAACGGCATGTCCGCGATCACTTCATCGCCAATGGGGATGTGGAATCGGTGACGAAATTCTCGAAGCTCTTTTTCATTGAGCTTCTTTTGACCGTGAGTCGGATTCCGGCCTTCGCCGGCCTCCCCCAAACCATATCCCTTCACGGTTTTGGCCAGAATCACGGTCGGACTCCCCTTGTGGGAGGTGGCCGCCTTGTAAGCCGCGAAGACTTTTCGGGGATCATGTCCACCGCGCATCAGCCGCTTGAGTTGATCGTCGGTCAGGTGATTCACCAGCTTCAACAGCTCCGGATATTTGCCAAAGAAATGTTTCCGGACATAGCTTCCGGGTTCGACCACATATTTTTGGTACTCGCCGTCGACGACTTCCTCCATCCGGCGGACCAATAGTCCCGAATGGTCTTGAGCCAGCAATTCATCCCAATTGCCCCCCCAGACCACCTTGATGACATTCCAGCCAGCTCCCCGGAAGATTCCCTCCAGGTCCTGAATCACCTTGCCATTGCCCCGTACGGGACCGTCCAGCCGCTGAAGATTGCAATTCACCACCCAAACGAGGTTATCAAGGTGTTCGCGTCCGGCGAAACTGACCTGACCGAGGGTTTCCGGCTCATCGGACTCACCGTCACCAATAAAGCACCAGACCTTTGGGTCGTCCCCCGGAGGCGTCAGACCGCGCGCCTGCAAATATCGGCTGAAGTAAGCCTGGTAGATCGAATGGATCGGTCCGAGCCCCATTGAAACGGTGGGGAACTGCCAAAAATCCGGCATCAAATAGGGATGCGGATAGCTGGACAGGCCGGAATGGGGCTGAAGTTCTTGGCGGAAATTCATCAGGCTCTGATCGTCCAAACGACCTTCCACATAAGCCCGGGCATAGTTCCCCGGCGATGCATGGCCCTGGAAATAGATCAAGTCAGCCAAATGACCGGCATCTCCACCTCGAAAGAAATGGTTGAATCCGACCTCATAGAGCGTGGCCAGTGAGGCAAAGGTCGAGATGTGGCCGCCAACTCCCAGATCTCCACTGTTGGCGCGAACGACCATGGCCATCGCATTCCAACGGATGAAGGATTTGATCCGCCGCTCAATCTCCAAGTCTCCTGGATATTCCGGCTCTTCGTCCACCGGGATGGTGTTGACATAAGGGGTCGAGGTCACCGTCGGTATTGCGTGACCGGCGCGGCGAAGGTCCTCAATAAAATCGGCGATGATCAGTCGCTGTTGGGATGGGCTTTTCCCCGAAAGAGCCAAAGCCGCCAAGTCAGCCAGCGAATCGCTCAGGCGGGTGAGGGTCGAACCGGGGCGTCCCAATGGGCGCGACGCAGCGGTAGGGGGAAGGTCAGCGGGAACGGACGGGTTGGGCGGAAGAGAAGCGGTCACGACAAGGTCTAAAATTAACCGATTTGCCCCGTGTGCCAAGCCCGTTTGATACCAAAGCAGGCTAACCACCCTTGCAAAAGGGATTCCGATACCATTTTCTGGTAAGGAAGGCCCCTGCAACAGCTTGGAACCAGCCCGAACCACAGGCATCTTCCGTCCTGTGGTTCATTTCATGGCATCGGGAACTTCGGGTGCGGAGTTCCTCGGGTGGGACGACGCCTTTTTGGAGGATGTCGCCGGCGGCGGACCCGAAACCTTATGGTTTTGGGAATCCACTGCTCCATTTGTGGTGATTGGACGGGGCCAGCGCGTTGAACGTGAAGTCCACCGCGCAGCCTGCGACCTCGACGGCATTCCCATCTACCGCCGATGCAGTGGCGGTGGGGCGGTCCTCCAGGGTCCGGGCTGCCTCAACTATGGTCTGGCGCTTCGTATTCCAGAGTCCGGCCCTTTGACCGCGCTTTCAACCACCAATCAATGGATCATGTCCCGACAGGCATCGGCGATGGCCCGGGCCGGCATTCAGGGCGTTGTTGTTCGAGGCCACACCGACCTTGCCATTGACCGAGGGGGCATCGAGCTGAAGTTTTCCGGAAACGCCCAACGACGGCAAAGGAATGCCCTACTGTTCCACGGGACGATCCTTTGGGGGGCTGACCTGACCGGAATCGACAAATGGCTGGCCCACCCCTCGTCCGAACCCGATTACAGGGCGAGTCGACGGCACTTGGATTTTATTGCCAATCTTGGAATTCCACCCGACGCAATCCGAACCGCAATCCTGGGCGAATGGGAAGCGGATAGTCCCCACCCCAGCCCGCCCGAGGAAGCGATGAAGCACTGGGCGTCCTCCCGTTACTCGTTGCCAGAGTGGAACTTAGCCCATTAGGTGGACGGTGCCAGGATGGCGGTTCATTGACACTCTGCTCTTGGGACAGCATCTTCCCCGTCGTCCGAGGAAGGGAATGAACACCCCATCATAGGACATTATTTGTTATGGCCGAGGGTTATTGTGTCAAATGCAAGGCGAAGAAGCCGATTGCTGACGGGGTCGAAGAAACCATGAAAAATGGTCGCAAGGCCGTGAAGGGCAAGTGTCCCACCTGTGGTGCCGTCATGTTTAAGATTTTGGGTGGAAAGGTTGATCAGGCAGCCGCGGCAGCCGCGGCCGTTCCGGCAACTGCCGGTTGAGGCGGGTCACTGAACGTGCCGGGTGGTTTTTAGGCGGGTCCGAGGGGTCGGCCCAAAACGGCTTCAAAGAGCAAAAAGGCGGTGGTCGAAGGACCACCGCCTTTGATTTTCAGACCAAACAGGTCTTTAGCGCTTCCAGCGACGCAACACCACGGCCCCGGCCAATGCCAGCGCACCGATCATCGCCTGGCCGTTAACCTCTGGAGCGGCAACAAAGCTGATTTTTTCGATGTAACGGCCCGAAGGAAGGATCACTTCGCGAACTCCCGAGATGGGACCCGTGCTAAAGCTGAGCCCGGGTTGGGTGTAGTCCAGCGCCAGGGAACCGACCGGCTTACCATGGTAGTCCGCGAACACGAGGTTCTGCGAAGGAAGTCCGCCCGACAGGGGCCCGTGATCGAGGACACCGGAGAAGGAAACGAGGTCACCGGTGGTGGGGAAGATCAACAGAATCGGCTGGTCCACCGCATCCAGAGCGATGGGACCGGTTCCGTGACCGCGAACCGAGGGGTCCTGAACCAGAGTGGTTCCGGCCGACGAATCCACCTTCCAGGAGAAAGCTCCAGGAATGGGGTCGCCGTTGATATCTGTGTCCTGCACGAGGTTGGCGTAAGCCAGCATTGTTCCGGACGGAGCCAGAGTGTTGGCGTCCGTACCTGCCGAGAGCGTCCCGAAATCGAGCGTCCCGGTGGCGGCGGATGCCGCGCCCATCAGGGCCAGAGCCGCTGCGGCGGCGAGGAGTTGTGTCTTCATAGTTGATGGATGGGGCACCAGTCGTTAGGGGCGAGTCGCACCACCGAGAACGGCTTGCATGGCCTTGAAGAACACGTCGGTGTTATCCATCACGCCGGTGTAGGCGGCGGCGCCGCGTCCGTAAGCAGAGACGGGGATATCAGAAGCGGTGTGGACGGCTTGGTCTGGAGGAACAGCACCGCTGATAAAATAACCGTTCGCCGTACCACGGAAGGCGGCGGAGGCGGGATAGGTATTGAGGGGAGCCACGGACACGAGCGGCTGCTGGCTGTCCTGAAGCGGGGTCGGAGCGGTGGTGAAGTTCTCGAACCGGTCGGCACCACCGGCGTAACCAATGATGATCTTCTGGTCCACGTCCATGGTCACCGGATAACCGTCGGTCACCGACTTGGGATAGACCGGGAAACCGGCGCTGTCGTAGGTTCCAACGACCTTGTCGCGCAGAGCCGTACCAACGTTGTTGGTGAACAATTGCACCGTGTTGTTATTGCCGATCAGGTTGGTCACCACCTGGGTTGCTGTGCTGTTGCTCGCCAAAAGGGCATCCCGTTGGGACTTGGTCTTGGTGGAAGCACCAATGATGTTGATACCACCGCATTCGTGGTCGGCGGTCACGATGACCAAGGTATCGATGTTGGTCTTGGCGAAGTCGAGGGCCCGTCCGACAGCCTTGTCGAATTCGATGGCTTCGAGGATCCAGCGGTCGGAGTCCATCAAGTGAGCCTGCTTGTCGATGCTGGCGCCTTCGACCATGAGGAAGAAACCGTTTTGGTTCTTGCTGAGGACTTGGAGCGCCTTGCCGGTCATGTCGTCCAGCATCGGCTGGTCCGGCAGCAGGTAGTCATTCACAACGGGGACGCCATTGGGGCCGTTGACGTTACGACGATTCGGACCGTCGAGCTTGTCCTTGGCCACGTTCATGTTGGAGAACGAGAAGATACCGAGGAGTTTGGTGGTGTTGGCGGGGATGGCCGCCAGGGTGGTATTGTCGGGAGCGTAGGTGAAACCAGCCGAGACGAAGTCGGCGATGACGTCGCGATTAATATCGCCCTTGACACCCGGAGCCACATTCCAAGCGGTGTACAATTCAGCCGGAAGGGTGTAGTCAGAACTGGACGCACGGACCGAAGTGGCCTGCTTCACGCTGTTGGTGTTGGCGGGCAGGAACCATTTGCGTCCGCCGCCCAACAGGACGGTCAAACCGTTGGGAACGGCCTCATCGATGTACTGATCAATAATACCGGTGCCGAGTCCGCGGTTGGAGGTATGAATCGCGCAGGCAGCGGGAGTGGCGTCGAACACGTCTGCAGTGGTCACGATGCCGATAGAGGCACCCTGGGTGCGATGGAGATATTCACCGGCGTATTCCACACGGGGATTATCAAAGGCGTCGGTGGTGTCGTCTGGAAACACACCTTCCTGGCTGTTTTGAGCCTTATTGCCGCTGGAGTAGCAGGCCATTCCAGGAGCGGAATCGGTCACAATCGAGTTCAAAGAGGCGGTCTCAACCAAACCAGTGAACGGCATGGTGTCCATGTTCAGCTTACCGTTGGACTTACCGAGATTCGAGCCCTTGGCCACCAACCGGGCGGCAGTGCGATGGGCGATGCCCATGCCGTCACCGAGGCAGACAATGATGTTCTTGGCTTTGCGTCCGGAAGCGGTGATTCCGACGACTTCGAAGTTGCCCGTGGCAGAAACCGAGCTGCCATCATTCTGTTGAGCGGTAACAGTCAGGGTATGAACACCCGGGGTAATATTGGAGTAGGCGCGGAGGGTTGCAATCTTGGAGCCAGCGGTGAAACCGCTCGCGGTTGGGGTAAGCAAGGTCACCGGGTTGGTGCTCACCACCGGGCTGCCGTCGACCGAGAACCAGGCATTGGTGATGACCGCAGAACCACCGGCCTTGACGGTGGCCTGAAGGTCGAAACGTTGACCGGGGAGGAACCGGGCCACCACGGGAAGATTGGGGTCTCCCAAGGAGAACAACTGGCTCGGAGGAGTGAGGCGGGTGACCGTCGGTGCGGGCGTCGGCGGACGAGCGACCACGGTCGAAACAGTGGCGAGGCCGAGAGCCATTGCCAGAAGCGAGTTGACGTTGCGATTCATATCAGTCTGCGGGATGTGATTTGTGTTGGGGTTTAATGCTACGGTTTCGGCAAAGAGGCGGCTGGCACCGGATTGGTTCCAACCAAAAGGGAGGCTCCCTCAACGGGAATCGGAGTGCGGACCAGATTGGTCACTGAGACCATCGCATCCACCTGACCAGGTTTGACAAAGACCCTGGCCATCGAGGTTCTTTCGTCCGCTTCAGTACGCCCACCCAGCTCCAAACGGCCAATGATGGCCACCATTTCCGGGTGAAACGGAACCAATGGCTGGGCGCTCTTAGGCAGGAAAACGTGGATGGTGGATATCGGAAGATCGTCGCAGAGAAAGTACTCGCGCTCGTGGGCCGACTGCGGCACCGGGGAAAGGAGAATCGCCCAGGGAATGGGGGAGGCCTGCCGGACCATGTATCCATTGACCCGAACAAGTTTGCCGTCCAATTGACGCGCCCGGGGCGAGTAGTCCACCCCCGAACCGTTGTTCGAAGCCACCAAGAGTTCGGTCAGCGAGAAATCGGAGACGCCATCGGGAGGGGGCGGGAGCTGGGGCCGGAGAACAAACCGGGCAGAAAGACCGTTGGTCACTGCGACTGGGGAAGTAAGATCACCTTGGGCTTCCACCGTCAGGGTGCCGAACGAAGCCAACAAGGCAACCCACTGGAAAACAACGCCTTGCCTGACGAAGGTCGGTAGACTCAGAACCGCAGAGATGAACACCCCAAGATTTTGCAGCTCGCAGGTTACAATTGCTTGTCGGTCGGTTTACGTCTCTGCAAATGAACCCGGTGGCGGATGCCGTCCAGTCGCATTCAAAATTCGGTTTCGCCACTCCGAAACGCCGAGTTCGATGGGTCTCGCGCGACAGAGTTTTTCGAAGCCCGGGAAATTCCAAAGATTTGGAAAGTCCCGACACTGCTGCGGCTTTACAGGTTGAACCCGGCAGTTTTCACCATCCAGAAAAACGCAGGCCCCACCCGGTTGTTCGGCGACGGTCAAACCAATTCGCTGGCGATTGAGTCGGGTGAATTTCTCGATAAACGCCGCCTCCGTGATCCCGAGGAATGCGGCCATGGTAGACACTTCTGCATCCGTCAATCGGACCTCGCCCGGCCAGCGACAGCAGGCGGTGCAACGGTCGCATTCGTAAAAAATGGGCATGGTCAGATCAAGGCCACGGACGGAGGGGCGGCATCGGAGCCCGACCAATTCCGGATTGGAGGTGCCTTCACAAATTGCGCCACGCGCAAATAGATGGGCGCCAATGCCTCTCCAGGCGTGATCACAGGATTGTCCGGAAGGCTGGCCAGCAAGTCTGTCGCGGAAGGCCGCAGTTCGCGCCCTACCCCCAACGATCCCGGAAGGCCGGGCCCTAAAATCACCTCTCCCGCCGCAGCCCGCTGTCGGACCACGTCCCAAGTGGCCAACTCAATTTCCTCAACTCGATGACTTCCGTCGGATGACCAGTCCACCCGGGCCACCGCCATTTCATTCCGTTGAGCGTCCACCGCCAATGTCGCATGGGTCAGGCCGAATCGGGAGGCTGTTCGGGCCAAGCCCTCAAAGCTGGACCAACCCACACTCTCGACTCCGGTCGCCAGCTGCCATCCTTGAGCCACCGAAATGGCTAGCCTGACACCTGTGTAACTCCCGGGACCCAAGCCAACCACCAAACGGTCAATCTCTCGAGAGCGAGCTCCAGCCAGTTGAAGCACCTGATGAATCAATCCCACCGCCGGGGTATGTCTGCCTCCATTTTGGACCACCTCAAATACCTCGCCTCGATAGCGCAGAGCCACACTTCGATAATCGTAGGCAAACTCAAGCGCCAGGCAGTTCATATGCGATTTCCCGGATGTTTTCACCCCGATTGCGTAGCCAGACCCGGGACCATCCCGGACGGGACGATGCCTCGGTCGAAAATCCGGGCCACCAACGTTCCGGCCATTCCACGATCGTCACGCCGTCCGGTTGTTCCAGATAGACTTCAAGCCCAGCAGAAATGACCTCCAAGGGTGATCCGAGCCGGTAGAGGTCCAGGTGATACATCGGCAAACGCCCGCCCAGGTATTCATGGATCAGACCAAAGGAAGGGGATTGAACCCTTCCCCGGTACTCGATTCCCCGGGCAAACCCCCGTACCCAGGCGGTTTTTCCGGCACCCAGTTCCCCGCTTAATCCTATGACCTGCCCCGCTCTCGCGTTCCGGCCATAGGCTTCGCCCTCGGTTTCGGTCGCCGCGGTCGACGAAGTCTGGCGGACGGACTTTGCTGGAAGAGAATCAGACATGCGCGGAAAAGTGCTCATAGCCTCGCGCAGGAAGCTGTTGAATTCCCCGACTGTCCCGAATCCGGACGCCCGGTTGTTCGGTCACGCGACCGATGCAATGAATGGGCACCGTCGGAAAGGCGGATTTCCATCCATCCAGCAGTCGGACCGCATCCTTCGGGGCGCAAGTCCAGAGCAGCTCAAAATCCTCGCCGTCCGTCAGCGCCGCCAAGAGTGCCGGTTTCGCCTTTGGCTCCAGCGCCCGTACGCGCGCAACACGACTGACTGGAATGGCCGACCCCAGCAATTCGGCTCCTAAGCCTCCGGAGGCGGCCAGGAGGTGAGGCAAATCGCCAGCCAATCCATCACTGATGTCCATCAGCGAATGAGCCCAACCGCAGGATCGGAGCCATCGACCTTCTGCAAGGCGCGGCTCAAAATCGAGGTGATGACCAGCGAGGGATCCTCCCAACTCACCCGAAACGAAAATGGCATCTCCCACCTGGGCTCCCGATCGGAGCAATGCCTGCCCCCGGGGTATGGAGCCAACGACGGTTACACTCACCAGCCATTGTCCCGGATTTGTTGTCGTCTCGCCTCCGACCACCGCCACTTGGTGTTGGACGGCCAATCGGTTCATCCCTCGATACAGGGCAAGAACCCGCTCCGGATCAAAGCCCGGAGGCAGCCCCAAAGTCACGACCGCCGAAGTCGGCGTCCCCCCCATGGCCGCGATGTCACTGAGAGGACGCGCCAGCGCCTTGTGTCCCACCCGTTCCGGGTCCGTCTCGGGCAAAAAATGGATGCCTTCGACCACCGCATCCGTTTTCAAGAGGAGGTCGAAGTCAGGGCCTGCCTTCAAAACCGCGCAATCATCGCCCAGCCCCACCACCACGTGAGGCTGGGACGTCAACAGGGGCCGAATCGCCATGATGAGGTCAAATTCTGTCACTCCGCGGAACCTATCAGAACACGACGGACGCTGCGACTCCTTCCCCTTCCGTTTCCTACTCCACCGATTTGAGACCACAGGCCAGCAAGATGAATGGAACGAAATTGAACAAGGCATGCGCCGCTATCGGCGCCAGGAGATTCCCCGTTCGAAGGTAGAGCGCGGCAAGCAAGGCTCCGAAACAAACCAGCGGGATAAACGCCGCCAAATTGCCATGAATGGCTCCAAACAAGATGGCACTTCCCCAAAACGCCAGACGCGGTTTTCCCAAATCCCGGACAAACGGGAAAAGGATACCGCGAAACAGCAACTCCTCCGCCACGGGAGCCACCAGGGTTGCGAACACAAAAATATAGGCGGACTCGGCCCAACTACCGGCATGAAGCAGCAGTTCGACAGACCCCTGGGCGCTGGGTTCATACCCCCATCGACGTCCCCAATGGCGGAGCGCCGCAACGGACAACCATTGCAAGCCGTAGGCCACCGGAACAGCTATCCCGGCCGCCGTTACCCCGGCACCCAATGCCCGGGAGACACCGGAGCGCCGCCATCCAAAGGCATCGGCCCAACGGACGTGGTGCATTCGGACAAATCGATGCACCAAAAACAGGATGGCACCATGAAACGTCAACGTACCCAGCACGAAGGAGGAAAAGGCCGGCTTGGGTGGAGCAACAACAGGGGAAGCGGTTCCGGGATTGCCGGGCACGGAGGCCCCCATCGTTGCCGGCCGGGGTAATACCGACGCCAGTATGCCACCCATTCCAAAGATGAGGAACAGACCCATCAACAAGGCCAAGACGGCCTCGGCTTCCCACGGTTTGCGCTCAAGCACTGTTGAACCGTAGGAGATTTGTCGGCTGTCGGGAAGGCCAGGAGAGAAATTCCCTTATTCCAGCATTTTTATTGGTGATTTCATCGACTTCTTGTAAAGCATTGCCCGACGCAACCCGTTCAAAAGACCCGAACACCCAGTCCACAACGATGTCTTCATCCGCTCACATTTGGAGTTTTTCCCGCATCGGCGGCTTTGATCAGGTCCGCCTGGAATCGGGCGCCGACCTCCTCAATTTGCCGCTTCTCGACCAAAAACTTTGGGTCGCTCTGGCATGTCCAACCAGCGGTCTTGAATTTGACCCCAAAACCCTCAGCTACATCGATACCGATCAGGATGGCCGCATCCGGGCCTCCGAGTTAATACAGGCCATTCAGTGGGCCGGTTCTTTACTGAAAAACCCGGACGACCTCATTCGGGCAAATCCCTCCCTTCCACTGGCTGCGATTAATGATTCCACGGCCGAAGGGGCCACCGTCCTGGCGGCGGCTCGTCAGATACTGGTCAATCTGGGCCAGGGAAATCGGACAGAGATTTCCATCGAAGACACGTCGGAACCGACCAAAATTTTTGCCCAAAGCCGTTTCAACGGGGATGGAGTGATTCCTGCGGAAGCTGCGGAGGATGCGTTTACTCAGGGCGTCATCGAGACCATCATCAAACTCCATGGGCCGGAATCCGACCGATCCGGAAAGCCGGGAACGAACCAGGCCAAAGCCGATCGCTTCTTTGCCGCCTTGGTGACTCACAACGACTGGGCGCGCAAATACGAAGAAGACGCTTTAATCCGCGGACCGGGAGAATCGACTGGAGCCTACGAAGCGTTTCATGCCGTCGAAACCAAGATCAACGACTATTTTGGACGCTGCCGACTGGCGGCTTTTGATCCCAGGGCGTTGGCCGCCCTGAATCGCGATGAAAAGGAGTACCTCACGCTGACTGCCAGGGACATCGGCATTTCCGCACAGGAATTGGCAGGGTTTCCCTTGGCCCGGATCGCGCCAGGTCAGGCCCTTCCCCTCGGTTCCGGGTTGAATCCGGCATGGTCGACGGCCATCTCCGGGTTTGTTCAGTCCGTCGTCCGCCCGCTCCTCGGCGACGTCTCAGAACTGACCGAAGCCGACTGGTCGAAGTTGATTGTGGTGTTCGCTCCCCATTCCGCCTGGCTTGCGGCAAAACCGGTTTCTGAAGTGAGCGTCCTGGAGGTTTCCCGCATTCGAGAAATCCTTGCGAGCGATGCCCAGGCCAAGATCAATCAGTTGATTCTAACAGACAAGGCCGAGGAACAAAAGGCATCGAATGTCTCCTCGGTCGACCGGTTGATTCGCTACCAGCGGGATCTGCACCGTCTGGCCGCCAATTTTGTCAGTTTCGAGGACCTCTATTCCGGGAAGCGTCCCGCCATCTTTCAGGTGGGAACGCTGTATCTTGATGAGCGCAGCTGCCAACTCTGTCTTACGGTCGGCGACAGCGGCCGCCACGCCACCATGGTCGGACTCGCTGGTACCTACCTGGCATACTGCGACTGCGTCCGGAAGGTCTCGGGCGAGAAACTGCAAATTGTGGCCGCCTTTACCGATGGCGATTCCGACAACCTCATGGTGGGACGCAACGGTGTGTTCTACGATCGCAAGGGCCGCGACTTTGATGCAACCATTGTCAAGATCGTGGACAATCCGATCAGTCTGCGGCAGGCGTTCTGGTCGCCCTACAAAAAATTCGTCCGGCTGATCGAAGAGCAAATCGCCAAACGCGCAGCGGCGGCCGACACCTCTGCAACCGATAAATTGGCCAAGGCGGCGGAAACCACGGCCAACCTGGACCAGGCAAAAGCGGCCCCGCCCAAGCAGGTCGACGTCGGAACGGTGGCCGCCCTCGGGGTCGCCTTTGGGGCCATTGGCGGATTTTTCGCCGCCATAATCAGCACCGGGAGCCAGATTGTCGCGCACGGGGCTTTTGCCGTCGTCGGAGCCATCCTTGGCATCATCCTCTTGATTTCCGGTCCATCGTTGATCCTGGCCTTCATCAAGCTGCGCAAACGGAATCTTGGCCCCATCCTGGATGCGAACGGTTGGGCCATCAACGCCCGTGCCCGCATCAACATCCCCTTCGGCACCACCCTGACCCAGGTGCCGAAACTTCCTCCAGGTTCACGCCACAATCTGATCGACCCCTTTGCGGAGAAAACAAACCCCTGGCCAAAACGTGCCGTTGTTCTAATCGTCATCTACGCCCTCTTCGCACTTCTCAACCACATGGGTTACATTTCCGAATGGACGGGTGGTCGTTTGGGCACTCCCAACGAAAATCGGAGCAAGGTGCAGGGAAAGACGGTCTCGGAGCCAGCAGCGGTCACGACCGCAGGAACCAATTCCGTCGCCAAGTAGTGGGTTCCAAGTAGTCGGATAACTCCCTCTCACCTGGTTTCAACCGGCCAAAAAAGAGCCCCCACCGACGAAGCGGTAGGGGCTTTGAACCACACACAAACAAATCGACTGACTTCAACACTCAATCTCCACCGGAACGAATGTCGCCTAGCCGAGGCAAAAGGGAGGGTAACAGGCGGCGTGCCAAGTTACGGACTCGTTATCGGTTGTAATCCTTTGACTCCCACTCCCAAAGACGTTGAGGGTGGGGGCATCCAATAAATGGCTGATTTCCATATGATTGGGCGATTCCGTTTCGGACCATGCCGCGATTCCGCTCATCTCGAATTCCGGAATCCTGAATGAGATTCATTCTCAACGGATGACGGAAGTTCAGGCCAGCCTGGACATGCGTAGATTGCTACAGGCTGATGGTTCGTTAACTGTCTAAAAAACAACTTTCTGAGCATCGAGCCAATCGGCCAGGGCCCACAGGTGGGCGTCGTTACCACGACGTGCCATCCACTGAAAACCGATTCCCTGAATGTCCATTTCGCGATGGGGTGTCGTCAGGACCGGCAGTCCTGCAAGACTGGCCGGCGTCGTCAAACGAAGCAGGCGGGGGCGTGTGGCCGAGTGGTCGGCACCCGCCAGTAAGCGCGTCACCGGCACCGCCGGTGCCAATAGGAATTCGGCCTGTGACCACAAGGGATCAAACACCCTCACCGTCCAGGACTGCCGCTCCGCCTGAAGCTCCTGATAACGTGAGGCCGTGACCGCCCCGCCAGATTCAATGCGAGCGCGCACCGCCGGATCGTATTCGTCACGATGCGCCACCCAAAACGGAGCATGTGCGGCGAAGGCATCGTGGGCCTGGATGGGCACAAAGAGTTCCACGGCCCCTTCGAATCCAGAAGCCTCCTGCCTCAGGACCGATGCACCTGCATTTTCCAGACGACGGATCAACTGGTCGAGGGCCACCTCGATTTCAGGGGAGACACCGTCCAGCCATCGTCCCGTTGGAATCACGATTCGTGGAGGACCACCCAATGGAACAACAGGCATCTCGGGATGGAGACAGCGCGCGACCCAGGAGAGGTCCCCGACATGGCGTTGAAGCCAGCCAACCGTATCAAAGGAATGGGCGAGTGGAAACAATCCATCGAATTCACCAAAACCCAGTGATTGACGAAAACTGACCAACCCACAAAGAGCCGCTGGAACTCGCAATGATCCCCCGGTATCGGTCCCGAGGGCGATACAAGCGGAACCCGCCACCACCGACGCGGCTGCCCCACTGCTGGACCCACCCGTCAGTGATTGCGGAAATCCGGGGATGGTACAGTCGCCAAACGTGATATTCTCGCCGGTGATCCCGTAGGCAAATTCATTCAGGTTGGTCTTGCCAGCCAGCAATGCACCGGCCCGCCGCCAACGGGTCACGTATCCGGCGTCACGTTGCGGAATCGGGCGCAGCTTGGAAAAAAAACTGGAGGCACAGGTCGTCACGCATCCCGCGCAATCAAATATGTCTTTGACCGAAACGGGCAATCCCGCAAGCGGTGGCAGCGAGAGCAGGGAATCCGACGAGTAAGCGTCCGCGAGAATGGCTTGCGGCCGCCAATCGAGATAGGCATTGGCTGCCATGGCATCGGGCGCGGATTCCAATGCGGCTTCGGCGACATCCGAGATGTTGAGCTCACTGGAGATCAATCTTCGGTGCAATTCTTTGAGCGGAAGGGTGGTGATTTTTTCTCGATTCATTCAAAAGAGGGCAGCCGATGTGCCCTTGGAAGACTATCTGGACTCACGGCTTGGAAAAGCTCCGAGCACAAATTCTGCCGGAAAACAGTCCAATACTCCTCCTAACCCCGGGGTTAGACCCGAAAATCGCCGGACACAGTTCATGAAAAGGGTGGGATTGTCCTCCGACCTGCCACTTTCCTTTGCAGCATCACCGGAGTGGCTTGCCCTTTGCTCCTTTGACCGGTGGATGGCGACCGACACGTCTCGTACAATCACCGATTTTGACCGGCGACAGATGGCCCAGTTGGCGGCTTGGACAGCCCGCCATCTCGGCACACCCCGGCAAACACCGTTTTGTGCCGATGTCGTGGAAACCGCGACCGGGCGTCTGGTCCTTCGTCGACTCAACGCGGTGGCTGCGGAGTGGGACCCGAGCAGTCATGCCGAGGTCCGGGTTCTGCGGGCCACCTGCAAGAAGCTCAAAACCCTCAGCCTGAAGGGTCACACGCTCTACACCACCTGCGAGCCTTGCCCCATGTGTATGAGCATGGCCTTATGGTGTGCCGTCGATCGTGTGGTCTTCGGAGCCACCATTAGCGATGCCGCACGGCATTGCCGTCAGATTTATGTTCCTGCAAAAACGGTGGCACGACGTTCCGACATGACTTGCGCCGTGATGGGACACGTGGAACGGGTAGCATGTGTCGCTCTGTTTGAGGACGAACGAATGCAGGCCATGATGAAGACCTGGCGTCACTCCAAACCCAAAGCGACAGCCTGACCAAACCCTTGCGTCTTTTCATCTCTCCCAATCCGATCACCCCTAATTCAGGTGCCATGACCCCCGCAGACTTCAAAGCCCTGGCGGAATTTCTTCCCGCCGACCGAATCATCACGTCCACGCCCGAAGTGGAACGTCTCAGCCGCGACTTCTACTGGTATTCGCCGATCCTCAAACGGGATTTGGCGGACAAGCTGGCCGAGGTTGTCATTCAACCTCGATCGGTTGAGGAATTGAGGGCGGCAATCCAATACGCCTTTCACCGGCGGATTCCCATCACACTTCGCGGTGCCGGAACTGGCAATTACGGCCAATGCATCCCCACCCATGGTGGCATTTTGATGGACCTCGCGGCCTTGGATAAAATCATCGAGATTACCGCAGACGGCCTGGCGGTCTGCGAACCGGCAGTCCGATTGGGCTCAATCGAAGCCGCGGCCCGGCAATCCGGATGGGAACTCCGTTGCTATCCCAGCACGTATGTCAAAGCCAGCGTCGCTGGATTCTGCGCAGGGGGCAGTGGTGGAATCGGAAGCATCACCTGGGGGGGCCTTCGGGAAAATGGGACGGTTCATGCCCTGACCATCCTGACCATTGAAGAAAATCCCCGGGAAATCAGATTGAGTGGGCACGACATTTTTAAAGTGCTGCATGCCTGGGGAACCAACGGCGTCATCGTCCGTGTAGAACTGAGGCTGGCGCCCCGGACGCTCTGGGCGCAGATCGCCGTGTCCCATCCCACCTTCGAACGTGCCTTCGACTTTTCGGAAGCCTTGGCCCTCAACGAGGGCTTCAAAAAGCGCCTGGTGACCTGTTTCGAATGGCCAATCCCCTCCTGGTTTGCCCCACTCCAAAAGTGGGTACCCAACGGGCAGGCACTCTCCTTTTTCGAAATCGCTGATGATCAGTTGGAACGACTCACGCACAGCGTGGTTCCCGGGGGCGGTGAAGTGGTCTTTGTCTCCCCTTATTCCGAAGTTCGTCGAGGACCGCAATTGAGCGATTTCACCTGGAATCACACCACCCTCTGGGCGTTGAAGGCGGACCCATCCTTGACCTACCTTCAATGTGGACTGGACCCCAACCGGGCCCGTGAGCAAATGCGACAGCTCAAACAACGGTTTGGTTCCGATTTTCTCATGCATGTCGAGATCGTCAAATGGGACGGCATCGTGACGCCGGGAAGCTTGCCGGTCATCCGCTACACCACCGACGAACGACTCCAAGAGATGATTGCTTTCTGCGGTCAGATTGGTGTCAGTGTGGCCAATCCCCACGTGAACTTCCTTGAGGGGTCAGGACGCTGGCGACCCGACGATGAAAAACTCGTGGCCAAGCAGCAGTACGATCCCAACGGGTTACTGAACCCAGGCAAAATGCGGGGTTTTGCTGCCACTCTCGAACAGGCACCCACCGAAACGCCCGCTTTCGCCCCGGCCTATGGCGATTAACCCAGAGACCGAAATCCGATAAAACACCACCCCTTCTTCCTGAATGAAAACCTGGATTCCTCCAGAACGGTTCCTTCCTTACCTCACTTGGAAACAGGTGGATGCCTTGCCGCGAGACCAAACGCTGCTCGTCATCCCTACGGCGGCCATCGAACAGCACGGGCATCATCTGCCCCTGGCCACGGACACCCTCATCAACAATTACCTCCTCGGACTTGCCCTGTCCCAAATTCCAAAGGAAATGGCCATTTATGCGCTGGCCCCAGTTTGCTATGGCAAAAGTAACGAACACATCGGATTTCCGGGAACACTCAGCCTGAGTCGGGAAACGTTCATCGCAGTACTTCGGGACCTCGCTTCCAGCCTCCACGCCGCCGGATTCAAAAAGATTGTCTTCTTCAACAGTCACGGCGGCAATCATTCCCTGGTGGATGTCATGGCTCGAGACCTTCGGGCCGAGTTTGGCTTGAGGGTATTCTGCCTTTACGGCGGCGGACCGGCTTCGGGGGTTTGCGAGCAAGAAGCCACCTTTGGTTTTCACGCCGGGGAGGTGGAAACCTCCATCTTGTTGGCCGCGACCCCGGAACTGGTCCATACCGACAAATATACGGTGAACTACATCGCCCGTGTCGGTGACCCGGGCATCCTCAAACCCGAATTCGCCTATGCCACGTTTGCCTGGCTTACCCGCGACATTGCTCCCAGCGGTGTCATGGGTGACCCAAATCCGAGCACGGCGGAAAAGGGGCAGGCGTGGGCGGAGGAAATGAGCGCCCGCATGGCTTCCGCTCTCGAAGAAATGTATCGCTACCAGAATCTGATGCCTCTCTGACCGTTTTCCATGCCTTCAACCTCCTCCGCGAAAGCCAACCGCGCGGTCAGATCGCGGCGAAAGGGCGCGCCTCTGCCGAAGTCCGAATGCGTGGACTTGGGAGATGGCGTCCGTGTGGAACGTGGGGTTTGTTTTTCGCTCTCGGACGGAACCCAACTGGTGTCCGACCACTACTATCCGCCGGAAGCGATCCAGGGCACCCCATGCCCCACCCTTTTGGTCCGTCAGCCGTATGGAAAAACCATTGCCACCACCGTGGTCTGCGCACAAGCAGCCTGGTTCGCACGGCATGGCTTCAATGTGGTCATCCAGGATGTCCGGGGGCGGGGGGACAGCGGGGGAACATTTTATCCGTTTCGCGATGAGGGTCGCGATGGGAAAGAGACCATCGACTGGGTCGCGCGCCGTCCGGAATCCAACGGACGGGTGGGCATGTATGGCTTCAGCTATCAAGGTCTGACCCAACTACTGGCCGCCGCGGAGCGCCCCCCTGCCCTTCAATGCATCGTTCCAGCACAGACCACGGGAGATCTCTTTAACGGATGGTTTTACCACCATGGTGCTTTGCGGCTTGCCGGAACCGTCGGATGGGCTCACCAAATGCTACGCGCTGACGCTCGAAGACTGAGCGATCCCGCTCCAGGTCGAGCCTTGGAATCAGCGGCCCTTCAATTGCCGTCGCTCTTTGCCCAGTGCCCGTATGCACGAATTCCCGAACTGACTGACCCTCGATTGCCCACTTACTACGCCGACTGGACGGGGCATCGCCAGTCGGATGATTATTGGGCGGCCATGGACATCAGCCGTACCTTTGGTCAGTTGAGGGTGCCCGCGCTCCATATCCTGGGCTGGTACGACAGTTACCTCCATGGCAGCGCCCTCCTCTATGAGTCCTTGACCTCGGCCCAAGCGGATTCGGTTTATCGGAACCATCAATACCTGGTGGCTGGCCCGTGGCAGCATATTCCATGGGGGCGGCTCGTGGGAGAATTGGATTTTGGACCCGAGGCCGATTTCGACACTGATCGACTGCTTCTCCGCTGGTTCAATCACTGGCTGAAGGATTCCGGTGAGTTTTCCAGCGAACCTAAAGTCC
Organism: uncultured Verrucomicrobiota bacterium; assembly: GCA_903896505.1. GTDB lineage: Bacteria > Verrucomicrobiota > Verrucomicrobiia > Limisphaerales > UBA9464 > CAILNN01. The sequence goes on along the minus strand of CAITXU010000002.1, from coordinate 49,396 downwards.
GACTTTTCGCGATGGGAGAGAATCGCTGGAAAACGTGCGATTCCTGGAGTGCCTACGGAAAATGGAAGAGCTCCGAATCCGTGTGGTACCTTCATTCCCTGGGCCGGGCCAATTCAAGCCGCGGGGACGGTCGGCTGACGACAGAGCCCGCCTCCTCCGAGCCGCGTGATTCCTGGGTGGATGAACCGGAAGTCCCGGTCCTGTCACCGGGACCACAAGGTTCACCGGGACCATTCAATCAGGCCCGGGCAGAACAGTTGAACAATGTCCTCGTGTACACCAGCGAGCCATTGTCCCTCCCATTGACGGTGGCCGGGGCACCGAAGGTGATTCTTTACTCCACCAGCAGCCGGTCCGATGCCGACCTGGTCGCCAAATTACTGCGGGTGCTGCCCGACGGACGTTCCTTCCCGGTCAGTGTGGGCATCGCCCGAAGCTCCTGGCTTTTTCCCTCCGGTGCCCACAAGGCGGACACCGTTCAACGCTGGGAGTTCCCACTCGAACCCACCTGCTGCACCTTCTCTCCCGGGGAACGATTGAGATTGGATGTATCGGGTTCGGCGTTTCCTCTCTACGACCGCAATCCCGGTTCCGACGTTGCCCCACAACTCGCCACCCCCTCCGATTGGCGTCACAGTCTCCGACAGCTGGTGCATACGGGGTCCCACGCAAGCCAGCTGGTCCTTCCTTTGCTCCCATGACCAACCCGCAAACGGTTTCCGCTCCAGCCGAAGGGCAAACGGCCCTCCCTTTCCCGGGACCTCCCTTCATTACGATTCGTGACGTGACCAAAACCTGGCCCAACGGCACCACTGTATTGAGTCAGGTTCAACTCGATGTGGCGAAAGGCGACTTCATTTCCCTGATTGGGCCGAGCGGTTGTGGCAAGTCCACTTTATTGCGCCTGATTTCCGGCCTGAGCCCGATGAGTTCTGGATTCATTCAAATTGATGGAATGATTCCCGAAAATGCCCGTGAAATCATGTCCTTCATCTTTCAGGACGCCACCCTGCTGCCCTGGCGGACGGTCAGCCGCAATGTCGAACTAGGACTGGAGCTTCAAGGGGGGGAGACCCGCGGCAACCGTGCTGCCAAGGCACGCGAACTTTTGAAACTGGTCGGGTTGCAGTCCGTGGCCGACCATTACCCGCGTCAACTCAGCGGAGGAATGAAGATGCGGGTTTCCATCGCCCGGGCACTCGCCATTCGACCTAAAATCCTATTAATGGATGAACCGTTTGGTGCATTGGATGAAATGACCCGGGATTTCTTGAATGAGGAAGTCCTCCGGCTGCGGGAGGTGGACAAGTTCACCACCTTTTTCGTCACCCATAGCGTTTCCGAGGCGGTTTTTCTGTCCAACCGCATCATGGTTCTGAAAGCCAATCCAGGTCAGATTCACCGGGAAATTCAGGTGCCTTTTCCAAATCCACGGTCGGCCTCGCTCCGAAGCGCTCCGGAGTTCCTGGCGCTCGTCGGGGAAGTCAGTTCGGCTTTGCGTGCGGTGAAATCACAAAAATGAATGCCTTTTTCCGAACCTGGGCCTGGCCCGTGGCGGTTTTCCTGGCGGTCATCTTCGGATGGGCGGGTGCCTGCCAACTCTTCAAAATTCCCCCCTACATCCTTCCTGGACCGATCGCCGTCCTCAACGCCGTCATTGAACGTCGGGAAAATCTTTGGTTTGCGTTTCGCGTCACGGCTTTCGAAGCAGCGGGAGGGTATGTCCTGAGCATTGCAGCAGGCATTATTATCGCACTGTTTTTTGCCCAGTCGGCCGCCATCCGACGTTCGCTTTATCCCTACACCATCCTGCTCCAAACCGTCCCCATCGTCGCCATCGCCCCACTCATTCTGATGTGGTTCGGCTCCGGAACCCGTAGCGTCATGCTGGTCGCCTTCATCATCTGCCTATTCCCAATCATTGCCAACACCACCCAGGGGTTGATTTCCGTGCCGCGAAACCTCGTGGACCTGTTCGTCATGTCCAATGCGTCAAGAATGCAGATGCTGCTCGATCTGCGACTGCCCCACGCTGTTCCCAGCCTTTTCATCGGGCTTCGAATCTCGGGCGGAATTTCGGTTATCGGAGCTATTACCGGAGAGTTATTCGCAAGCTCGAATGCGGTCGGTCAGGGGGGACTCGGCTATTCGATCACTTACGCCAACAGTCAGCTCCAGACAGACTACCTGTTCGCCCTGGTTCTGACCGCCAGCGCCCTCGGTTTTCTTTTCTTTTTCGTTGTGGTCTTCTTTGAGTGGCTGCTCTTGCGTCAGTGGCATGAGGCGGCCATGAAGCCACAAATGGAATAAGACGCATCCATCGCCCCATTGCTTTATGCTCCGTTGTCAGACTGATTCCGGATGGTTCCTCATCCGCCACCCCGATCACGCCCGCCTTGCCGGCCAGTTTGCCGAAGCTTGGGGCAATTCGCTTTTTGCCCGACCAGAACCACGTCCGGACGTTCTGGAGGGCATTCGTCGACATGACGATGGATGGGCTCTTCGGGACTCCGCTCCCTCCATCACACGGGCCGGAAAACCCAGTGCTTTCGGCGTCGAATTGGTGGGTAAGTACACCGCCTTTGAGGAGATCGACCTTCCGGATTACCTTGCGGTTCGGGGTCGTGCCCTCGATGTCGTGGCGGCGGACAACCCTTATGCCGCCCTGCTGATCTCCTTTCACACCTGCAATCTTCTGACTGAGCACGCGGACCGGAGCACCATCAAGCCCGCTGAACTGCCCCTCCTCGATACGTTCGTCGCCGGGCAGCGGCAACGACAATTGGAGTTGCGGGCAGCTGCGGCCGCCACCGGCCGGTTCGATGATGCAGATATCGAGATGGATAGGGTCCTTGACAATTTCCGACTCCTCCAGGGTTGCGACAATCTTTCCCTGCTCTCCTGCGTCGATTTTGGCGGACCTGCCACCCTGCTCCACGCCTTTAATCTAAATTCCGGGGGTAAATCCACCATCGCGGTCCAGCGGTCTGCACCGCGGACCTTTCAATTGACCCCTTGGCCATTCCAAGTCAGTCGACTCGAGTTTGAGATCGAGGGACGGGAAGTTGGAGGGGAGATTTTTCCCTCTGCGACGGAACTGCAGCGAAGCTACGCAACCGCAGCACCCGCCCGTTTGGTGGTCACTCTCATCTCTCCTTCAACCATCCCATGAAGCTGCTACGACTGATGGCTCTCTTCGCCAGCCTGGCCTGGGGCTGGACGAACTTCGGTGCCCCCCCGCTGACGAAGTTGGTCTTCCAATTGGACTGGCATTTTAATTCCCAATTTGCCGGACTGTTGCTCGCCCAGGAGCTGGGATGGTATCGGGAGGCGGGGCTCGACGTGACCTTTCTGCCGGTGGATCAGAACCAGACCGTTGTCGAAAAGGTGGTGGCGGGAACCAATTGGATTGGGTGCTCTGAAAGCGGTGTCCTGGTCAACGCCCGATCCAAAGGAGCCCCCATCAAGGCCATCGGCACGATGTTCCAAGCCAGTCCGATGGCTTTGGTTAGCCTTCAAACAAAAGGCTACACCAATCTTTCCCGCCTCGTGGGCAAGACGCTTGGCATCCATCCCGATGGCCAGAAAGCCCTCGAATTCCTTCTCACCCACGACGGTTTCCGACGTGAGCAATTCAAGGTTATTGAGAAAGACCACAACCTGAAACCGCTCCTCGATGGCACCTGCGATGCCGTACAGGGCTATCTCATCGACGAGATTGTTGAATTGGAGACGCTAAAACAGCCCATCAACTTCATCCCCTATTATGAACATGGGTATACCGCCTATTCGCAGGTCTATTTTACCAGTGACTCCACGCTGAAAACGCATCGGGATGCGATTCAGAAATTCCTCGATGTGTCGCGCAGCGGATGGCAGGCCGCCCTCGTGCAGCCCGAGATGGCGGCCAATCTGGTCATCGAAAAATATGCCCCGGACCTCGACCGTGAATACCAGCGTCGTTCCCTCGAAAAAATTGCCCGGCTGGCGACGTTCGAGTCTGGGTTTGGCCGAATCGGTGCCATGAACCCGTCCACCTGGTCCCGGATGCTTTCCTCCCTCCGCGATCTGAAAGTTATTTCGCGGCCCGTCTCACTATCTGAAATGACTGATTTTTCACTGATCAATACCATGATCACCTGGCCCCCGATCAGCTCAATCCGTACTGATTTTCACCAACCTGGCGGGGCCTATCCCGATCTGGTGGCTTCGACCCGCTGGGCACAAAACAGTTTTCCCCGACTCCTGGACTTGGTAGTGGCCGTCAACCCGGAGGGATATCCGGCTGCTGTCATGATGGTGAAACCGTCGCCAACCACCGATATGGACAAGCATTGGACGGAACAGGTCGTCAGTCGCTGGCGATGGCCGGCGGGCGGTTGGCGCCAATTCCGAATTGACCCATCCGTGGTGTTCCCCCAATGATGATCCTTCGGATTCTTTATTTTTCACCGAGCACGGCCACCGGCCGCCACGACAGCTACCGCGCCGCGCTGGCGTTTGCCTGGCACGCCCGCGCCGCTGTCCGGGAATGCGGCCTGAAGGCAACGGTCGATTTTCAGTGGGCACTTCCGGCCATCTCCTCCAAGAAGCAGGTTCACTCCCTTTTGTCAGGCGCAGACCTCCTCGTGATTGCCTCCCCGACCTACGCCCAAGGTTCCCCATGGTTTCTGCGGCGATTCCTGGAACTCGGAGCCGGGCTTCAGCTATGGGGACGTCTCGGCACCGCGTTTGCCAGCGCCGGAGGAACTCATACCGGTGGCGACGTCACGGTGGCAGACACGCTCCGGTCCCTGATGGGCTTGGGAATGTCGACCTTCACTTTCGCCCAAAAGTTCGTTGTCTTCGGCGTGCAACAGAAGTTTCTCGCGGACGGCGTTTTCGAACCCGTTGATGTCTGGTTTCTCCAGCAACTGGCCCGCACGGCGGTCGCCCACCTGGCCGGACGGATCGATATCGCCCAAACCGACGCCTGTGTGCAACGTTGGGCTCTCAACACCAGCTACTACCAGACCTTCCCCACATACGATCGGTTGGAAGCAGAACAGGGGGAACTGACCCGGAGGCTGAACCAGCCTCTTGACGAACCCAACGCCTACGGATGGTGGAGCTCACAACTGGATCGCGACTGCACACCTCCGGATGCCCGGAGACTCCCGTTCTTTGACCTTTTGCCAATCCCGGGTGCCGCCGGACCAATTTTGGAATAGGGAAGGTCAAAATCGAGCAGGCACGGTTCCCGAATGCGTTCGTAGTCATCCGCTGCGACTTGGATTGCGCCAATCGAATTCCTATCGTCTCTCCAGATGACCGGCACCGACATTGCCCATTGGACCGCCTGGGCGGCCTTCGCTCTCTGGGCTGGTGCCGAGAATGCCCTCATTCTTCGGCAAACCGCGCGAGCGCGTCTGTTTTGGACCTTGGGTGTTGCCGCCCTCGGTCTCCACCTGGCCGCGGCGTTTCAATGGCACCATCATTGGAGCCACTCGTCTGCTGTGGTCGCAACTGCTGAACAGACCGCCTCCGTCACCGGATGGCGGTGGGGTGGAGGCGTTTGGATCAATTACGCCATGTTAACACTCTGGAGCGTTGACGCCATACGCTGGTGGAACACGGACGGAAATAGTAAGAACTCCACTCCGAGAATCGTCTTGCGCGGTGTCTTTGCTTTTCTGTGGTTTCAGGGTGCCGTGGTGTTCGCCCACAGTGGAATTCGAGCTATAGCCGGCCTTGTTTTCGTTGGACTGGCCATCCGGATCGGGCTCAACCGGAGATCTCCAACCGTTGAAGCCGGAGGAGGTGCACAATGAACCGACCATGGGTGACATCTGAGGCGATCCGAACCGCCGCGGCTCACCAGGAGGTTCGTCCCACCATTGCCTTATGAATTATCGATGTCACTTATTGGATATTAGCCACATTGGTAGCGAGGCTCCTGTCGAGCCTTTGGAGGTGAAAGACTAGTGTGGGGTATCCGAAATAGCTTACAGTTTGCCGCTAGGGATTTTCGGCTCCCGCGAGGCGACGAGCGACGAGCATACCCGCAGTGGTCTGTGAGGAGCGAGCAACGAAGCGGGGGCCGAAAAGAGCAGCGGCCCTTCGGGTTGCGCCATAAATTCCCCAGGGCTTCGTTTCTCGTCGGTCACAGTCCGCTGTCGGGTATGCTCCCTCCTCGGGCCGCGCCCTGGGGCCTTTTAGGCGCAACAAACTGTAAGCTATTTCGGATACACGACACCAGGCCCACCTCCGCACGGGCGAAGCCAATGTGCAGTCCGCAGGACCGGAGAACTATTTTTTCCAGCCACTCTTTTTATCCAGCTTGGCCGCCTTTTCACGCGAGGCCTTTTCCTGATTCTCAAAGTTGATTTCCAACTCCCGAATGTCCCCACTCTCATGCTGTTGGCGTTCGGCCAGTTTCGCCGCCTCGCGGGGACTGACGAGTACGGTCGGGCGAATCAAAACCATCAACTCACTCTTGGATGAGGATTGATTGTCCGTCTTGAACAAGTATCCCAGGAGCGGAACGTCTTTCAGGAATGGAACCCCGGAGCTGGCCCGGCCCCGCTGATTGTTGATATAGCCGCCCAGGAGAATGGCATCGCCGCTCATGACCGAAACCACGGAATTCGCGCTTTTTTGCGAGGTCTGGGGCGGAACGCCCGTGGATGTGTCGACGGTTCCCACCACGCTGTCGATGGACTGCTGAACCTGCATGACCACCAATCCGTCCGGGGTGATGTACGGCTGCACCGACAGCCGGATACCGACGGGAAGCGAAGAATAAGTATAACTCTCCGAACCTCCGTAGCTGTAGCCGCCCTGCCGGTAGGGAATGGAATCGCCCACGAAGAATTCGGCCTGCGTGGCATGCGAGGTAATGATCCGGGGCCGTTGGATGATCTCCGTACGCGAATCGCTGGCGGCCGCATTGATGACGGCATTCCAGTTCTTGCCGATTTGAGCCACATAGCCAAAGCCGTTGGACGCAGGAAAATTGGTGGCGGCACTGGTCAGGAAACTCAGTGAATTCAGCGGCGTGGTCTTGCTCGGATTGTTCACCACTCCACCGCCGACGACCTTGGGACTACTGTTAAAAGTCTTGGGACTTTGACCCGCACTGGCCGACCAATCGAGTCCCTTGGACAAATCCACGGTCATAATCACCCCCTCGATCAGAACCTGAGGAAGCAAGGTGTCCACTTTCTCAAGCACCCTCTTGATGGTCGCCATGTCCTTCTTATTGGCATAGACGATCAGGGAATTGCCGCGCATGTCGGGTGTGATTTGGGCATCGCCCACCAACGGTTCTACATCGCCCCGTTGTCCCGCCCCGGTGCGATTGGCTGAATTGTACCGCTGGCCAAAGGTTCCACCACCCGCGGGAGCCCCAGGCGTTGTCCGGACAGCGGGCGCGGCCTGCATCGGACTCATGGCACCGGATTCGGAAGGTCCCACCGGAGTGAACCCTTCGTTGGAATAGGTCCCGTAACCGCCTCCTCCGGTACCATAACCTCCAGTGCCATAGCCTCCACCATACCCACCGGTTCCATAGCCCCCTCCGAGACCACCCGTCCGAACCCCACCCGATGTCCCCAAGCCGCCTCGTCCAAAACCGCCCCCGCCGCCAAAGCCACCGCCTGTACCGGTGCGCCCCATCCCCACGCCGCCCGCCCCGCCAAATCCAGCGCCACCGCCGCCCCCGATGACCGCGCTCATCGTTGAATAAATGTCTTCGACCCGTCCGTATTTGATGGGGATGACCTCCAGTTCGTAGGTTTGCTCAGGAACGACATCGACCTTGGCCAGCATTTCGAGCATCCGCTTGACGTTGATGGCGTAGTCCCGAATGACGAGCGTCTTGGCGGACTGCAGACCGATAATTCCATTCTGATTTTTTGCGAATTGTCGGCAGAGGTCAGCGGCCTCCTCAACCGCCATGTGTTTCACCTGAACAATGTGCGTCGTATACACACTGGCTTCCGGATAATTCGTCGAGCTGGTGATTTTGCTGAACGGCTCACCCTCTTGACTGGCCTGGGCCGTAGGAACCGCCAGCACCACCTTTTCGCTGGTGGGAACGATGGTCACTCCGTTGAGCGCCAGAATTGTGTCAAATATCTGGATTAATTCGTCATGGCTGAGGCTGGTGACCGGCTTGAAATCAATTTGCGGCGTTGGCAGTCCCTGCCCCCGCAAAACCGTCTTTTTGGCCACCTCCGAGTACTGGTCCAGAAATTGGTTCAGGTCCATCTTGCGGAATTCAATGATGTCCTGCCCGTCTGCATTGGGATCATCATCGGTGGCGGCTGGAGTTGTTCCATCCCCGGTGGGATTGGCTGCGGCCGCAGGCGGATCATTGGCCGGTGGTTGAGCTGTGGGTGCTCCAACACGCCCCGGGGTCCCAGGGCGGGCGGCACCAGGAAATGCCGCGGGCCCGGCTACACCATTGGTCGCGGAGGCCCCCAGGGGCCGGGCACCCGGCAGATTGACGGGAGAAGGACGGCGGGGAGCGATACCGGGGCCAGGAACGTTGGGGCCAATAGTTGGACGCACGGCATTCGTGGGTGCAGCGGCCGGACTGGCTGAGGCTGGAGGGACTGTCGCAGCAGGAGGAACCGGGTCTTGCGCCAGTGCAACAGCACCCAGCAGCGGGGCGACAATGAAAAGGGAGGGAATGACGTTCACGGGAGAGCCTATTTCTTCTTGACCGGAGAATTCGTCATCGCCGGTCGATTGGTTGCGGACAGTGCTTTAAGAGTGTTGGTCACCGGAGGTTTCGGAACGGATGCGGGCTTGGGCTGAACTTCCGCCGGGGCGGGCTTCACTGCTGGAGGCGGAACCACGACTTTCCTTTGGAAGCTGGCAACAAGGGTGAGTTTGGCCATGAGCCGCTGCTGGCTGGGATCGAGACCCAGATTGTTCATATCACGCACCCGGATCATGGAGTCGCCAGAACCCAGCGCATGCAGGAAGCTGATCAGGTCTTCTTCGCCCGAAATCACATCCACCACCGCCACCTCTTCGTTAAAAAAGGCGTTGGTCGGGCCATAGCCGCGGGTGGCACTCAAGCGCGTGATGTTGACGTTGTGATTGAAGGCCTCGGTTTGAATGGTCGCCTGCACCCGATTCGCCTGCTCTTCCTCCAGCACCCCACCAGCTCCTTTTTTCTCCAACTCGGCCAGCCGGGATTTGTATTCCTTGGATCGGGCTATCTCCTTCTGGAAGGTGGCACTACGAGCCTGCACCTTTTCCAACTCGGTATTCACTTTGGCCCATTCGGAAAAATAGGGCCAGATGAACCAATAGTTGAAAACCAGCGCGAGCAGGACCAAGCCACCCAAGACTGCTCGACGTTCCTGCGGTTGCAGATTCAGTTTGTCCAGCCAGGTGCTCATGGGGTTTCAGAGCGGCGCAGAACCGCTTCAAACGACCAGCTGGAAGGCCCCGCCTGGGCAGCGATGTTGGCAGGCGTCACGCTCGCGAAAAGCGGCTGACCATCGATCATCACTTTTTTCAAAGCTGAGTTGTACCGGGTGACATCAGCCACACTCTCAGCCGGAACCGAGCCGAGCAGCTTTAAGGTCCGGCCCTTGTCGAAATTCAGCTTGGACAATGTCATCGACTCGGGGAGTTGTTCCACAGCGGCCCGCCACGCATTAAGAGCGGCAAAGCGAAGATCAATCTGCCCCTGAATGACGGCAATGCGTTCCTTCAACTGCAGGGTGTTGGTATAGGATTTTCCCAATGATATCGATTCACCCTTGGCGTCATCCAATTGGTGTTCCTGATATTTCAGTGCCCCCAGATAGCAAAAGACGGCGAACAAATAAAATATACCCACATTTCCAAGCCCCTTGATCCACAGCCGATCAATCAGCTGGTTGCGATGACGGGCAATCACTTCGGTCGGCACCAGCGACGTCGAAGAAGGCTGAAGATGATACCGCGCCCCCTCTTGGGCCAAATGCTCCGCAGGCGTTCTCGGCTGAACCCGGACAGGACTCCCGTGCCACGATTCAAGGGGTCCGGCAAGCAAATGGGCCGCCTCTGGACTCCCCAATAGATGCAATGGCGGCAGGGCTCGGAGCCATCCCGCCAACTCGCCCCCCCACGCTCCACAGGCCAACTGCTGAATCAATTGTTCCGCACCTGCCTCGCCCTCCGCAAGCCGAAGCAAAGTAACCTCACGCCACGTACCACCGATACGCCACCCCGCCAGAACCGTTCGTTCGTCCAAGCCGTCCTCAACAAAAATCCAGATGCCGTCCTCGGTCGGTTGGAGCGAACTTAATTCACGCACCAGAGGAACCTCCAACCGATCAGCAACAAACCCGGTGGCTTCCAGGTTCCCGAGAAACTCCTCGACGGCATTTCGAGCCGCCACAACCACCAGGACGGTCGATAGTCCGTCGGTTGATTGTTCAAGGATTTCATAACTCCAGACGATTTGCGCCGTCGGAAGGGGAGAGAGCTTTTCGAGCTCAAATTCAACCATGCTCGGAATTTCCTCCGGCAATCCGGCGGGGAGTTGAATCACCCGGACAAAGACGAATCCCGACGGCAGACACGCAATGCTCAACCGCGGCTGCGCCAGCTTCTGCCAGTCCGGCTGTAGGACAGTCCGCGGAAAAGGTCCACCCAGCGGAACCGTCTCTGCCGACGTCCGCGTAACCTTCTCCTTGGCGACTGCAAACAACCACAGCTGCTGAGCCTCCTTCCGGGGAAGAAGGAACTGGCATCCGCTGAATCGCTGCTTCGATGATTTCAAGACCCCACCCCCTTTTCCGCTCCAATGAGGCTCCGGACATGTTCCTCGTTTTGAGTGACCCGAAGGACCTCCTCAAGCGTGGTTTGTCCAATTTGCACCTTTCGCCAGCCGTCCTCCCGCAAGGTCCGCATATGCTGGTCGCGGGCCGCCTGGGCAATGGTGGATGCGGCCGCCCGATTCATGACCAATGGACGGATGGCCTCGGTCACGAGCAACAGCTCATGAATACCTGTCCGCCCTTGATATCCCAGTTGGCGGCATTCTTCACATCCAATTCCTTTCCGGAAGACCGTGGAAGCGATTTCGTGCTCTGGAAATCCAATCTTCAGTAGGTAGTCCCGCTCCACGGGGTGGGGCCGACTGCAACTCTTGCAAATGGTCCGCACCAAGCGTTGTGCCATGACCGCTTCAAGGGATGAAGCCACCAGAAACGGTTCAATACCCATGTCAATTAAGCGGGTAAAAGCACTGGGAGCATCGTTGGTGTGAAGCGTGCTGAAGACCAAGTGACCGGTCAGCGATGCCCGGATGGCGATTTCCGCAGTCTCCAAATCGCGAATTTCGCCCACCATGATGATGTTGGGGTCCTGCCGGAGGATGTGACGGAGACCCACGGCGAAGGTCAGCCCAATATCCGGACGAACCGGGATTTGGTTGATGCCTTTCAGCTCATATTCCACCGGCTCCTCGATGGTCATGATTCGCTTGGTCACCGAATTGATGGTGCTCAGGAAGGCATAGAGCGTGGTTGATTTCCCGGAGCCGGTGGGGCCGGTGACCAGAAAAATGCCATGGGGCTTGACGATCAATTCACGAATCGCCGCATCCTCGTCCGGCCAGAAACCCAACTTCTCCAGACCAAAGAAAATCTTGCCACGAGTCAGCAAACGAAGGGAGACCGATTCCCCCCAGACGGTGGGAACGGTGGAAACGCGGATGTCAATTTCCTCCCCCTTGATGCGGACATTGATACGTCCGTCCTGGGGCAATCGTTTTTCAGCAATGTTCATCCCGCTCATCACCTTGATTCGGGAAACCAGTGCCGCCTGGTAGCGCTTGATTTGGGGAGGGAGCGGCGTCTGGTGGAGGATGCCGTCAATTCGATAGCGAATCCGCAGTTCATCTTCGGACGGCTCAAAGTGAATGTCAGTCGCCCGGTCCTTAAACGCTTCCCAGATCACTTGGTTGACAAACTTGATGACACTCGCGTCCTGATCGTCCTCGGTAATTTCGCGGTCATCGGTCAACTCCAGGTCGATGGTCTCTTCAGCCCCCATCTCATCGAGGGTTTCCGCACCCACGCCGTAGTACTTTTTCAGGGCCTTCTCGATTTCGCCACGGGTCGCCAGCCCAAACTTCACCGGGCTCTGGCAATCAAACTGCACCGCCGCCTGCATGGCCGGGTCAAAAGGGTTGTGACACGCCAGTTGCAGCACTCCGTTTTCAATACCGGCCGGTAAAACGGCAAACTGGAAAGCCGTCTTGGTGGACACCCGTTTCCGAACCTCATTACTGACCGTCAACTTCGAGGTCTCCAGAAATGGCCAGCCCAGGGCGGTCGCGAGGCGCTGTAGAAACTGCTCTTCGCTCATCCCGCCTTCCTTCGCGAAGAAGGCCAATTGCGGTTCAACATCCCCGGCAGCAGCGAGCTTCCGCCAGTTTTCCGACCAACTGACAAATTGGTCGCGACTGGCCAGACCAGCGCGTTCGAGAATGGATTGGAGTGATGCAAAAGCCATACTGCCGTTTCTACGTGCAGCGTCTAACAGTCGGCTCCGCAAAAAGTTGCAGGGATCGTCCGGTCGACATGGCACCTGCCCCACAACCTTTTGGAAATCAGCCGAAAACAAAACAAAGGGACAGGTCATCTGTTGGACTGTCCGGACCACCAAATGACCTGTCCCTTTATTTGTACACCTGCCATGCCGATGTTCTTCCATCAGGCCGGCACGTCGGCGGTGTTCGCGCCCGTTGACGGGCCTTCCGTCCGGCCCTAACCTGTCATGGCCATGATCGCAGGAAAAATCGGTGCCCAGAGCAAGTCATCCGCCGCCCCCAGTTTTCGGGTTGGCGACGAGCGTCTGATCCGGTTGACCTCGTCGGCGGGCGACAAAGTCACCTCCCTTCTGACGAAGCAGGGACGCCCATCCGGTGTCCTACGCGTGGCGGTCGTCGGCGGCGGATGCTCGGGGCTTCAATACAAGATGGACCTCCAGGACCAGCCCCAGAGCCGCGATATCCTTGTCGAAAGTTCAGGGGTCAAGGTCGTCGTGGACCCCAAGAGTGCCTTGTATGTGACCGGTTCCGAGCTCGATTATGTCGACGCCCTGACCGAAGGAGGATTCAAGGTCAAGAATCCCAATGCCGCCACAAGTTGTTCGTGCGGCGAGAGTTTCAGCGCCTAAGTCCCATGATTGACGCCTTTGCGGTGCTGTCGGAACCGCGTCGGCCCTGGGTGGACGTGGACCAATTGAAGGCTCGTTTCCGCGAAATGAGTTCTCCATTGCATCCCGACCGCGTTCAGTCCGCTTCACCCGAAGAGCAGGCTTCGGCAAATGTCCGCTATGCGGAACTCAATTCAGCCTATAATCAATTGCGGGAAGCCCGTGAACGTCTTCCATTATTACTTGAGCTGGAATCGGGTGCACCCCCCCGGGATATCCAGCGGATTCCGCCCGGGACCATGGACCTTTTTGTGGAAATCGGACAGGCCTGTCGGGATTGCGATTCCTTCCTGCCCCGCCTGACTGCGGCAACGTCTCCCATGCTCAAATTGCAGGTCATGCGAGAGGGCCTTGAATGGGCCGACCAGTTGCAGGCCCTTCAAGGCAAGGTCCACGCCAAACAGGTTGAGTTGGAAACGGAATTGCGTCAGATGAACGCAGTCTGGGAACAGGCCCCCGAAATCGGGAGTGTCGGCCGTGCGGCTGCCCTTCCGTTGGAACGTCTGGAACAAATTTACCGCAGCCTGAGCTACGTCGCCCGTTGGACCGAACAATTGCAGGAACGGATCGTTGAACTGGCGATTGGCTAGTCCCCAAATCCGATTGGATTGGTGCTTCGAAACGGAGGTGCGTTCAACTAGCAGAGGTGGTTGAGGCAGAAGCCAGATCGATGCGACTGCAAGGTTATCCGTACATTTGACCACTCATTGAATGGCCGATAATCTCTGGAGGTGTCTGTGACGTCAGGCCAGTCGATGGATCGCTCATGGCGTAAATCTCGAATTGCTGCGCGCATTCTTTTGCGTCAGGAATCCGGAAAAGTTTCGCCTCGGGATGTTCAATTGGCCCGATTGTTGGCTACTGACACCGGAGTGACGTCGCGGCTCATCGATCAGGCAATTCATGGAATTCGAGGTCGCGCAAATCGATTGGCAATCGAACGCAGGTCGCTTACTTGATCGCTTCCTAGCTGCATTGCCAGTTCAGCCGTGCTTGGAAATCACTGTTTTTGGTTCCGCGCCGCTCCAGCTGCTTGTCGACGGCGCTTTCTTGAGTGCCGACGTCGACCTCTTCGTTTCAGAGGAGTTCCTGGCGGTCCTCGAACAATTCATCCGAGATCAGGGTTTGGGCCACGATCCAACCCTAAAGTCGAAACTAGCCGCATTAGGCGGGAACCGGGCGGATTCCATCTGAAACTTGCCGACGAATCGAGTTTCGTTCATTGTCACGAATCGGTTGTCGCGGAAAACCAACCGATTTCGGAGCCCTTCTCTTCTCCGATTTGTCAAAACCGCCATGGCCACCTCTTTAGTTGAATTTGGGGCGCAGATACGCTCCCGCATCTTTGCTTTTGCCGCATCGGGCAAGGCCGATTTCTTCGGCGATCCCGGTTTCGACCAACTAGCCCGGTCACTATTCCGGCTTCAATTCGAGGCAAACCCCGCCTATCGCGCCTGGTGCGAATCCCACGGGACCAACCCGGACAACCTCTCGTGTTGGCAACAGATTCCGCTGGTTCCAACGGAGGCCTTCAAGGAGGTCGACCTCACTTGCTTCGAACCCGGTGCCGCTTCCACCTGTTTCCACTCCAGCGGGACGACTGGCCATCGGCCCAGTCGCCATTGGCATTCACAACAGTCTTTGGCCATCTACGAGGAGTCCCTTGCCGGTTGGTTTGAGCCATTCCTCCTGAAGGAAGAGGTCCAAGAGGAGGCCCTCGAACTGCGCGAATCCGATGGACGTTGGGCCATCCTTTCCCTGACCCCGCCGCCAGAGGTGGTCCCCCATTCCTCGCTCGCCTACATGATTGGAACCACCATCCGGCGATTCGGGGCAAAAGATTCGCTCTTCGCGGGGATGCTTGATTCCAAAGGCGACTGGGCGCTCGACACCGACCGTCTTCTCTTCGCCCTGCGCCGCTCCTTGTGTGGAAACCGGCCACTCATCCTGATGGGAACGGCGTTTAATTTCGTTCATTTCCTCGATCTGGCAGAACAAAGGAATCTTCGTTATCGGCTTGCGGTCGGTTCACGGCTGATGGAAACCGGCGGCTACAAGGGACGTTCGAGGGTTTTGAGCCCCGAAGTGCTGCACTCCGAATTGAGCCGACGTTTGGGGGTGCCGCCCAGTCACATCATTACCGAATACGGCATGTGTGAACTTTCCTCCCAGGCGTACAGTCATGCGGTCGGGGGCAAACCGGAACGGCACTTTCGATTCCCTCCCTGGACTCGAATTCGGGTACTTTCACCCGAGACGGGATCGGATGTTGAAGAGGATGCAACCGGCACGCTGGCAGTGATCGATTTGGCGAATGTTTGGAGCGTCCTGGGCGTCCAGACCGGCGATCTGGCCATCCGGCACGACAACGGGTTTCAACTCGTGGGACGGATTCCTCAATCGGAACCCCGGGGTTGCTCTCTGTTGACTGTGTGAGTGGTCCCTCCGTGCCCATGCACCTCCCTGCCCTGCCCAACCTTTTTTTGGCGGACCTTCCGCCTGAGGCTCCATTGACTCCCTCCCTGGTGCGCGATGCCTGCATTTCGGTGAAGCGGAATCGGACTCAATGGCTGCTCCCTCGGCGCACCTCGGAACTAGTCGACCTCATCGCCTACAACGCCGACCGGTGGTTGCAACTTGACTACCCATTGCGCCGCATAGCGCTCCAGGCAGGAGCGGCAGAACTTGGCTTCAGTACGCCCACCATGGCCAGGGGATTGGATGCCTTTTTTCGACAGTTGACCCACGACCATCTCATGGGTTGGATCACTCAGGACTTGGGGGATTCCAGGCGGTTGGACGAGTTTTCTGCTCCGTCCGCCGAGCTGCGGCACGGACGCCTTGCTCTGGCCCGTGGCCCCGAACTACTGGCCCAGGTGGCCGCCGGCAACCTGCCCGTCTCAACCCTCTCCCTGATGGTGGCCGGCCTGCTTCTCCGTTCCGGGCAATTCATCAAATGCTCCCAAAGGTCGACCATCCTCCCTAGGCTCTTCGCTCATTCCCTGGCGGAACTGGAGCCCAAGCTGGGGGCATGTCTCGAACTGGCCAGTTGGCCCGGTGGCAATGAGGCCCTCGAAGGATCGATGATGGGGGAGTCCGACTGCCTGGTGGTGCAGGGAAGCGATGCCGTCGTCGAAGACCTCCGTCGACGAATGCCTTCCACCTGCCGATGTGTTGCCCATGGTCATCGCCTGAGTTTCGGATTTGTGACCGGGGAAGTACTGGGCACCTTTCTGGCCAAAAAAGTCGCAGAACGTGCGGCAATCGACGTGGCGGCGTGGAATCAATTGGGCTGCCTCTCGCCGCATGTCTACTATGTGGAGGACACCGGCAGCCTGGCACCGGAAGGATTTGCCGCCGCATTATCCGAGGCATTGGCACGGTTGGAGAACGCGGAACCCCGTGGTGCCCTCAGACCGGACGAAGCCGCGGCCATTGACCAACGACGATCCCTGCACCAATTGAGGGCTGCTCACCACCGGTCCCTGCATCGCGACGCCATCACTGTGCCTCGTGGGGCATTTTTTGAGGCTCCCACCGCAGAAACCCAGGTCTGGTCCAGCGAAGGCTCCACAGCCTGGACCGTCGTTTACGAGGCGGACCCTGCATTCCGCACCTCCTGCCTCAATCGATTCATCTATGTGAAGCCCTGCCGGAATCTGGCCGATGCCCTCCGTCGTGCCGAAGTCGTCCGTGGCCAGGTCAGTACCGTCGGGATTGCGACCACCGAAGGGCGTTCCCAGGAATTGGCACTGGAACTCGCTCGATGGGGGGTCTCCCGAGTCTGCCCCCTCGGTCGGATGCAGGACCCTCCCCTGGCGTGGCGACACGACGGACGGCCTTCCCTGGCGGAATTGGTCCAGTGGACTGATTGGGAACAGGCATCCTCCTGATGCTTTTCTTATCCTAATTTATCGAAGCCCAACAACTCCCAAACCGTGTTCGAACTCCGCAAAACATTTCAAATTGAAGCCGCCCATCGGCTTCCCGCTGTCCCCCCTGGTCATAAATGCTCCCGCCTCCATGGTCACAGCTTTGTCATCGAGGTCGCCGTCGAAGGCCCATTGGACCCGGTTTTCGGCTGGGTCATGGATTTTGCCGACTTGAAGGCGGCAGTGCGACCGCTGGTCCAGATACTCGACCACTCCTATCTCAACGAGATTCCAGGGTTGGAAAATCCGACCAGCGAACAATTGGCCGTCTGGGTTTGGGACCGCCTTAAACCCGTTCTCCCGCAGCTTTCGGAGATCAAGGTCGCCGAGACCTGCACCTCGTGCTGCGTCTATCGCGGTGCTGGTGGCGTCAGTTCACCCTTGCGGAGCAGATAGGCACCCCAACCGGTGTCGGAAGGAACAACCGGGAAAATGTCAAAGGTGACCTCCGGCCATGCCGCCGTATACTGCAAGATGGCCGTGGCATCGTCGGTCTCGAAATGAACGAGAGACCGCCCCCCATGCACATCCAGGTACGCCTGCACATTGGTGAAGGCAGCCGGATAGCGGTAGTTTTTTCTGCGGGAAGCCAGCTCTCCCATGACGCGGGCGTCCTTGGGAAACTGGGCGATGGCAATATAGTGCATGGACCGGGACGATTGAGGTGGAACGGAGATCACGTTATCCCTGAGACCTTCCGAGTAAAGCTTATAAGAGCCCCCGAGGTCTACCGCCAGCCCGCCGGCACTCCGCCGACCTGTCGCGTGATTCGCTGATGCGAGGTCTCCTGGGCCATTTCCTTCCATTCCCGCGTCACACGGGCTGAGACATATCGGGTCTCAGTCAGGATGAACTTTCGGACCTCGACCGTCACCCGGGTTGGCCCGAATTCCTCCAGAAGGAGTTGCGCCAGATCGACAGCCAACCGCTCAATCAGCTTCCATGACCGGGAGTGACCCAGGTCGCGCAACCGTCGACAGACTGCCGAATAATCGATGGCAGCCGATAAATCGTCGCCCGCTGCCGCGGCGGTGAAGTCGGATTCCAGGGAAAGGGTTAACAACAGCCGCTGAGGCTGAAGGCGTTCCGCATCGGGAACACCCACCGTATAAAAAACCTCCAAGTCTGAGATCGTGATGGTGTCCATGAAAAACAATCAATTGACCGTCGGCACCACCGAGTCGAGCAGGATGCGCGTCGGTGTGTTCAACGGCAACTCGCGGGCTTCCTCCGAACTCACCCAGCGATACTCCTGCGCCTCCTCGTTCAATTGAACCCGAATCGGAGTCCGAGCCTCGCAGGTATAGTTGAGGAGCAGGAAATGGGCTTCCCGATAGAATTCGGGAGGGTTGATGGCGTCCTGGACCAGCACGAACTGGATTTTATCGACCTCCAGGCCTGTTTCCTCGCGAATTTCGCGACGCAGGGCGGCCTCGCTGGTTTCGCCCGGCTCTATTTTCCCACCGGGAATTCCCCAAAGATCCGACCATTTGTGGGTTCGCACCATAAGCCATTGACCCACGTCGTTCTGGATCAACGCACCCACGGTGGCCACGGGTCGTTTCTCCAGAGTTATGGACCGTTTGCGTACCGCAACAACGGGCAAATGACCTTCATTCCGTTCCAAAACCGCCCGGAGCTCGCCCAAGTGTTCAACAATGAGGTCCGGACCTGCCGAACGAAGCTGATGGAGAGATTGGTAGCCAGTCAGAACGGCCACGCTACGAATGCCGCCGTGATGGGCGGTTTCAATGTCGTGCTCCATATCCCCGATGAAAACCGTCGACGCCGGATCCAGGCGGTTTTCTGTTAGCACCGTGTGGATTTGGTGGCGTTTGTCAGCCACACCAAGGTAGGCGCGTTCAAAAAAGGTCTCCAGCCCATGCGGACCGGCCTGCCGGGAAAACATTCGGGGATGGACCGCGCTCAGTAGAAAAAGACGCCACCCCCGCCCGCGACAATACTCGAGGAATTCCAGTGCATGAGGCAGAGGGGTCACCGAATCCTGGGAGTGGGCAAACGCTGCATGGAACAAAACCTCCAGTTCCGCCAACTCCCTATCGGGAAGGTACCGGGAATAAAAATTCGAAAACGGCAGACAAAACTCCGAACGGAACTGCTGAAGTGACATTTCGGGAAGGCCGGACTGACGAAAGACATGATTGGTGGCCTGCCACACCGCCGGCAGGTCGTCTACGAGAGTTCCTGACCAGTCCAGAATTACGTTTTGAACCACATCAGGATTCTAGACCCGGTCTCCTGGAAACGAAACCGGGAATCCGCACCTGAAACACTTTCGGTCACGAGCTGGCGCTGGTATACCGCCGCAGGGACCATCTCCAGAACAGTTCACTGGCCGAAAAACATATCAGGCTCATGAGCATCAGCAGTCCCACTTGGGACGGCAGTGAGGGAAAACCCAGCAGCGTTTTTGCCGGGACATTAGCCACCAGTAACATGGGCAGGACAAAGGTAAAAATGGCTTTGAACGAGCCCCGTTGGAATGCGCCCTCGGGCAGACGGGCGATGTTGAACAGATTGTAGTAGCCGGTCAGAATACCTTGGGCGCGCACCGTGCTAAACGCGATGGTCGCCAAGAGGAACATGATCGAGTAATGGACCGAAATACCAGCCACACAAACCACCGCAAATCCGATGAATTGAAGGAAGGAGGGATGCAGGTCCAATTGGAGCGCCGCATAAAATATAACGACGGCGGCGAATGCCGCATTGATGAACGAACCCAGGTCGACTTTGCGGAAGGAAATCAGGAAACGCGTGTTGACCGGTAGCAGCAGCATGAAGTCCAGCTTTCCCGTTCGCACATGCTCTGAAAGCTCATTGACGTTGGTCAGGAAAATGGCGGTGAACAATTGCTGGATGAAGTTGGACACCCCGACCAGAAGAATGACCTGCCAACGACTCCATCCGCCGATGCTGTCGGTCTGGCCGTACAGCACTTGCATAAAGGCGAGCTGGAGGGCAAACCAAAGCAGCTCCACCACAATCCAGAGCAGAAAGTTGGACTTGAACTGCATTTCCCGGGTCACGCTGTTCCGCCAGAGTGCGCCGTAAATGGCTGCATACCGTTGAAGTGTCCCCATAGTCATCAACCTCCGACGGAGGTGTAGCGGCGCAGTCCCCGAGACCAAGCCCATCGAGCGGCGACGTAGCCAATGACAAGCCAGGCCAATTGAATTGCAAAACCAAAGACGAGGGGCCCATGGTCCTCTTCCAAAAACACCTTCGCCGGATAATAAGTGAGGTAGGGATACGGAGTCAGGAAAATGGCCATCTGAAGCCCCGCCGGGAGCAGATCGAGCGGAAACAGATGGCCGCTGGCGATATATTCAAACGCAAACTGGATGAAGATGAGGGTGCTGACGTCGAGAAACCAAAAAGCCAAAAGGGCCATCAGATAGGCGATGAAGAACTGAATCAAACCTCCCATCAGAACGGACAAGGGAAACAGCAAAAAAGTGATGGGTTGGGTGGGCCACCTAAAGTCGTGACGAAGATAAAGAGTGAACAAGATGACGGGAATCACGGCCACGCTGGTGTAAATGGCTCGACCGGACAAATAGAGGCAAAGCCGGTAGGTCAGGTAATCAATGGGACGCAACAGAAACTGGCTGATTTTTCCATCGCGAATGTCTGCCGCGATTTCCCAATCGTCGTCCGTGACAGCCGTCAGGGCATCCACCACATTGACGATCAGGTAGTAACTGATCATACCCGACAGGGTGTAGCCGGCGATCGTTCCTCCATCGGCTTTGCCTCCGTAGATCGTCCGCCAAACCTGAAGGGTTCCCAGCAATGGGACCAACGAAATGGATGCGCGAAATAGGAAGTTGGCTCGATAAACGAGGGTATTCTGAATGCCGATGACCAGCACCCGACTGTACTTTTGCCAGCCGAGGGCCCAGCTCATGAGGCTGATTTTTTTTGAAGTCGGGCGACTTCGCCCGTCATCCACTGGATGAGGATGGAAAGTCGGGCTTCAACCGAGGCGGTTTCCAAAATGAGCTGTCGATGAACCGCCTGCGGAAGAAGCAGCAACGCGATCAAATCAGCCAGCCGACTGGGATTATTCACCTGTCGGAGGGCATTGAGACAGTCGGCCACCGTCAACGACTCCCGTCCCGGACAGAGGCCGGAAATGAGATTCATCATGGCCACCGGGATTTTAATGGCTCCGTGGTGAAGGCGTGCGTCGACCAAGTCCATCAACCGGTCGATGAGTTGGGGGGTTGTCTCGGGATCGGCAGGAGGACATTCGATAACCTCAAACGCATGAGCACGGTACGGTTTAAGCTGGACGACTTTACCAAGTCGGA
This sequence comes from uncultured Verrucomicrobiota bacterium, assembly GCA_903896505.1. Lineage (GTDB taxonomy): Bacteria > Verrucomicrobiota > Verrucomicrobiia > Limisphaerales > UBA9464 > CAILNN01. The sequence continues at coordinate 27,915 of CAITXU010000002.1, read as the reverse complement.
TGCGAGCGATGCCTTGAAGGACCAGATTGGAAGTCCCGTTTTCGTTTAATTGGGAAGCCCGGACGAGTCCAATCCCGGCGACTTCACAGGGTGACTCCCGGTTGGAACCGGGCTTCTGCATGGCCAGACCAAACAACCGGTGGGTCTCCAACGAGTCCGCCAGCATGGCGCGATACCGCGGCTCAAAAATGAACAAGGGGAGCACGGCCTCGGGAAACAACATGCATTCCCCAAGAATCATCACACCCACATGGTCCGGAAATTCCATGAATGCAGGCTAGCGTCGGTTAGTCAGACCGCAAGCGGGTCGGTCTTCTATGGGTGCGAATACCTCCCAACGACCGCCGCGCAAACCTCGGATTGACTCATGGATATTAAGTCCAACCACGCCTCGACCTTGCCAAGTGGACGCAAGCCTTTCAAGGTCCTACGAAACGCATGAACGCCAAAACCTTGATAGTCCTGCTGCTGACGGTCGTTACCCTCGGTCTGGCGGGCTTTTTGTGGAAGACGATGGATGAAGCCAAGCAGGAGCGGCAGAAGTTGACCGAGGAGCTTCTCAACCGATCAAACGAGGTGGTCCGCACCGAGGGCAAGGTCAACGAATTGAAGTCGGTCAATACCCACCTCGAAACAACTTTGGCACGCAAATCCGACGAACTCAGCTCCTACTCCAACAAATGGACCTCAGCGACTCTCCAACTGGCGAAGACCGAACAATTGGCCAAAGATGCTGCTGCAGCGGCCGAGGCGGAGATCGCCAAGCGCAACTCTCGAATCAGCGAACTTTCTGGAGAGAAGGATGAGCTCTCGAAAAAGATGGAAGGCTTAAACGTCGAAATTTCCGGCCTCAATAACCAGATCAAGGATACCGAGTCCAAGCTCGCTGCCAGCGAAGGTGACCGGGCACTCCTCGAGAAGGAACTCAAGCGGCTTCTGGCCGAAAAGGCCGAACTGGAAAGGAAGTTCAATGACTTGGCTGTTCTGAAAAAGCAGGTCCAAAAGCTGAAGGATGAGCTCAGCATCAGCCGACGCTTGGATTTCATCCGGAAAGGTCTCTACGGCTTCGACAAGAAGGGTGCCGAAGTTCTCAACGAAGGCGTTCGCCCAAAAACCGTGGGTTCCAATGCGGCTCCAGGGCTTGTCCTCAGCGCCACGGTGGGCACCGATGGGAGTGCCAAGGTGGAGGTCACGACCAACGCTCCCGTAGCTCCGCCTGTCAAGACTCCGTGAACTTCGCAGTTCCCAGTTGACCAGCCGCCAGCTGCACTCAAATCTCCCCTCATCCTCATCCAATGAACTCTTTGATCCGCATCTCCGCCCTGGGTTGCCTGACCTTCGGTTTAACCTGTGCTGCCGCCGATTGGAGCTTCGTCCGTGGTCCGAAAGGCGACGGTTCATCCCCTGAAAAGATCAGCAAGACCTGGCCAGCCGGTGGCCCCAAGGTCCTCTGGAAAGTACCCAGTGAGGCTGGTTTCAGTTGTCTCGTCGTGTCCGGAGAACTGGCCGCCAACCTCGAACTCCGGAACATTGACGGCGCATCCCAGGAGGTTGTGGTCGCCCGGAATGCTGACACAGGCAAGGAGCTTTGGTTTAAGACGCTGGGCCCCGTCAAATACGACGGTGGCGGTGACTCGGGCACATCCACCAATGGCGGCGGAGACGGGCCCCGGTCCTCTCCCACCATTAGCAATGGCCATGTTTACGTGACCTCAGGCAAACTGGTTGTGAGCAGCTTTGATGGCAAAACCGGCTCCTTGGATTGGCAGCACGACCTCATCAAGGAATACGGTGGACGGAACATCCAATGGCAAAATGCTGCCGCTCCCTTGGTCGACGGGGACTTGGTCCTGGTCGCCGGTGGCGGCCCGGGAAAATCATTGCTGGCGTTCAAGAAGTCCAATGGTGAGCTCGCTTGGTCGGCGTTCGATGAGAAGATGACTCACGCGACGCCAACTCCAACCGAGATTTTGGGTCGGCACCAAGTGGTGTTTTTTCTACAGTCCGGATTGCTCTCCATCGATCCCAAGACTGGAGCCGAACTTTGGCGCTACGCCTTCCCCTATCGTGTCTCTACTGCCGCCTCGCCGGTGGTGGCGGGAGACATCGTCTATTGTTCGGCCGGTTACGATGTGGGTGCCGGTGCGTGCCGCGTGTCCAAAAATGGGGACACCTTTTCAGCCGCTGAGATTTATCGTTTCAAGGGAAATAAGCCTCTGGCAAACCATTGGAGCACCCCGGTTCTCCACAATGGAAAACTGTACGGCCTTTTCCAATTCAAGGAGTACGGCGACGGCCCTCTCAAATGCGTCGATGTGGCCACCGGCAAGGTGGAGTGGGAGCAAAAGGGTTTCGGACCTGGCCAGGTTATTCTCGTCGACGGTCACGTGCTCATCTTGAGCGATGCCGGTGAACTGGTGTTGGTGAAGGCGACTCCGGAAGCCTATCAGGAAGTGGCCCGGGCATCCGTTTTGTCCGGTAAATGCTGGGGAACACCCGTCGTCAGCGGTGGTCGTATCTACGCCCGCAGCACCAAGGAGGCGGTGTGTGTGGAGGTCCCTCCGGTGCATGCCTCGCGCTAATCGCGTAGGCTAGCGTCGGAAGGATGCAGCAAAGTCGGTTGTCCCAATCGACCTGACAACTTTCTGTCGGGTCGATCCAGATATTAATTCTGCCAGTTTGGCTTCCCAGGCGACACCATCCCACGGCAGGTCCACGGTGGACTCCGTCAATGACGAATAGACGATGGCGTTCGCCAATTCGACCGAGGCGAGACCGGCTTCTCCGGGGGCGATCAGGGCAGTCCCATCCAGGATTGCCGCGACAAAATTCTGCATCAGGGCCGCGTGCGGCGCGGGATGATTCTCGAAAGGAAGCTCGCAATTCCAAACCGGGGGTGGGGTGAACCCGCTCGTGGTCGTTTTTGACCATTCCAACGCATCGAATTCATTCCGAATCAGATTCAGGCGCTGGTTTTCCAACACCAATCGCCCCCGGGTTCCGACCAATTCCAGCCGATTGGTTCCAGGCGATTCACCGGTGCTTCCGACAAACAACCCAGAAGCGCCTCCGGCAAATTCCAGGTGCGCCGTCGCCTCGTCCTCCACCTCGATATCATGCCACCGGCCCATCTGCACAAAGCCACGGACCCGCCGAGGAGACCCCATCAGCCAGCAGAGAACGTCCAGGTTATGCAGGCATTGGTTCAACAACACCCCGCCCCCTTCACCCTGCCAGGTGGCCCGCCACCCGCCGCTGGCATAGTAAGCCTCGGTTCGAAACCAGTCCGTATTGATCCAGGTCACGCGCTGGAGGGTTCCCAGTTCGCCCGATTGCAGGAGCGATCGGATGCGAGCATAGCGCGGTTCGATCCGAAGTTGGAACATGCCGGCCAATTGAAGATGGGGTCGCTGGCGAGCCGCAGCTAGCAATCGTTCTGCGTCCGCTTTGTGAGCCGCCAATGGCTTCTCCACCATCACGTGCAAGCCCGCCTCCAACGCAGCCACCCCCAATGCCACATGGGTCGGATGCGGAGTGGCAATCAGGACGGCATCCACCGCTTCGGATCGGATCAAAGCAAGACCGTCGGGAAAAGCCGTCAACCCACGGGCGACATACGGTGCCGTACGGGCTTCTGCAGATGCCGCCACCGCTCTCAGTTCGCAACGGGGGACCTTTCCATCCAGCAAGTAAGCAGCATGATGCCGCCCAATATTTCCAAGTCCAATCAGGCCGAGGCGTACGGTATCCATGGGTTAACGAGGTTCGTTTGAGACGGGGTAAAGGCTTGCCGGACGGCGTCGTCGGAACAAGCCCGATTCAAAGACATCGTCGTCAACGGCTCTCGATTGATTGACGCGAGGCCGATCCCTTCGCAAAGATGCACTCCGTCTCTTCCATCTCCATGAACGTGTCTCCTGCGCCGTCGGCCAATATCTCCTCCCTGTCACAGGAATCCCGGGTATTTCCCCCCGCCAAGGAATTTTCCCTGGCTGCCCGGGTCAAGTCTTTGGCCCAGTACCGCAGACTCTGGTCCGCTTCCGTGAATGAGCCGGAGGCTTTCTGGGGCAAAATCGCCAACGAACAACTCCAATGGTTCACTCCGTTCAAGAAGGTCCTCCAATGGAAGGTTCCCGACGCTAAATGGTTCGTCGGCGGAAAGCTCAATGTCTCGGCCAACTGCCTGGACAAATGGCTGGGCACTGCAACGGCCAACAAGGCAGCCCTCATTTGGGAGGGAGAGCCGGCGTCCGATGGCCGCCCAGGCGAGGAACGCGTACTGACCTACCAACAGCTTCATCGTGAAGTCTGTCGGTTTGCCAATGTCCTCAAGCGGAATGGCGTAAAAAAGGGAGACCGCGTCATCCTCTATCTGCCCATGATCCCCGAGGCCGCCATCGCCATGCTGGCCTGCACCCGCATCGGGGCCATTCACAGCGTCGTTTTTGGCGGATTCAGCGCCCAATCCGTGGCCGACCGAATTGCCGATTGTGGTGCGAAACTGGTGATCACTGCCGATGGCGGCTACCGGCGAGGCAGTGTCGTTCCCCTGAAGAAAAATGTGGATGAAGCCCTCACCATCCTCGGACCCGATGGCCAACTGCTCGCCCAGAGTATCGAAAAGGTCGTGGTCGTTCGCCGGACCGGCAACGAGGTTCACGTCACCGAAGGTCGGGATGTCTGGTGGCATCGCGAATTGGAGTATGTCACCGACGTTTGCCCACCGGCCAAGATGGACTCCGAATCGCCGCTGTTCATTCTTTATACCAGCGGTTCGACCGGAAAGCCCAAGGGCATTCTCCACACCACTGCCGGATACCTTCTTGGAGCCAAACTGACCCACCAGTACATCTTTGATATCCAGGAACCCGATGTCTATTGGTGTACCGCTGATATCGGTTGGGTAACCGGTCACAGCTATGTGGTCTACGGACCTCTGGCTAACGGTGCCACCAGTCTTATCTATGAGGGGGCACCCAATTTTCCAGAACCAGATCGCTTTTGGCGCATCATATCCAAGTACCGGGTCACTATTCTTTATACCGCTCCCACCGCCATTCGAGCCTTTATGAAGTGGGGAGATGAATGGCCCAAAAAGCATGATCTCAGTTCGCTGCGCCTTCTTGGAACCGTGGGGGAACCGATCAACCCGGAGGCCTGGATGTGGTACCATCAGGTGGTGGGAGGAAAGCGTTGCCCCATTGTCGACACCTGGTGGCAGACCGAAACAGGGGCCATCATGATCTCGCCCCTTCCCGGCGCCACGCCCACAAAGCCAGGTTCTGCTACCCTGCCCTTCTTCGGAATTCGACCGGAGGTGGTGGACGATCAGGGAAATCCGGTCCCCAAAGGAAGTGGTGGCAAGTTGATTATTCGCCAGCCCTGGCCTTCGATGCTTCGAGGCCTTTGGGGTGATCCCAAGCGCTTCAAGGAAACCTACTGGAGCGAGGTTAAAGGGGCTTACTTCACCGGCGACGGTTGCCGCCAGGACAAGGACGGCTATTTCTGGATCGTCGGACGCATTGACGACGTCCTGAACGTCGCCGGCCATCGCATTGGGACGGCCGAAGTGGAAAGCGCCTTGGTTAGCCATCCCAGTGTCGCCGAAGCAGCGGTGGTGGGCCGCCCTGACCCATTAAAAGGCCAGGCGCTTGTCTGTTTCGTGACCCTGAAAACCGGTATCATTGCCGCGCCGGGTCTGCGGGACGAATTACGCGCCCATGTAGGCAAAGAAATTGGCCCGGTGGCCAAGCCCGACGATATCCGGTTCGCCGACGGATTGCCCAAGACCCGTTCCGGAAAAATCATGCGCCGCCTCCTCAAACAGGTGGCCTGTGGTGGCGAAATCAAGGGCGACACCACGACCCTGGAGGATTTATCGGTGCTGGCCAAGCTGACCGCCGCCGAGGAATAAAGCCCGCAGCTACCCACCGCAGCTCGGAAAGACTTGCCGAAGGCGGCGGGTCGCGCCCGAGTTCACCTCATTTCACCCCGAATCTGGTCAACTTGATTAGTCCGGGGTCTTTGCTGTCCGTGAGGTAGAGTTGGTCCCGCCAGAAATCACGACGCAATCGATCCTCAGGTCCCTCAACCCAAAGATATCAGCCTCGTTCAGGAACTTGAACCGCCTCGCCCCATCCTTGCGCTTGGGTCCAAACCGCTGGCGATGGTCTTCAAAGACCTGATTCACCCATCCCCGACTGCCAATCACCGCTCCATCGGTAAAGTACCTCACCCGACACCGGACATAATCCCCCCAGCCCAGCTTTCCCTTCTGGGCGAACACTTCCTTGACCTTCTCCGGAGATATCCCGGCCCGAATGGCCGGGCCATCGGTTCCCTGAACCCCTTCGGTCATTCCTTCCCCAAACACCCAAAGCCGATACCGGGCCATCGCCGCGGTCAGATTGCTTTCTTCCCGGTCACTCGGGTCGATGATGCCCCGAATCCCCTCCCTGGCCACCCGCAACCCCGCCACCGCAGCGGCATACCCACTCCAGCGATACTCCTTGGGGTCATCAGTTAATCGGGCTCGAATCGGATTGAGGTCGATGTACGCCGCCACCCGGGCCAGGGAATCTCGTGACCCCTCCACCAGCACGCTCTTGAAGCGTTCCTCCCACAAAGTGCCCTTGCGCCGATGCCACCGGTTAAACCACTGGGTGAACCGTTGCTTGAGCAGCTTGATGTAGGCACTCACATCCCACATCTGTGCGTACAACCCTGTACGCCACTGCTGCCGTTGTTCCTCCGGCCAGTTCACCATCAGCTTGCGCTGACTCTCAGCCGCATCGTCCCCATGGACCAGGGCATAGAGTCCCAACAGCTCTTCATCCCCCGGGAGAACCTCCGGACGCTGAGACACCTCCACCAGGAGATGGAAGTGATTGGACATGATGCAGTAAGTGAGCACCCGTACCCCGCAGAACCCGGCGTACGCCTGCATCCAATGGACAAACTGCTCCTTCTCATTGGGTCCAAACGCGAGACGCCGCTCCACCACCCGCGAGATGCAATGGTAGTACGCTGCTCCCACACAGGAATCCAACTTCAAGCGTGCCTGTCGCATGGGAGAAATGTAGCGAGGGGCAAACGGATGTCAAACATTTGACCTGTCCCTTTGTATTTCGGCATCGAAATTATCGGTAGTTCTGGGCCTTAGACGGTGGGTAGGAAAAACACGTACAGCGACCAGAGCGCCAGCACACAGCCTATCATCGATCTCGAACGAAGGATTCCGCAGGAAAGCACGAAGAGCCCGACGGCAGAGGCGGGCAATATTTCTTCAATCGTCCTTGGGAATATGGATCGGTCTTTAGATATACCGACTAAAATTCCAAACGATATCAACAGGCAAACCCACGCAAGAATGCGATGCAAAGCGCTCAGTACCGAATTCTGGTTCGCAGGATACAGGCGCATCAAATACCTCATTCACCCCAAAGAGGATGGGGCACTACCATTTGGGGAGGCGGCTTCCGACGGCTTTCCACTTCCTGAATTCACCTGAGTTGAACCGTCAGGGCTCAACTCAGATGTGCCTCCCGATTCGGGCCTCATGCGTATTCGCGGTGCTTGTTAATGCCGGGCAGCGGCACCGGATATCGACCATTGGCATCCGCACGGATGGGGGCCACGGAATCCATCGTCAATTGGTCAAGACCTGGCGCGAATTCGTGGGTGGAATTCATGATTTCATCCCAGGTGATGATTTGGCCGGTGTGTGCGGCCATGCGCCCCATCGAAGCGACGAGGCTCGCCTCGACCCCCCGTTTGACTTCGTTGTACGGCTTGTCATTGCGAATGGCATCAATGAGGTCTTCCCATTCCAATTGGTAGGGATCGGGTTCGTCTTTCGGTGCCCGCCAGAGCACGTTGGCGTTGTCCTGCTTTTGTCCCTTGTAAATCCGGGATTTGGCGGGCGCATGGGATTCGCTGGATATAACCGCCAGGCCTTTGCTGCCATGGGCGTAGCTGGCAAACTGATCGTGACAGCCGCCCATCGTCCGACCGTAGTGGAACAGTTTGCTACCATCGGCGAAGGTGTATTCGACGTTGTAGTTGTCGAAGTTCTGGTCGACCGCCTCACCGCGGTTGCTCCGTCCACCGGAGGCTTGAGCCTCGACCGGCCAGGCGTTCTTCATCCAGCACGACTCATCGATGTTATGGATGTAGAAGTCGCTGAAGCACCCGCCGCTGGCCCAAAGGAAGCTATGGAACCGGGAAATCTGCCACAGCAGCTCGCTGTTCATGTTGTCCGGCTTCTTGTTGGAAAAGGCCGATCCGACCGGTCCGTGCATCCGGTAACAACGGAGAGCCACGATGTCGCCAATCTGGCCGTCCTGAATGCGCGTGAACAACTCCTGACGAATGCGGCAGTGACGGCACATCAGGCCGACGCCCACCTTCAGGTTTTTCAGCACCGATTTGGCTCCCAGCTCCAGCATCCGGCGGCTTGTAGGTCCATCCACCGTCACCGGCTTCTCCATGAACACGTTCAACCCCTTTTCGATGGCGTAGGTAAAATGAACCCAGCGGAAAGCCGGCGGGGTTGCCAGAATCACCACGTCGCCGGGCCGAAGCGCATCCATCGCATGCTTGTAAGCGTCAAAGCCGATGAACTTGCGGTCATCGGGAACGTCGACCTTTTCCTTGTACTCTCCGCTCAAACCCTCGTAGCTGGACTTGAGGCGGTAGTCGAAAACATCTCCCATCGCCACCAGCTTGATCGGACCGTTCTTGACCGAAAGTGCGTTGGATGCAGCACCGGTTCCACGACCACCGCAGCCGACCAAGGCCACCTGGATAGTGTTGTTTTCGGCCGCATGGACAAAAGGAATCGTCATGCCAGCCAGCGAAGTCGCGGCGGCAAGAGTCCCCGTGCTCTTGAGAAAATCACGACGCGTGGTCGTGACAGGAATGATTTCGGGCATTCCCGAAGGTCAATCCGCCCCCCACCCAATGTCAACCTTCGGAAACAAAAACTCGCCCCCAAAAAACGAGCGGACAGCTGCATAACCATCGCACTCCGGCCCGGCCGGAGACCTGCGGTCAGCCAACTCGCTTCGCGTTGGCGGACGGGGTGGTTCGGGACCGCTATTTTGAAGAACTGGAAGTTACGGAACGCACCATGATTCCCTCTCCCATGGCCCGGGCCAATCGCTGTTGGGCTACGACCAAATCATGTTCTGCCTGGACGTAGGTGGTCCGGGCATCCGTTAAAGCAGTCTGTGCACTCAGAACATCCAATTGGGTTCCGGTTCCTGCCTCTGACCTCGCTACAGCCAATCGCAAGGCTTCCTGCCCCTGCTCGATTACCTTCCCCTGCGATTCCAACGTCTCCCGTGCTTGGATCAAAGTGGAGTGCGCTGTGCGAACTTCTTGCTCCACCTTCCGATACAGGTCGTCGACGTCGATGCGGGCTTTCTCTTGGGTGGCCCTGGCGGCTTTGACCTTTCCCTGGGTCAGACCAAAATCCCAAATACTCCAGTTGGCCACCAATCCTACACTCCATCCATGGACTTCATCATCCAGACCAGGGCTTCCTCCATTCGGCCCATACACCCGATTTGCCCATCCGTATCCCGCCTGACCACTTAGCTTCGGATAATAGTCGGAACGGGCCTGAACAATGTCCTCGTGACGCAACCGTTCATTGGTCCGCGCGGCCGCCAATTCCGGGCGTTGCTGGTAAGCTTTCGCAATGGAGGTCGACAGTTCAACATCGTTGGTTGATGGGGCTAGTTTGCCGGAGATTTCGAGGGGAATGTCCTCCCCCATGCCGGACGGGATGTCATAGCCGAGGAGAGTCGCGAGATTGTTCTTGGCGATTCGATAATCGTTCCGAGCCTTGATCAGGCGCGGCTTGGCGTTGGCGAGTTCGACGGACGCCCGCAAGACGTTGAATTGTGGAACGGTTCCTGCATCATACCGTCGTTGGGTATCGGTCAGTTCCTTTTCCAGCAAATGGACCGAAGCTTCCTGCGTTACGATCAATTCGGCATCCAGTAGAACATCGGCCACGGCGATTCGAACATTCAGCAGTGTGTCCGACACCAGGGACTCGAAATTCCGTAGCGCAGCTTCCTTGGTCAACTTGGCCGACCGCAATGACGACCGCATCTTTCCTCCATCAATCAAGGTCTGGCTGATGGTCAAGTCGGCACTCCAGGATTCGTCCGTCCGAAAACTGAAACTATTGCCGCCACCGACGGTGAGTTTCTCAATCTTGCCCCGGTCTAGGACTCCATAATTGCCGGTCCCCGTCAGCTTTGGGAGAGCGGCGGACCTCAATTGCATCGAAACGCCGTAGGCCTCCTCAATGTCCTGTCGCCCCTTGCGGATGGCCGGATTCTGCGCCAGCGCCGTGTCCAAGGCATCACCCAAAGACAGGGGCGCCGTGGGCCACGGGGGCGCATTGGTCACCGCAGCAGCGGAGGTTCCGGCCAGCAATGCCAACCCCATCGACATCACAAATAGGTTCATGCAAGAGAAAGAGTGAACGTCACTGACACTTTGTCAATATCTGGTTCCAATTCACGGTTTGGTCGAGTCGGCGATGGGACCTGCCCTCTGGATGAATACATCCACCTGCTGACCGACATAAACCGGGAATTTGGGCTGATCGAACTCGTAGATTATCTGCAATACCCGGGTATCCACCCGCTCCAGGCTGTCTCCCGTCAAACTCCGCTTGGGGACCACATATGGTTCAATCCGGACAAACCGGAGTGGCATCTTCATGCGGGAATTTCCTTTCAAGGTTGCTTCGGCAGGTTGGTTCGGAGCGACCAAAACCGCATTCTGCTCGTCCACTTCCGCACGCACCTGCAACCGGTCCACGTCTCCCAGCAACATGAGTGGATCGGTCAGTGCCGCAGCGGGGGCGAATTCCCCTTCCCTGACATTGACCTGGAGCAATTTGCCATCCCGCGGAGCCCGCACCGTCAACACCGAGGCTTCCACCTTGGCTTCCTGAAGTTGGGCACGGATGGTCTCGACCTGTGCCCGGGTGGAAATCAGTCGAGCCTCTGCCCCTTTCAAACCAAATTCACGGCGCCGGAGTTCGTCCTCGGTGGCCACCTTGTCCTTTTCGAGCCGGGCGATGCGTTTCAACTGGTCTGCAAGGTCCGCCACTTGGTTCTCATCGATCCCCAATTGGGCCTCCGTTGCCGTCAGGGAGGCCTGCAAACTCGCAATGCGAGCGAGAGGCTCGCGGTCATCGAGCTGAAATAACGAATCGCCGGCCTTGACCGAGTCGCCCACTTTCACAAAGACCTTGGTCACCAATGCCGCCTTGGGTGAGGCGATTCGAACGTTCTCACGAGAAGCTTCCACCAATCCAGTCGCCGCGACCATGTCGGAATACGGGGACCGGGCTGGTGCCGAGAGCGGACCTGGGTCCTTGGGTTTTTGACTCTGGGCGCAAACGAGGTAGAGCGATGCCACAACTCCGGCGATCGCGACGTAGAATGAAACGCGTTTAAACAGGATGAACATACGGTGAACGATCGTTAGTGAGTGGAATGAACAAATTGTTGAAGAGGTTCTCCATCAAGAACGGCCATCACCCGTCCGTCCTCCATTTGGGTGATGCGATCCGCATAGCTGTAGACCCGCGGATCGTGGGTCACGATGACCACGCAACGTCCAGGCGCCCGTGCGGCGGTGGTCAACAAATCCATGATTTGATGCCCGGTTTCGCTGTCCAGGGCGCTGGTGGGCTCATCACAAATCACCAGTCGGGGTTCATGGACCAGGGCGCGAGCGATAGCCACGCGCTGTTGCTGGCCGCCGGAAAGTTGGGTGGGACGCTTGGTCTCCTTGCCCGCCAGTCCCACCCGCTTCAATAGTTCACCGGCCTTGTCCTCAGCGGTCCGACGTCGGATGCCATTCAGCAGGAGCGGAACACTGATGTTCTCGATCAGATTGAGAGTTGGAATCAGATTAAATTGTTGAAAGATGAAACCGACATTGCGGCGGCGAAAATCGGTGATTTCCGACCGTTTCATGCCGTCCAAGCTGGTACCAAAGACCTGCACCTTCCCCTCGTCCCAGTTGAGAGTACCGGCTACCACGCTCAAGAGCGTCGTTTTCCCGCAACCAGAGGGCCCGACCACCAGATGAAGCTCTCCCTGGCGGGCCGAAAAGTTGGCCCCCTTGAGAGCAACCGTCCGGGCATCACCCAACCCGAAGACTTTGACGATCGACCGGGCGTCGATCGCCAATTCCGATGCAGCACCGTTGGAATTGGACCCGTTGGTTTCAGTCTTCATAAGTCTAGCCCCGGAAAACGACCGCCGGTTCGAGTCGCGCCACCTTCAAAATTCCAAAAAGGGCAGCCAAAGTGCATATCACGAGAATGGAAAATAGCGTACCGACCAGCGTTTCAATGCTGATGACAAATGGCGGCTGACCGATGGGGCGCACTATGAATCCAAAAACGGCCGTCAGTCCCACCCCCATCCCGTATCCGATCAACCCCACGGTCATGGCCTGCACGAACAACATCGCAGAAATCAAGCCATTGCTGGCGCCCATTGCCTTGAGAGCCCCCAAATGTTTTAAATTCTCTAAAACAAACGAATAAAAGGTCTGACCGGCCACCGCCACACCGACCACAAATCCAAGGATGATCGTGGTTAAAAAACTGACGGGAATGCCGGTGTTTTTCCACACCCAGTCAACCGTCGCCTTTTCAAATTCGGGCACGGTGTATGCCCGCAGACCGGTCTCATTTGAAATCTGCTGTGCGACCTCTTCCGCCGAATGGCCCTCTTTCGGTTCGGCCAGGATCATCGACAACATCTTTCGCTGACGGGGCGCGTACTGGAGCGCCTGGTCGTAGCTGGAGAAAACGTAGGGGTACCCAAAGAAATGGGGTTCCGTCTTACAAATGCCCACCACCCGGGCTTCCCGATCGTTGATCTCAAAGGTATCGCCAATCTGGAGGGGCCGTCCCAGTCCTGCCGCCAGGCGCTTGGAGGCGAGAACATCCACCACGACATTGTTGGCGATTCGCAGTCGTTCCAAACCTTCTTCTCCTCCTTCCACCATGACCGTTGGACGGCCCTTCAGGGTTCCTGCATGGAGTCCAATCAACTGAATCTGCTTGTCCGAACCATCCGCAGCCCGTGCCTTGAGGACGCCTTGGAAGAGGGGAACGGCATAATCGACGGTTGAAACGCTGCGGACCCGATTGACATCCGTATCCCTCAAGGCCTTGGTTTCATTCACCTGTTCCACACGATGCTCCACCACCCAGATGGACGCCCGCATGTTGCGCATGTGACTGGTGGTCCAGGAAACCAGACCGGTGAAAACAGCCCGCTGCTGGGTCATCAGCAGGGCGGAAAAGGTCAGACCGCCCACCAGCATGATGTACTTGGCGCGGTCTCCCAGGAGCATTTTCAAGGCAAGGCGGAGCATGGTCTAGTGGACGTTGGGGGACTTGCAGAACGGCTCAGGAGAACTGGAATCGAAAGTCGTGGCCGTCAATGGGGTTTCGGATTCCCTCCGCGCCCGAAGTCCGGCGGTGGCGGCGAGGGTGAACTCGGTGACGTGACGAACATGCGCTTCGAAGTCGTCCCGCCGGGGCATCAAGGTCTCGTCCAGGAAATGGATCACCGAGCTGCAATGTTTATAGAACAATATCTGCCCCACCACGCTCATGGTGGCTCGCGAGAGTTCGTCCCGTGAAAAAGTAGGCCCCAACAGGTCCCTCATCAGGCTCGCCAGCCAGCGTGCCTCGGGACGAATATGGACTTCCACAATTCGGCTCAGAGCCGGCGTTGGCTCGATCATCTCGCGATTGAGAATCTGCCCGAGCGGGAATTCCCGGTCCAAGGCCAGCACTCGGCGGAACATCCATCGGACATAAGCTTCCAGTCGAACCGCAGGCTGAACCGTTGAATCCATCGCCAGGTGATTCTCCGGATTCCGGTGATCATTCCGGCAGGCCGTCAATACCGCTTCGTACAGCCCCTCCTTATCCCGGAAATGATAATTCACGGCTGCCACATTTGCCCCGGCACGCTGACAAATTTCCCGAATTGTCGCCTCCCGAAATCCCTTCTCGGCAAAAACCATGGTGGCGGCCTCCAGAAGATGTTGACGCGTATCTGGAGGGGAAGCCCCCTCGACAGTATCTTGTGACGTCACACTCACTTGCACATGAGATAAACCGGCGACGCCCAAAGTCAAACACTAGTTTCAAACAACGGTTTACTTCTGAAATCAACCCGCCGCCTGCCACTCCCATTTGCCTCGTTTCACGATCCAGCCCCTGCCCCGGCTCGATCCAACCACCACGTCAACCAGTGATGGCCGCTGACCACCCAGATCACTGCGGCGACCGCGATAAACGGGCCATACGGCAGCCGGGCCTGCCAGTCCCGCTTTCCAACGGCAATCAGGCCCAATCCGACCAGGCTCCCCAAGAGGGCACTTCCCATGAGGGAGAACACAGTGGCTTCCCATCCCAGAAAGGCACCGATGGCTGCCATCAACTTCACATCCCCCAACCCCATGGCCTCGCGGGGAAGGGTCATGAAGCCGGTGGTCACTGCCATCCACGGTTCTTCCTCGGCGTTCAATGTCTCCGAACCAATCTGCAATCGGGGCGGATTTCGCTGCAATTCCAAGCGGACGGGCTGGTCCACGTAGGAACGCGTCGCCAGTTCAATCCGCTCTCCGTGGCAGACCACGGCATCGGTGGATCGGTAGAAAAGCTCTTCGTAGGGAATGTTGTCCTCCGGTAGGACCAGTCCCGTTTCATGGAAAACAACCCGGGTTCCCGGCTCCAGACGTATCTTCAACCGACCAAAGAGCAGCTTGCCGAGACGGAGGACGCCATAGACCAGTCCGGCACCGAAAAGAATTCCTCCGATGCTGGAGAACACGGCCAAAATCCGCGTTTCGGTGGAGTGCAGGGCCGGCGCAATCGCGGACAACAGGAGTCCGGCACCGATGCCGCCCAGGGTGATTTCGTCTGGAATGATGAAGTGCTCCAGGTCTATCCAAGTGGCGGCGAGCAAACCGGACCAAAGCACGCACAAGGCGATGGCCTTGCCTGGGTGTTCATGGCCCCAGTTCAACCAAGTCAAAAAAAAGGCCACTCCGGTTAACGCCTCGACCACGAGGTACCGAGGGGAAATGGGCGCATGGCAATGGGCGCATCGACCCCGCAAGTGAATCCATGAGACAACGGGCAGATTCAGCCAGATCGGAATGCGATAATCGCAATGGGGGCAATGGGACGGTGGGCGAACCACACTCTTCCCCAGCGGCATCCGATAGATGACGACATTGAGGAAACTGCCCACGAGCAGGCCCATCAAGGTCAGCTCAAGTGTCCAGAGATGAAATGGCAATCCCCATGGCCCGGAGAACCAGAAGTCCATGGGCAAACCGAGGTATGTCTCCTGGCTCAAATGGGCCTCCCTTTCCCACCGACAGCGCCGAGTCGGGTCACCGCGGGCCTCCGTAGACTTCGCGCCCCAACGCCTCCCGCATGACTTCAATCGGGGCTTGGCGCCCCGTCCACAACTCCCAGGCGGCGGCCCCTTGATAGAGCAACATGCCCAGGCCATTCGCGGTCTGACAGCCAGCGGCATGGGCCGCCGTTAACAGTGGGGTCACGGCCGGGCGATAAATCATATCGTAGACTCCATCCGCCCGCTCCAGCGGAAATCGATCGACATCCAGAGGTAACGGGTCCCCGGACTTTAGCCCAAGGGATGTTCCATTGAGGATGATTTCGACATCGGATTCAGGATATCCCACGTCGACAGTCACAGCAGGATAGCGGTGGGAAATCTCGGTCGCGAGTTCCTGCGCCTTGGGAATCGTCCGATTCACAAGCCACAATTCCAGTACGCCTTCATCGGCCAGCTTCAAGGCCGCCGCCCGGGCAGCGCCCCCTGCCCCGAGCAACAACACGCGGGCGGAGCGGGGCTCGATTCGAAGGTCCTCCTTGAGCGCCCGAATCAGGGCATCGGCATCCGTGTTATAGCCTTTGGAGCGAATGGCGCGACCGGTCGGGTCAATTTGCCCCACCGGAAACCACTCGCCATCCACTTCCGCCTCAAACGCCACCGTATTGACCGCCCCCCAGGCCTTGGCGGATTCATCCAATTCGTCAACCCATTCAATCGCCTCCAGCTTGTGAGGCACCGTCAGATTCAAACCGCAGAAGCCCATGCGCCGGGCACCGGTGATTGCCTCACCCAAGTACGTGGGATCCACCTCGCAGGCCACATAGGCCCAATCCAGCCCGGCTGCCTCGAATGCCGCATTGTGCATGGCCGGTGACGCCGAATGACGGATGGGCTGCCCAAACACCGCGCACAGGCGGGTTCCAGCAGAAAGATGACGAAGGTATCCGTGGGCCATGATGGGGATAGCCTGCTAGCCGGATGGTCCTCGTGCAAGTCCGCGCAGGGAACATCCCACTACCAAGAGTCGGCCCAATGACGCCCAAACTATCCCGGATGCCCAGACATCGACTATCTCAAGAAACAGTCGGCTTTAGCAATTCCAGGATGGAATCATAATCAAAAGCCTCGACCCTTGAGCCCAAACCCGAGGCCAATTCGGGATCAGCCTCCCGAATCTCATCCACCAGCGCAGTTAATTTTCGATACTCGGCATTCTGGGCCGCCGAGATCAAACCCTGAGTCTGCTCCGGCGACAGTTTCAGGATGGACCTTGCGAGGATTGATTCGCCCAGCCCGCCACATCGAATCGACCCGGACGACCCAGAATCAGGTGGAAGCGTTTCAGAACCACGCGACATCAGCCTCAACACCTCCACGTCTTTGAACGGTTTGGCCAGGCATGCATCGGCTCCTGCCTCGCGTGCCGCTCGAAATTTCTCACTGACCACGCTCGCGCTCACCGCAACGATAACCACCTTGCTCCCCTTGATTCGCCGAATCTCCCGGATGGCTTGGCAACCATCCATTCTGGGCATGTGCAAATCCATCAAAATAACTTCAGCCTCAAATTTGGTGATCTTTTCAAGAGCATCGAGTCCATCCACTGCTTCGACCAGTACATAGCCCAGCGGCTCCAAGATATTGAGAAACAGCTTTCGATTATCGGGCTCATCATCCACCACCAAAACCCTGACAGCCTTCGCTGGTGTCGACTGGGCTTGAACAAGGTCTCCCTCTGTCACATGAGACGGAGAATGGCGTGCAGAGGTTGCAAACTTAAGCTGAAGGTGAAATTGGAAGCTGGTCCCCCCCCCGGGTTCACTGGAAACCGAAATATCGCCGCCCATCCGTTGCAAATATTCCCGCGTGATGCGCAATCCGAGCCCGGTTCCTCCTTTGGCGGTGTACCCGAGCTCGGTCTGGTAAAACGGTTTAAAAAGTTGACCGATGTCCTCCGGTTGAATTCCAGGTCCAGTGTCCGCGACTTCCCCCCGAACCTGGCAATTTCCCTCCGCATCACGAACCCAGCCGATCCGGACGGAAATTGTGCCTGCAGTGGTGAATTTGACGGCGTTGCCAACCAGGTTGATCAAAACCTGCCGGACCTTGGTCACGTCCCCCAGAAGGCTCCCGGGATTTTCGGGAAAGAGCTCCATGTCCAGTGCCAATCCCTTGGCGTTGATCGACTCCAGAAAGAAGTGCTGTATATCTTCCAGTACGGACTCAAGATCGAAACGAACCGACCTCAAGGCCACGTTCCCTGCCTCGATCCGAGCCATTTCCAGAACGTCCCCAATGATTTCAATCAGGTGCTGGCCACTGCGGCTGATTGTCCGGACATGCTCCCGGGATTTCGGTGCCAAAGCGGCATCCTTCTGTAGCACATCTGAGAATCCGATAATGGCGTTTAACGGTGTGCGCAATTCATGAGAAATGTTGGCCAGAAATGCCGTCTTGGCCTTGTTGGCCGCCTCCGCCGCATCCCGGGCCTTGCGAAGGTGCTCCTCAATTTGCTCGCGCTCACTAATATCAATCACAATCGTCTGCGTTTTGATGAAACGTCCCCCGACATCGCGGATCGCCTGGACCGTGACAAAGACGGGAAAGGTCGATCCATCCTTGCGGCGCATCCGCCACTGGGCAGTGGACCTATCTCCCGACTCAATAAACCGGGGGAATATCTCCATAAACTTGGCAGCATCCTCAGGGAGTAAAAGGTCAATGAAGGCCATCTTGTTAATCACTTCCGATTCCAAATAACCAAGCCAGGTCAATTCCCGGGCGTTCATTTGCTCGATAATCCCAGAGGCATTGATCGCATGATACCCACACGGTGCATTATGATAGAGTTCGAGGGCTTCACGGGTTTTCAGCTCCACCCTTCCCTCTAATTCCGTATTAAGCCGTCGAAGCTCGTTCTCGAACTTGCGTCGGTAAGTAATGTCACGGATGACGCTGACCAACAGTTTTTCACCGTTGATATATCCCGGGTGAACCACCACTTCGACGGGAAATCTGGAGCCGTCCTTCCGTCGATGATCAAGCTCGAATCGTCCACCATTGCGTACCGCTTCAGATAGGTCTTGTTGAACTTTTTCCGGAGCATCACACCTGAGATCAAAAACCGATAGCGAAAGGAGTTCCTGGCGGTCATAACCATAGGAACTGAATGCTGAGGCGTTTGCGTCAACGATATGGCCCGTCTCCGGATCGATAAAGAAAATGACATCACGCGCCACATCCGCGAGCAGTTTGTATTTGGCCAGCTTGGACTCCATTTGGAGGCGAGCCGTGATGTTTCGAGCACATCCAACGGTTCCGAACCGTTCGTCGGAACCGATGCGGACAGCCTGTTTCCAGGCCTCATAGTGCTCTGTGCTCCCCTTCGGGGTAGAGATCATTTCGATCATCTGGATCGGAGCTCCCGATTCCATCATTCCCCGGTCCTCCTCCTCAAATCTTTCGGCTAGCTCCGGAGAAAAAAGGTCCCGGGCGGTCTTACCCACGACTTCCTGTGATTCCACCATCATGATCCGCTTCCAAGCCTCATTCACCGCCAAATACCGTCCGTCGGAGTCCTTGAGCCAGAGCGGATCGGGAATGTTGTTGATGAGGCATTTCATTCGTTCATGGGCAGCCCGAATCTCTGCCTCAGCCCGCAATCGGTCGGTCACATCGCGACCGATGCCCAATCGCTGATGGGAATCCTGCATTTTGGTCGCCGTCCACTCGATGTGACGGTAGATTCCTCCTTTGCATCGGTATCGATTGATAAATCCCTGGACACGCCGCCCGGAGTTAATCTCATGGCCTACTCCCCGGGTGATTTCCCGATCCTCAGGGTGGATGAACTCAAGGACCGGGTGCCCGATCAATTCCGCCTCAGCATAGCCCAATTGTTTCTCCCAAGCCGGATTGATCTGGAGCAAATTCCCTGCGGGATCCACCTGGCAAATCAGTTCAGGGACAAGATTGAACATCTCACGAAACTGCCTCTGCTGCAGTCGCAAATCCGTAATATCGGTGATAATTCCATCAATGATTGTTTCAGACCCGAATTCCGAAATGCCAATGGAGCGGTCTCGCAGCCATCGCCATTTGCCCGTCGCGTCCCGAAATCGGTATTCGACCTCGAAGGACTTCTCAGGCCCTACCTGCGCAACTTGTTCCAGCTTTTGATCCAGGTCGTCCGGATGCACCTTCTCCTTCCAGCCAAAGGGATTTTGAAGGATCGACTCGGCACTGTATCCCAGGATGGTTTCCACCTGTGGCGAGCAATAGATCGCCCCTCGAGTGGTGGAAAACCGGTAAAACATGTCGGGAGACATTTCCACCAAACGACGAAACCGAGCCTCGCTCTCTTTAAGTTGTTCGCCAAAGCGGTCTTTCGCGCGCCGAATCAAAAGGACAGCTCCGACGGCAATGGTTCCGACACTTTGGAACAAAAACAGCAATCCCGCAGTGTAGGCGAACCGCCATGGACTCACCCCATGATAATAAAGCAATGGCATCAGCGTTAAGGCCTCAATGATCCCCACGAGAACACCCACGGTCACCAGACTGCCTTTCGACCACTCCTCCCGCCTGAAAAACCGCAGTGCGATGGCGACGGCACCAAAGTCGGCAGTGATGGCAATCAAACCCCAATTCATTCCCTGCCCCCCCATGAACCAACGAGTCAGGAATGCTGCGACGGCGGCAGACAAGCCGACCCGCCATCCCCCAACCAGGAATGCAAGCCCGATCACGCCACCCCTCAAATCAAAAATCACTCCCGGTTCCAGCTCCAGGCCGAAATGGATGGTCAACAACGAAGCAAGACCAAAGATCAGGGAATGCGATAACTTCCGGATCGTGGGCCGCTGCCAATTCCAATCAAGCAGGATTGATTCTGCCGCGAAAAAGGACAGCATGATCAGGGTCGTCTCCCCGACCAGTAAAAGCATACGTTCAAACATGATTCAGAACGGAACTCCGCCACTGACGGTGAAATCCCTCCCCAACTTTTGCCCTGAATTCAACCTGTTTGTAAATGGTTAAAGAAATCCCGACTCCGGTGGTGCCACATTCCGGCGTTGGTGGAACAAATTCAATCGCTCACTGCATTTTCATGGTTGAGCCCGAAACAAATCTGATTGGATTTTAGAATAAGACAGTCAACGTTCTCGCATGTACCTTGTTTTGCTCATCGACGATGAATCGATCATCCGTGCCGGGGTCAGAATGGCATTGGAAGGGGCCGGATTCAGGGTGGCCGACGCCGGGAACGCCGAACTGGGCATTCAAATGGCCCGGGAGTTGAAACCGGACTTAATCCTGTGCGACATCCGTTTGCCCGACATGAGCGGCTTGAAAGTGGTGGAAACCCTTCATTCTCAACCCGACATTGCAGAGATTCCGGTGATCCTGCTGACCGGTGAAACCAGGGCTTCCGAGATCCGGCTGGGCATGGAAACAGGGGCTCAGGACTATCTTTGCAAACCAGTGCAAGTGGGCGACCTCCTGCGGGCGGTCACAAAACGTTGTGAGATGGCGGCCACGAGGAAACGACTGAATCAAGATCGGCTCAGGGAACAGACTGCTGCGTTGGGGCGCCTGTTGGGACATGAAATCCGCACTCCCCTTGGGGTCATTGGACCCGCTGCTGAACTTCTGGAGCTCTATCATTCGGAGGCTGACAGTGAAGAGTTTCTTTATGTCCTCGATTTCCTCAAGAAAGGGACTGACCGTATCACCACGGTTGTCAAACGCCTGGAACTCTACGCCGGCCTTATGAAAAGCCAGGGGACGACCAGCCAATCACCGGGGCCGTGGGACGGTACTCCCGCACGCCAACTGGTCACAGATGTCAGCCTCGCACTGGCTCGGCAGTACTCGCGTTCAGAAGACCTCCACCTCGAATTGGAAGAAGTTCACCCGCAAGTCGAAGCTGAACTGTTACGTGTCTGTGTTCAAGAGCTATTGGACAACGCCCTAAAATTCTCGCGAAAAGGGAGCCCTATCCGGCTGACCCTCCAATCGCGTGACGGTCATGCTCAATTAGTTTGCACCGATATCGGTCCGGGAATGACTGGGGAACAGATACGACAAATCGAAGCCTTCCAACAATTCCAGCGGGAATCCCGGGAACAACAGGGTCTAGGCCTGGGACTCGCCATCGTTCAATTGATTGCCAATCGGACACGGGGTAAATTAAGCCTTGTTTCATTCCAGACCGGAGGACTTCAAGCTGAGTTGACATGGCCGAATCTACTGGCCCGCAACGCCTGATGAACTCAACAAGCGCACTCCAAATGGATGTTCCACCCCCTAACGTTCTGGTCGTCGATGACACGCCGGCGAATCTCCGGTTACTGAACGAAATGTTGTCGTCGACGGGATATCAAACTCGGTTGGTGACCAGCGGACATCAGGCGTTGACCGTTGCCCGCCGATGGGCTCCGGACCTTGTCTTGCTCGATATCATGATGCCGGGCATGGATGGATTCACGGTTTGCCGAAAGTTCAAATCCGACCCACAACTGTCCAGCATCCCGATTCTGTTCCTGTCAGCCTTGACTTCCGGGGATGAAAAACTCCGCGCGTTCGACGAAGGGGGGGTGGATTATATCACCAAACCGTTCAACATGACCGAGGTGGAGGCCCGAGTTAAAACTCACCTTCTACTCCAAAGGCAAAAGCAGGAATTGGCCCTCCGAAATCAGCAATTGATGGAGCTCGAACGGATGCGGGATTCGTTGGTGCACATGATGGTGCATGATATGCGGTCACCGCTGTTTATCATTGAGTTGGGAATTCACACCCTCCGGGAGGTTGTTCCGCCAACTCCCGCCAAATATTCCGATGCCTTGGAACAGCTTTCGAGCCAGGTCCAGGCCCTCAACAGCATGTCGAGGAAAATACTTGACTTGAGTCGTCTCGAATCGGATCACATGCCGGTTGAAACCCGGGTCAACGACATCAACCTGGTCGCCTCGCAGGTCGTCAAAGCGGTCACCATCGCGGCAAACTCCATCGACTTCCATCCCATCGCCGACGAATCTTCGATGGCCCGATTCGACTTCGAGCTGACGCATCGTGTCTTGATGAATCTGGTGGATAACGCCATCAAATGGGGAGGCAAGCGGCTGAAAATCCGCCTGGTTATTGAATCCAGAATCGACGACGTCCGAGTCGTGGTTTCCGATCAAGGCCCCGGAATTCCTGCTGAATTTCAGGAGGCCATCTTTGAGAAATTCCGCCAGGTGGAATCCGGACAAAACCGCTCTGGCATTGGGCTGGGCCTGGCGTTCTGTAAACTGGCGGTCGAAGCGCAGGGGGGACGGATTGGTGTAGAAAGCACTCCAGGACAGGGGGCTTCGTTTTGGTTCACCCTTCCGCGCGAGCTGCGCGGTACGCCAGCCGAACCTGCTCCGCAGCCGCCAGACCCGGCACCGGTCTCAGCCATCCCTCGAATTCCAAACTGAAGTCCGGGGAGTGAAGGGCAGGGAGACTTCCATCCACCTTCGACAGCCGCCTCGAATGAACCGAATGCCACTTTTCCGCTTTGGATTCCGAGGATAGGATTCGGTCGTTCGATGAAGCGAAAGAACAGTCATTTGCCGACCGAGGCCGCATCCTTTGGCCATAATCCGTTTGCCCATTTAAGCTCGGAGGGTCTTCCCCCGGCTCCCGCAAGCCCCCCCCCGGCCCCGGAATCCAACGTCTCCCGAAGCTCCCGACCACCCAAAAGCCGCGGGCGCGTGGATATCGTCCGGGAGAAGGCCCATCGCGGCGGCAAAATCGTCACCGTCATCCGGGGATTCGTTGGAATTGGACATCCAGAAATTGAATCACTCGCAAAGGCCATCCAAAAAAGTTGTGGCACGGGCGGAACGGTCAAAGACGGCCAAATTGAAATCCAGGGAGACCGCCGGGATGAAGCCGCCCGTATACTGACAGAGGCTGGATTCAAGCCCGTTTTTGCCGGGGGATGACCGGCCCCAATCCTCCCTGAGTCTCTGGACCGACGACAGGGTGATTCCGTCGGCACCCGGAATGAATTCCCCCGTGGTTGAATTCAAACCATCCGCCACCCGGCGGGACGTCCAGAATCCTGGGTCCGCTGGAGATCCCCCTTCGTGCGCTCCAGTGTATTGGGGATTCACACCCAAAACGGGGCCAGCTAGCATCCTTCCATGAAGCAGTACTCCCTCTTCCTCCATGGACAATGGGTGGCATCGACCTCCGGCGGAACCTTTTCAACCCGCAATCCTGCAGACCTCCGGGAGGTCGTGGCGGAATATGCCGCGGGTGGTGCCGAAGATGCCCAAACCGCATTTGAGGCCGCCACGGCCGCTTTTCCCAAATGGACTGCCACCACGGTGGTGGCTCGTGGTCGCATCCTCTCCAAGGCTTCCCAAATACTCGAAGCCCGCAAAGCCGAACTGGCGGAGTTACTCACCCGAGAAGAGGGCAAGACGTTGGCCGAATCCACCGGAGAAGTGCAACGGGCAGTCGACATCTTCCGATTCTTTGGAGGCCTCAGCTATACGGTCGGAGGACAAACCATCCCTCACGACCTGCCCGGGAACTTGCTATTGACCAAACGGGAGGCACTTGGGGTCGTCGGGTTGATAACCCCGTGGAACTTTCCGATCGCCATTCCCGCGTGGAAACTGGTGCCTGCTCTGCTGGCCGGCAATACGGTCGTCTTGAAACCCGCCTCCCAGGCTCCGGCCATGGCCTTGGAGTTGGCCCGGGTACTTCATGAGGCTGGTCTTCCGGCTGGTGTCCTGAATGTGGTCACCGGGGAAGGAAGAGCCTTTGGAAGCGCTCTCGCTGCTCATCCGTCGGTCAAGGCGGTCAGCTTCACGGGGAGTTACGCTGTGGGTTATGGCCTCTATCAGGCACTCGCCCCGCGGATGGTCCGAACCCAGCTCGAAATGGGGGGCAAAAATCCGACCATCGTATTGGCCGATGCTGACCTTGATCTTGCCGTTAACCTGGTGGCCAGAGCCGGATTTGGGCTGACGGGTCAGGCCTGCACGGCCACCAGCCGGGTGATTGTGGAACAATCGGTTGCAGCGGCGTTCACGGAAAAACTGGCCGCCAAAGCCAGAGCTTGGAAAGTGGGCTCCGGCCTGACGACCGGTGTCGACATTGGTCCCGCCGTCAACGAGGCCCAACTTCAGGGCAACCTCGAATACGTCTCCATTGCCCAGTCGGAAGGTGCCCGACTGGTCACCGGCGGCCGTCGGTTGTCCGACGGCGATCTGGCCCACGGACTCTTCATGGAACCGACGGTCATCGATCAAGTCACGCCCTCAATGCGGATTGCCCGGGAAGAAGTCTTTGGACCCGTCATCGCTGTCATCGCCGTCGCTGACTTTGCTGAAGCCCTGACCGTGGCCAACGGGCTGGAAGTTGGGCTATCCGCCTCCCTGGTGACGCGCGACTTCAAGCGGGCTTTGGAATACGTGGATCGCATCGAAGCCGGCGTGGTCAAGGTGAATCAAATCAGCACCGGGCTCGCCCTCCAGGCTCCCTTTGGAGGAGTCAAACAATCCAGCACGGACACTTTTCGCGAGCAAGGGGCGGGAGCGCTTGATTTCTACACACGAACCAAGACGGTCTATCTCGACTACTCCGTATAGCCTGAGGGGCAACTGGGATCGCCGGATTTGAAAAAATCCGCCAGTCCTTCCGCGATTTCAGACTTGGAGAAATGGGTTAAAACCAACCCATTAACTCCTTAGGGATGGGTATCGACTGATTGATAGCCACGGTGCCACGCGAGGGACCAAAGTTTATCAAGAGAAACGAGCTCTGCGTGTCCGTCCACCATGACGAAATTCAATCCCCCGGGCAGATGACTGCCTGCCCCAATAGGGACCACTTTCCGGACGCTGGAACCGTGACGTGAGATGCAGAGCCGCTGCATCATGTAGTTATTCCCTCCCTTGGCTAAATCGCTTGCGGGTTTGTCCGCGGCTGACGGCCAGGTGGCCTCCCATGTGCAATCCGAAAACACGGGCGTCTTGACCGGGTTCTCATAGTGAGCCTCGCGTCCGAATTGCTTGTTTTTGTCCACAACCACATCGGCATCCGGCGAATACTGCCAACCGTTGATGCCATAGCTGCCCTCAAATCCAGCATTGGTCACCGTGGCTGATGGATAGGGACTGAACCAACTGGTGGTCGCAGTGCCGAGGAACGATGTCGCCGGCTTTCGCCCCGCAGGCGTGGGAGCGGTGGGGCAAATACGAACTGCATCCGAGGGAACCCCATTGCTCCGCAGTATGGACATCCAAAATTGAGACGGGTCCACTCCGACAGGAAAGGTCCGTCCATTGTCATTCAGGTAAAATGTAAACCCCATGCCCAACTGACGTAGGTTGCTCAAGCAGACAATCGCGCGCCCCCGCTCCTTCGCTTTGCTCAACGCCGGAAGGAGCATTCCGGCAAGGATGGCGATAATGGCGATAACCACCAACAATTCTATCAGCGTGAATCCTCCACCACCTCCGCGATGGGATCGCGAAATGGAAATAGAATCTCGGGAGGACATGGGCTCAAGGTTTCAACGTCAACAAGGGCAAACAAGCCAAATCAGTTCACCAAACGCCTCCTCAACCAAAAGGAAGCGTCGGGTGCTGGTATCAAAGAGATTCGAACTCGAAACATCAGGTTACGGAAAAACCCTCAAATCAGATTCCGCTACTGGATTTTCGCAAGGAGAGTCAGGTCAACGTGCCTGCCATGAACAAAGTTAAATCCAACCGTCCGGCATGACTTCCACGACACCGGAATGTCGGGAAGCACGCGGGGAATTTGGTCCGTCGGCAGAACGCAAAATCGGGGTCCCGGATTGGCCATGAAGGCAGCCAACTCGCCCGGCGGCAGCGGATGATGCCAACCATGAACCTTGCGGCGAAAGCACCAGACGAGACTTGGCTCGTCATAATCGAGACTGGCAAACTCCATTTCTGGCCTTAGCCACCCCTCCGCCTGGCGGTACAATTGTTCGCTTGGAAAGAGCGGGGCAATCAGAGGAATGAAAACCCACCCCGCCAGAATCGCGGTTCCAGTGGCCACCATCAGTGTCCGGCGGAAAGCGCGAAGTGAAAGTTCAACCTGCGGAATATAAGCCGAAAGCCAGAGGGAAAGCAGCGGAAAACAAGGAAGGGTGTAGTGCGGCAACTTGGTTCGGATCAGGGAAAAAATCACGAAGTTCAAGGCGATGCCGATCAAGAGGTAGGTCTCCAGCTTCGGACGTCCGGCAACTTTCCATCGACTGCGCACCAACCGTGGAAGGAACCACGACCACGGGAAAAAACTGGCGAAAACCGTCAAAAAATAAAATGGAAGCAAAGCCGCATATCCAAGCCAGCCGGCAGCGCCATGGCCTTCAAGTGTCCCGACGGATCGCTGAACGACATGGCGTCCGATGCCTATCCTGAAAAATTCGCCGTGTGTGGCCAACAGGGCCGGCACGCCCCAAAGGCCCACCAGCAATAAAACCAAAGTTACTCCGGCGACAGGTCTGACAAGTGCCCTCCACGAAGCTCCCTTAACCCCGACCCAAACCACGCCAACCAGCGGCAGCCACGCAATCGGCCCCTTGGCCAGAAACCCAAGTGCCAGGCTCAAATAAAACATCCACCACCATGGGTTCCGTAACCACCGAGGAGGCTCCACTCGCTCCCGTGGCTGTAACAACTCCCATCCAGCCCAAGACGCGGAGGTCATAAATAGAATGAGGACAAAATCCGCTACCGCCATCTTTGCATGAACCAGCGTTTGAAGACTGGTCGTAAAGATAAGGGCCGCCCAAATCCCAGCCGACTCACTCGCTGCTCGTCGGCCAAAAAGATAGAGCACTCCCGCGGTGAGCGCCGCAGCCAGAATTGAGGGAAGCCGGACAGCAAATTCACTCTCGCCCAGGATCATGACTGAAGCGGCTTGGCACCAATAAATGAGGATCGGCTTGTCGAACCGATAACCGTGATTGAAGTACGGAACCAGGAAGTCCTGCCGCTCCAGCATTTCGCGGGTGGCTTCGGCAAAGCGCGGCTCATCCCGGTCCACGAGTGGCAATGCCCAGGTCCCCACCCCATGCAACGCCAAAGCAAAGAGGCAAATCGCCACAAACCGTCGCATCGGAGATGACCAGAAACCTGAGCCCATTTCCTTTTCATGTTAACTCGCGCGCTCAAAAAAGGAAAAGCATCCCGGATAAATACAAAGGGACAGGTCAATTATTTGACATATTTCCAGCCCCTCGGTACTTTCCTCCCATGCGACAGGCTCGCTTGAAGTTGGATTCGTGTGTGGGAGCGGCGTACTACCATTGCATTTCGCGGGTGGTGGAGCGGCGGATGGCCTTTGGTCCCAATGAGAAGGAGCAGTTTGTCCATTGGATGCAGGCGTATGCCGGGTTCTGTGGAGTCCGGGTGCTCACCTACTGCATCATGTCCAATCACTTCCATATCCTGGT
>CAITXU010000001.1 GCA_903896505.1 uncultured Verrucomicrobiota bacterium | reverse complement strand
TTCCAGGCCCAACTTTGGAACTTGGCCGAAGGTCAGATGCCATCCTGGTTGGCTCGGTCGGACTTCCAGACCGCGATCCAACGGTACCCAAGGAACAGCGTCCGGAACGGGCGGCGCTACTTCGAATTCGGCGTGAATTCGGGCTCTACGCCAATCTTCGACCTGTCCAGCTACCTCCTTCCCTTTCCCACCTTTGCCCGCTCCGTCCGGAGCGACAAGGTTCAGGACTCGACCTCCTTGTTGTCCGGGAATTAACCGGAGGCCTCTATTTCGGCCAGCCCAAGATGATTGAGTTTCTTCCCGATGGGCAGCGCCGGTCGGTAGACACCATGGTCTATTCCACATCCGAAATCGAACGCATCGCCAGGGTGGCATTCGAGGCGGCTTTGGGGCGGCGCAAGAAAGTCACCAGTATCGACAAGGCGAACGTGCTCGAAAACGGAATCCTTTGGCGTGAAGTGGTGAGCCAGGTTGCCCGCGATTATCCGACCGTCACGCTGGAGCACATGTTTGTCGACAATGCAGCAATGCAGTTGGTGATCCGTCCGACCCAATTTGACGTGATTCTGTGCGAAAACATGTTTGGTGACATCCTTTCGGATGAAGCGGCGGCGCTGGCTGGCTCGTTGGGCATGCTGCCCAGTGCCAGCTTGGGGTCGAGTGTGGAAGGCGGCGGCACGTTCGGATTCTACGAGCCCGCCGGTGGCACTGCCCCCGACATCGCCGGAAAGAATCTGGCCAACCCCATAGCCCAGATACTTTCCGCCGCATTGATGTTACGCCATAGTTTCGGGCAAAATACCGCAGCCCAAGCCATCCAGAATGCCGTTCTTGACGTTCTGGCTCAGGGACTTCGGACCGGCGACATTCACAATCCCGATGACAAAACCTGCAAACGGGTGGGGACTCGAGAAATGGGAGAGGCCATTTCCCTTGCCACGGCTAAGAATATCGCCAGATTATCATCGTGACCTCCACTGCGGAATTCGTAAGATTCTCCGCCTTTCCCAAGCCTCCCGCCCGGAGAGAAGGGGGCATCGATCGTTCGGAGAAACCCGGAGTATGCACCGTTTCCCATGGTATCTGGTGGATCGTCCTTCTTTCATTGTTTGGATTTGACCTCCTTGCCCTTCGGCTGTTGGCCCTTGGTCCACCGACTCTTCAGATTCAACAAAACGGTTCGAGTCAGGTGCTTCTCTCCCTCTCGAATCCGATTGCAGAGACTGTGCAACTGGAGAGCAGTCCCGATTTGATTCATTGGCACTTCCTTCTTTCAACATCCAACAACCTGAAAGAGTTCAGCCCTGGCCCGGTTACGAACGGGAACCGGTTTTATCGTGCATCACGGACGGGCACGGCTTCACAAACGAACCAATTCACCGTTTCCCTGAAGGATCAAACCGCAACGGTCGGTGCCGGGGATTTAGTCTGGTCTGATGGGTCAGTCAGCCACTTTTCGGGAGGCCAAGTTCGACTGATGGCCGAAAGAACCAATTATCTTGTCGTGAACTACGGTTCACTCCGACTGCATAACCTACGCCGATGGATTGGCGATGGCGACCAGTTGATCGCCACCATTGTCGCCCACACCTCAGCTCCACCCCAGATTCAAGTGCCGGTATCGTTCGCGGTCCCATCCACCCGCCTGGGCTTGGCGAAGGCCAAAATGGTCCAGGGAACCTCCCCAATTCGAGTCGCAACCATGGGTGATTCGCTCACCGAGATTTCCCCATTCATCAATTGGAGGAGCCTGTTGTTTGACTCCAATCTGGCTGCATATGGTTATCACCTCCGAACAAAATCCGATGCCATTGTTCTTAATCTCGGAGCCAGTGCAACGACCTGTGATTATGGTCTGGCCATGGTATCGCAAACGGCACAATCGTGTGGAAGACCCTGCCAAGGCTCTTGTTTCGCGGGAACCGCGTCCGATTTTGGCATAGACCCAGAATCCTTGCCGCAACCGACCTACCCTCTTGCATCAGAATCCCATTTATGGTCATTCAGACCCGATGTGGTGATGGTTGCTTATGGTATCAACGGTGGGCCTTATAGTCTGAACAACCTCGAGTCGATCTCAAGGGCTCTCATCGAAGACCATCAAGTCCCAACACTCTTTTTAACCGAGAACGATTTCGCCTCACTTCCGCTGTCGGACTCCATCCTTCCAACTCTCAGGTCCATCCGGGCTGGAATTGGAGGGGCCATCGCAGACACCGCTGCCTACGTAGAAGAAGTCAACCGAAACGGCACCAACACTTTTGTGGATGCCATCCATCAAAATGACGACGGGTGGATGGCATGGGCCGAGGCCATCCAAGGTGTCCTCAATCCCCACGCTCAATCCGCAATCACGGTCCCGATCTCCAAAAGCCGCGTCGTTCCTGACCGATATCCATGCGACAAAGGCTACCTGAACATGGGGGCAACCGTGGTCGGGGGAATTCCATTGGAACTGTCCTCCGGGGTTCATCTCGCCAAAAGTGGCCTCTTGACCTATCCCGGCTACCTGCCCAGTTCATTTCAAGCTTCACTGATCGCCGAGGTCCCGGGTAAAGCAGGAGTCTACACCAATTACGTCACTTATTCCCACCATTGCTGGAACTGGGCATCCCTGATTATTGAGCGTGGCATCGGGGTTCGGGGCAGCGTTTCCAACGGATTTCATGGGCACGCCACCAATTCGTTCAGGGGTTATTGTTCCTGGCTCGATGAGTCCGGACGCGAACATTTTATTGCCGATTTTGGATACACGGACGACGACGTCATTTATCCACGACCGGGAACCCAGTTTATAGCTGCAATCACACAAGTGCTGGCCGCCGTTACCAACCAGATTTCGGCAGGAATTTCCGGCGAAGGGGCACCCATCGGCTGGACTTCCTCTGCACTCAGAATCTCAATCACGGAGGGTAACGCCCGAATCATCGGTGTTTTGTTTGGCGGACCTCGACATGAGGAATTGGACCTGACATCCACAAGCAAGGATTTTGATCAACCGAATCTCTGGTCCGACGAATCCGGGGTCCATGACCTCGGGTTGAGCCGAATCCTGTATACAGATAATCGTGACGCACCCATTGGCATTCCCTTCACCACCTCTGGAATACAGCTTCTTCTGAGAAGTAACCCCAACGGCGGCGTCCTTCAAATGAAAGGCGACGGAGTCCAATTGGCGGACGTCAACCTCTTATCGACGACAACCTCCCCGCGCCTGGTGGGATGGTTCCCGGATGAAGCTCCTGAAAAATCGAGGCACCAACTCGTGCTCAACCTTGGAAGCAGCGAAGAAAGCGGACTGTCGCCTGGACCCGGTCTGCATGGTGTCAGCATACTCAAGGCGACACTTATTTATTAGCTCTCAAATCCAATGGTCGGGGGCGCCCCGCCTTAGGGCGGACCGACGACGCTCATGACACCCCAATGAGATGAGGATTGATTCAAGTTCAACGCCACCACCGCAGTTGGGAACCCATGCGGGAATTTCCGTCTGGATTCGTCTGCTCAGTCTTCTCTCTGGATTCGTGGTTCTGACTGGAGCCCAACCGCTCATGACCAGTCCACTGGTCAACCCGCTCAAACGTCCCATCGGTCACCTTTCGCCGGACTTTGAACTCCACGTCACCGTTGGACTTCCCCTCAGAAATCGAGGAGAACTCGGTCAACTTATCCAGCAACTCCAAGACCGAACAAGCCCTCAATTTGGAAAGTACCTAACGCCCAAAGAGTTCACGGACCGATTTGGTCCGACCGAGGACGATTATCGGGCGGTTATCGATTTTGCCTTGTCCAACAGTCTCAAGGTCGATCACCGGCATTCCAACCGAACGCAGATCGGTCTGCGCGGTTCCGTCTCCAACCTCGAACGTGCATTCCAAGTTCAACTACAAACTTTTCCGCACCCCACAGAACCGCGGACCTTTTTCGCCCCTGACCGCACACCAACCCCCAACCACCCCATTCCATTCCTGGGTGTCGCAGGGCTGACGAGCATTGGACCACCACGTCCGGCGTCGCTCCACCATCTGATTTCGGACGAAGCGATAACTCCGATTGGCCAAACCGGGTCTGATATTTCTGGGTACTATATTGGAAAGGACTTCCGAAACGCATATCTGCCCGGAGTGACTCTCGATGGCTCCGGACAACGGATCGCTTTGGTCGAGTTTGATGGCTACTACACGAACGATATTTCCCTGTACTTAAAGCGGGCGAAACTGGCATCGGTGGCCCTCACCAATATTCCGGTCGCCGGTTACTCGGCACCGGTCGGTGCCAATAACCTCGAGGTGGCGCTGGATATCGACATGGCGATATGCATGGCACCCAAACTGGATGCCATTTTGGTTTACGAAGGAAATGACCCCTATGAGGTCTTAAACCAGATTGCCAACGACAATCTCGCCCGCCAGATTAGTTGCTCGTGGATTTGGCTCGACCCCTCCGGCAGTGCCCAACTGAATCAAATACTTCTTCAATATGCCGTCCAGGGGCAGTCCTTTTTCACCGCGTCGGGAGATTTCGGAGCGTGGCAGGGGCAAATCTGGGACCCGGTTGACAGCCCGTGGGTCACCTCCGTGGGTGGTACGACCTTGAGCACCAGTACTCCAGGAGGCCCCTATCTATCAGAGACCGTATGGAATTGGGCACCGGCACAGAAAGCCGCCAGTGGCGGGGGCGTCAGCACGTCGAATTCGTTGCCCAACTGGCAGGCGGCCGTGGGTGCCACGCTGGGGGGACCATCCGCGAACCACAGGAACGTACCGGACGTCGCACTCACCGCCGATCACATCATCGTTTATTACAACAACGGTTCACCCGGGGCCGTGGCAGGCACCAGCGCAGCGGCACCGCTTTGGGCGGGGGTGGCCGCCTTAATCAACCAGCAATCTTCCATTGCTGGCGCCCCCCTCCTGGGTTTTTTGAATCCGTCGATCTACCAAATTGGCAGTGGCAGCAACTACCTCCAAGGATTCAGGGATGTTCAGAGCGGAAACAATACAATTCTGACCAATGCCGCGAAGGTTTATTCCGCCCTGCCCGGATACGACTTGTGCACCGGCTGGGGAACACCGAGGGCGCAAGGTCTGATCGACCTGCTTTCCCCACCGGTGCCTCCCATCATGACATCCAGTCCGGTCGTCCAAACGGTATTGACCGGCGCCACCGCGATTTTCACAGCCACGGCACGGGGCACTCCACCCCTGGCGTATCGATGGAGGTTCGGCGGAAGTAATGTGGTGGGAGGGACATCGAATTCATTGATTCTGTCTAATGTTCAACCATCCCAAGCGGGAGACTATTGGATCGTGGTCACCAACATCGCCGGGGCGACCACTAACGTCATTGGAACACTGGTGGTGCCCTCTCCACCCAGCATCACGGTTCAACCATTGCCAATAACTGTGGTTTCAGGAAGTTCCGCCAATTTCTCGGTTGGCATTGCCGGCTCCCCTCCCCTGTCCCTGGCATGGAGGCGGGATGGCACCCCCATTTCCGGCGCAAATTCCCCCAATCTGACACTAACCGCAGTTCACTTGCCGGACTCGGGGGCAAAATTCTCCTGCCTTATCACCAACATCGCCGGTTCCATCCTCAGCCAGACAGCCCTGTTGACCGTATTGCCATCCGCAAGCCCCGGAGGTTCGAATGACGGAGGGGAAGTCCCCCTGTTCGGCCCCTTCCAATTATTGGGACTTGGAACGGGCCTTGTCCTGTTCGGGCTCCGTCGCCATTTCCGGGGACGCGGATAGTCACACCCAGGTTGCCCCCATGCCTCCATACGGTTGGGTGGCAAACGCATAGCCCTCGATTCCAGGATATCGCGCAAGGAGGGAATGGACACTTCTTGCCACTTGAGCACGTCCACGACCGTGGATGATTCGCACTTCAAGCACACGTCGACGTCGACAGTCCTCCAAAAACTCTTTCACAATTTCCGAAAGGTCCAGGGGCCGAAAGCCATGAAGATCGAGCTCGTTTTCCGTATTCACCGTGTCGACAGCATTGTTGGAGCGTAGATAATCAGGCGATGCCCAACAAACGCCATCACATTACGGCATCGACCCCGTCCCGGCTGCCCGGTCAACGGAACCCCTGGATGGGTGTTGACAGAGGGCCTTGGAAGAACCACCGATCTGCTGTAATGTCCGCTTCCATTCGCCGACCGTTCATAGCGGTATAGCGGGCAGAAAATTTTCCACGAACACACAAGCCCCGGCCAAAGTGCCTCTTCCGCCTGCAGCCTTTCTTTCATCAGCCCGGCCAAAATCGCCGACGATTTGCATTCACCCTGGTGGAGCTTTTGGTGGTTGTCGCCATCATCTCGATCTTGGCCGCAATGCTATTACCGGCATTGGCACGCGCCCGTGGGCGGGCTCAAGCTGCAAGATGCCTCTCCAATTTACGGCAACTCGGAATCGGCTGTGTTCTGTACGAAGGAGATAATGGCGACCGACTACCGGAAACCTCCCATCAGGCTGCATCGTGGATCGGAAAACTGGCGGTTTACGGTATCACCAACATCTACCGGTGCCCTCTGGATACCAATCGACTCCGAATAGCGAGCTACGCGGTCAATGACTTCCTAACTCCCCACCCATTCGGTGCTCCACAGTTGGACTTTTCCCGTCTCTCGTCGATTCCTGCTCCATCGGAGACGCTTCATGCCACCGAAACGACCGGCGACTACGGAAGCTCCGATCATTTCCACTTTGCCGATGCGGCTTCAGGAGGCTTTACCCCCAGGAGTTTCGCCGGTGATGTTGCCGTCGTTCGCCATGATCTGCGGGCCAATTACTTGTATGCGGACTCCCACGTTGGAGGAGAATCGTGGACTCGCGTCCGTGTTTTGTTGGGCCCACCGATCACCCGATTCGTTCGGCCTGACGGTCAAACCAACAACTAATGTCAATCATGTGGAGAACGAAGCCTCCACCGGAGGCTCCGGCTCCGACAGCATCAAAAGGCGTACTTCGCCCGTTCCGTTGTCACCCAATCGATGACTCGTCGAACGGCGTCCTCGACCTTGACTACTTCAAGTGTCCCTCCCCGCGGTTTCAATTCCACCTCGCCTTTGGCCAACGACTTTTCTCCAATGGCCAATCGGACCGGGAATCCAGCCAACTCACTGTCTTTGAACTTCACCCCTGGACGCTCGTCACGGTCATCCAAAATCACCTGTATTCCTGCTGCTTCCAATTCGTCGTAGACTCGTTCTGCCAACTGCCATGCTGGTGATTGCGGGGCGACGCTCAAAGGCGTCAGGCAGACTTCGTATGGGGCAACTGACAACGGCCAACGAATGCCGTCCTTGTCCTGGCATTGTTCGATTACGGCCTGAAGGGTCCGCGTGATGCCAATGCCGTAGCAGCCCATCACGACCGGATGCCGTTGACCATCCTCGGAGAGATAAGTTGCGTTCAGCTTTTCGCTGTACTTGGTCCCCAGTTTGAAGACATGTCCGACCTCGATGGCCCGGCGAATCTTCAAGGGCAAGCCGGACTCGACGCAAAGCTCTCCCGCCTGCACCGTCCGCAGGTCCAACCAAGAGGTCACACGGACATCCCGGGCGATATCGACATGACGGTAATGATGTCCATCCCCATTCGCACCCGTGACCATCCCGGAGGCACCCTGAAGGGCCCGATCGGCATAGACAGGGACCGATGAAGGAACGCCAGAAACGGCACCCAAACTCCCCGGATTAGCCGAGAGCGTGGCAAAAATCTCCTCGGCAGTGGCCGGGCGCACGGCATTGGAACCCAATTGAGAAATCAATTTGGGTTCGTTCAACTGGTCGTCACCCCTCAAAAGAATCAGGATGATCTTGGAATCTACCATGTAGACCAAGGTCTTGATCTGTTGAACCGCCAGCACCAGGTAGGGCGCTTTTGAAAGCGCTTCAATCGTCACCACACCAGGCGTCGGAAATTTTTCCGGGACAGGTCCACTGGAAGTCAGCGGTGTTGGCTGGAGCGGACCGCTACTCACCGCTTTTTCAACATTGGCGGCATATTTCCCGGATTCACAATAGGCGACATCATTCTCACCGGTTTCCGCCGGCACCATGAACTCGTGCGAATAATTGCCACCAATGACTCCCGTATCCGCCTCAACCGGAAAGGTCCGAAGTCCACACCGTGCGAAAATACGGGTGTAGGCATCATACATCTTACGGTAACTCGCCATTGCGGCTTCGTCGGACACATCGAAGCTGTAGGCATCCTTCATGATGAATTCCTTGGCCCGCATCAACCCGAAGCGAGGGCGGATTTCGTCACGAAACTTGAGCTGAATCTGGTAAAAATTCCTCGGAAATTGGCGGTAGGAGTTGAATTCATTGGCAACGAGCTGTGTCATCACCTCTTCATGGGTGGGGCCAAGAACCCACTCCTTCCCCGCCCGATCTTTCAATTTGTAAAGCGCATCCACCATGGTCTGGTAGCGACCCGATTGATGCCATATTTCTGGAGGTTGAAGCGCGGGCATCAGGACTTCAATCCCCCCGGCGCGGTCCATTTCGGAGCGAACAATCGCCTCCACTTTCTTCAGTGACCGCAATCCCAATGGCAGAAAGGTGTACAGCCCACCGGATAATTTTCGGACCAACCCGGCTCTCAACAAGAGTTGGTGCGATACAATTTCAGCCTCGGCGGGCGTTTCCTTCAGGGTGGGGACAAAGGTCTGACTCCAGCGCATGATCCGTATTGATTGGGAAGTTGAAGACAAATGTCACCAAGAGACGGCGGGAGGCCTGCCTCCCGTGCCTTGGGACGTCATCCAGGAAAACGGCTATTTGACGGTGTTGACCAACGGCGCAAGCCCCTGAATGCGAACCTCCAGACGATCTCCGGACTCAATGGGCCCCACTCCGCTCGGAGTCCCCGTCAGAATGACGTCGCCTGGCAACATGGTCAGGTTCGTTGAGATGAAACTCACCAGGTCAAAACAGTTGAAAATCATCTGGGACGTGTTGCTGTTTTGCCGCAACTGCCCGTTTTGAAACAGCTGGATGCTCAAATCGTGAGGATCGATCTTGGTCTCAATGTAAGGCCCCAGCGGTGTGAAGGTGTCAAAGGACTTGCAGCGCGCGAACTGGCTCTCGCTGTTCTGGATCGTTCGGTCCGTGATGTCCTGGGCTGCCGTATAGCCAAATATATACCGGGCTGCGGCCGCCGGAGTCACATTTCTCATCCGACGCCCGATGACGATCGCCAGTTCCGCCTCAAAATCAGTGCGATGAACTGGAAACGGAATTTCAATTTTGGCTCCGTCGGGGATCAGAGAAGTGGTCGCCTTGAGCCAAATCAACGGCTCTTTGGGCAGTTCTTTTCCAGCTTCGCGTGCATGCTCGCTGTAATTCAAGCCAACCGCGATGATCTTGGAAGGCTGGATCGGCACCAGAGTCTTTACGCCTTTTTGTGGGGTGGACTTTTTCTCGAATGAGGGAGAACCAAACACGTCGCCAATCAGGCGAAACAATTCTCCCTCGACCACCTTTGCGTAAAAGATGTCGTCCCCCTTTTGAAATCGACCGATGGCTGCCATGCCCCGCAGGTGCTAACAAATTCCCGGTTGACTCAGCAAGGTGAATCCCTCAACAAGGCGGGTTATTTCCACACTTTTTGCTTTCCAATCAGGCCTTTCGCCTTGCTGAGTCCCGAATTCACCATAACTTTACGCCATGTCGGACCAATCGACCGAGTCTTCCGGTTCTCCGGGAAAAGCCATTCTACTAGGGGTCGGCCTTGACTCTGACGGTCATCGGCGGGTAACTACCGGGAAAAACTTCGCTCTGGTGGGCGGCAGCGAAGAAACCCACGAAACGATGACCGAAACGGTCATCAAACTCAACGAACGCCTGGC
Source organism: uncultured Verrucomicrobiota bacterium (assembly GCA_903896505.1). GTDB lineage: Bacteria > Verrucomicrobiota > Verrucomicrobiia > Limisphaerales > UBA9464 > CAILNN01. The sequence continues at coordinate 691 of CAITXU010000001.1, read as the reverse complement.
CCGAACCGGGCGCGAGCTCGAGCAGGTCTCAAAAGCCGAGTTTGAAGATATCGTCGGTGAAGTTGGACTCCGGCGGCAAAAATCCGGCGAAAAATAGCCCCGGATTTCCTGATTGAGGTGATTCACCTCATCAATCTGGCTGCTTCGCGAGTTGGCCATCTTCCGAGGACCGCCGGACAGGGCCTCCCAACACTTCTTCGGTAGTCCCCTACCGACATCCTTAAGCAATCATCTCCTCAAGCAATCAGGGCATGGCTAAGTGGTGCGCCCGGCGCGATTCGAACGCGCGACCCTCTGCTTAGAAGGCAGATGCTCTATCCAACTGAGCTACGGGCGCAATCGACGTCCTTGGTTTTGGACGAACCTATAGAAGGATCAAGATGATTCTTCGCATCTCCCCCCACCCCGACACGAGCGACCATCACTGGATCTGGCGGACGGAACCGAAAGGGAAGGTCTTCCCTCGTGTCGTGTATCCCAAATAGCTTACTGTTTGCCGCGAGGGATTTTCGGCTCCCGCGAGGCGACGAGTGACGAGCATACCCGCAGTGGTCTGTGAGGAGCGAGCAACGAAGCGTGAGCTGAAAAGAACTGCGGCCCTGCGGGTTGCGCCTTAAATGCCCCAGGGCTTCGTTGCTCGTCGGTCACAGACCTGTCGTGTATGTTCCCTCCTCGCGCCTCGCCCTGGGGC